>JAWOFP010000043.1:0-6892 GCA_046497485.1 Candidatus Nanohaloarchaea archaeon | reverse complement strand
GCCAGAGTTTCGTGTTTGCCGAGGAACTCAAAGAATCGCGTGTTGAAATGTAGTTGTCCCATTAGATGAAGAGAGTTACAGATCTTGACCGGTATCTTCTTTTTCTCACCATCTTCCGTCTGTAGTTGTATTGTATTGTCTCTTCTCTTCAATTCTCCGTTAGTAGTCACATAATAGTTTTTCTTAATTTTCTTCACCCTAAATTTTGAAAAAGTCGCTGTAACTAGCGTTTTCCGGCAGTTTTTCCAAGTCAGCATCTGGCGGTGTATCACTTGTGATTATATCTCTGATCTCCTCAACTACCTCTTCTATCTCTTCTTCATCTTCCGCTGTCAGTTCTATTATCTCAGTCTTTTTCTCCTCCGGAATCTTCAATTCCCCTTCCATCTCAACGCCTTTCTTATTCTTCAAATACCAGAGATAGTACTTCAACTGCATGACTGCAGGTTTTCTAAGTGTTGAGGACTTCTTCACCTCGTAAATCCTGTCTTTCCCCTCAACTATATCTACTGCGATCGTGCCATCAATCAAGACATTTCTAGTGTTTTCACGGGAGAAACTGGAATCCTGAATCTGGTTCCCAATATCGATATTGCTGTCATCATAGTTCATGTTCACGTTGTTCGCAAAGTACCACAGCTCCTTCTTTGACACATAATAGTACTGAATCATGACTCCCGTGACTTTCGGCTTTTCTCTTGTATCCACGAACTCTGTCACAGGATTCTATCACCTACTTTAGAATCTGGTATCTGAAACCCTGTAACTTCATGGTACCAGTCATCCTCAGTTTTTCCAATCTTGCTTTTTTCTATCTCCTTGAAATTGTCAGAGAATTCTGTGCTGTTAAGACCTGAAAGTTTCGATTCGTCACCATAAATTCTTGCGTTCACTATGAAACTGTGGAACTCGGATTTCAGCTCCTGCATCTCCTTTCTTCTCTCAAAATAAGGTTTATCGTAGATCTCGTTTACTTGCTGATATACTTGGTTAGATCCTTCAGAATGGACAAAAATCGGGACGGACTGAATGTTCTCTATCAGACTTACATCGATATCCGAGAAGTTCAGCTCCTTGATATTTTTGAGCACATCCTCGTGATCCTGATTCTTTCTCTCATTCACAATGCTGAAGTAGTCTTTGACTGCTTTGCGGTTGAACTCCGCCTCCGAAACCCTGCCCGAGAAATCCTCTATAACTTCCTGCGTGTAACCTATCAGACCGCTATCTGAGTCACCTGTATATACGTAGTTACAGTACGCTCTGCCGTGCTCATCCTCAAGCTTGACGACTTTAACCAAGCCTTTATCCTTTGAATCCTCACGGTTACATCTTCCAGCAGTTTGAACAATCGAATCAAGCGGTGCGAAATCCCGCCATACAATATCCATATCAATATCGACTCCTGCCTCAATCAACTGCGTAGTCACCACCAAAACAGGTTCATCAGACTCCTTAATCTCTCTAATCCGCTCCTCCCTGTGCTTGGGAAGAATATCTGTTGAAAGAAAAATAATCCTGCTATCAACATCATTAAGCGCCTCGTACAGCTGCTTAGCAGAACTCTTAGTATTCATAACCACCATCAAATCCTTGCCAGTTTCTGCCTCAGATTCTACTTCATCGGTCAGAACCTCTAAATCATTTAACTCCAAGTCAAACTCATAATCAACACGATCAAAGGTCTTAAAGTACTCCTCTTCTTTCTCTTCCGGTATAGCCTCTTCACTATCCTCTTTTTCTATCAGCTCTGGCTGTGTCGCCGTCATCAAAATAATTTTAGTATTGAATTTCTCCGCCAAGACTTTGAAGGCCTCTTCTACTGGTTTCCAGTACTTGATCGGTAAAGACTGGATTTCATCCAGTAAAATAATGGAGTTCGCGATTTTGTGGAATTTTCGGGCTTGAGAGTTCTCCGTCGAGAAAAGGGTTTCAAAGAACTGGACAAAAGTAGTGTTCACGATCTCCGAGTTCCATCCCTCAGTCAAGAGAATTGGATTTCCAGGATTTTTCTCCTCTTCCTCTTCTCTTTCTTCATCAGACATATTTTCTGCGTAACCTGGTGATAAATGATCATGTCTTAGAAGCAGCTCAGGCCTCTCCTTATCCTCCTCTAGAAGACCTTCATTTTCCAGTACGTTCTGGACGACCTCGTAGTTCTGGTCTATGATGCTGAGGAACGGCAACGAGTAGATTATCCTTGGAGATCTTTCCAAATCAGATTCTAATCTCATCTTCAAGGCCATGTTGAGAGCTGTCAACGTCTTCCCTGCTCCAGTCGGCAGGGTAAGCGTCATCAAATCCTCCTCTCCTTCAATGATTTTTTCTGCCTCTTGATAGGCCTCCTGCCTAATCTTGTTAATCTCCGACTTTGGATCATCCCATCCCTGAGCTTTCTTGTAGTTATCAACGGCATCGCTCGGAATTTTCACCGATTCTGTTCCAACTGAAGGCCATTCCTCGTAATCAAATCCTGCCGTATCCATTTTATCCGAGTCAAGAAGCACCGAGTAGCAGAAGAGCGTGAGGAAAAAGTTTTCTGGTTCCTTATCGAATCTTTCGCGCGCCTGGTTTCTGTAAATCTCTTTTAGTTTCTTGAACACGTGTTCTGATTCAACTTTCTCTTTGAACTCTGGCACATAGCCAATACCTAATTTTTGGTAGAGTTCTTCTGCTTCTCCGCTGAGATTTTCTATCTGGAAATTGAGAATCTGTTTGGTTTCTGTGCCAATCTTCTTTTTTATCTCTCCTGTTTTTCCACCGAAGAGGTTTTCCAGATCGCCATGGTGTTTCAGTATTATCAACCATCCCAGTATCTGTAATTTTTCCGAGAAGCCTTCTTCCTGTAGAACTGTGAACGTGTAGTAAGCTGATATCAGAGAGTGCTGTTTCTTCTTATCCGAAATATCTTTCCCGTTAAGATAGTCCTGGAACAGAATGTTGGCTTTACCGAAATCGTGACAGAGGCCTAGGATCTCAACGAACCTGGAGATGTCCTCATCGAATTCAAGTTCTTTCTCTTCGACTATTTTTCTGGAGTTATCGGCTACATTTTGGAGATGTTCCTCCAGTGCCTGTTCTTCCCCAGAGTCATCATTGTGAGCGAGTAGTGTCATCTTAGTGGAATTATCTTGTCTCCGTTCGCCTGGAAGTATTCCGCTTTCGCTTTCACTCCCTCACCATTTTCCTCATAGATTACTTCACCGAACTTCTGGACTTCTCTTTCAGGGTTCATGAAGAGAGATACATTTTCTTTCAAGTACTTCTTACCCTGTTCAAACTTTTGGGCTTTCTCTGCCGGTACTACACTATCAACTACATCTTCTCCCTCTTGTTTATCGACTTTAAATTTTCCAAGGTAGTTATAATCTGCTATATACTCTGAAATGCCGAAGTATGGCGTATAGAATGATTTTTCCTCTTTGAGAAACTCTTCAATATCATCCAAGGCCTCGCTGTTGAAGTAGATTCTATATCTCGGATTCTTAACTACTTCAAACGGAACCTGGCTCCTCGTAATCTTTTCAGGAGGCTCATCGAGTTTGACAAGCTTCTCAGTTTCTCCCTTTATCTTCAGAAGATTCAGATTGACAGTCTGCTTCTCTGTGGATTCATTAGGCCTGTTCAAAACTGCGATGAACGAATTCTCGTCAGAAAAGACTTCGTGATAGTTTCCATCGCCAGTTCTCGGAAGTCCAAGTATCGCTCCAAGAAGGCCTGAAACTGCTGTTCTTGGCGGCACACCATATGTTAGAGGGGAAGAGGTTGTGAAGTTTTTACGGAAATGCCCGTAGTCTGCTTCTATCTCTATCCCGTACAGGTTTTCCGGTTCCATGGCTCTTTACTCGAGTTCAAGTTCTTCTACTTCGAGGTTTCCAAGATCTATATCTTCTTCTGACTGTACATAGACTTTCTCAACTTTATCGGCTTTTTCCTCCAGCTTCTCTCTCAGATCGGAGTAATTCAGGTCAATCTGGTCGAATCTCCTGATTTCTGTGTCTTCTTTGTCGGACTCTGCTTCAATCAGGTGGTCTAGGCCTCCGATGTGGTAGTTGTCCTCGCTGTACTCTACAATAAGTAAGGCCTGTGGCTTGTGAGCCATCTTCGAGTGGGTGATCAACGACTTCGTGCCATTCCAGAGACCATCTGCGAGCTTGGAAACATCACCTCTTGTCAAGTTTGTATCTTCTGCTGCGTTCTCGTTGACAATACCGTAGAAGTTGATCAGCGAGTAAGGAAGATCGTATCTATCTGCGAAAGTTCCTTGTTCTTTTCCCTCTTCTGAAGGAATAGATACGGATTGTTGGGTGTAACGTGTGTCCACTTCATGCATTGAACGCCCCATCTTGAACTGCACAGGCCCAGTCATAGCAAAGGAGTAATCCTCCACGCTGATCGTGGCCCCGAACAACCTTACATCGAGGAACTGGTTTAGAAGTTCTTCTCGAATCTCTATCTTGTCGGAATCTCCGATGTCTTTGTCTAACGCCTTCTCTACCATTTCCTGCCTGCTGAGAAGGGTACCGTCTTCGTTCTCTGAGGCCTTGATAAATACGCCTTCATCCTGTGAGTCAAGGTAATCTCTTACAGTTCTTTTCAAGCGTACATCGGTCACGATATTTTCCCCAGTCTGTTCATCGACGCGAGGCCTGTTCTCGTTCAGTGGATCACCGTTAGGATTTCCTTCCTCGACATCATAGAGAAAGATGATTTCGAATCGGTTTTGAATTTGTGAATCGTCTTCTGCGTTAAGTTCTGTCATTTTATTGTTCACCGTTATTGTTGTTCTTGAAAATCTGGTTTAGACTCATACCGAGAGTGAAAAAGTAGCTGATCTCATCGCCCGAAATACTCCAGTCATTCTGATCAGATAGAAGAAGGTAGTGGCCTATCGTCTCTCTCAGATCGGAGTAGCTGTTCCTGTACTGCGGTTCCGCCTTCGAATTATAGATATCTAGCGTCTGACTGATCTCAGGGAAAAGCTGCTTAACCTTAGCACTATCAAGCCTGAGGTTTGCGAGCTTCTTCCTAAAAGGCGGCTCATCAGTATCCCTCATCATCCGCTGCTTGTCCATCAAGTTCTGAGCCAAGACGCCTTCCAGGAAAACCGCTTTCTTCTCAGGAGCGTCAAATGCCTCGGAGTGATCCGAGAAAAACTCTTTTAGATTTTGATTTTCTTCAGTGTCAAGATCTTCAACGATTTGTTCGTAAGACTTCATAGTATCCTTAACCTCGGAATCAAGTAGATTGTTTTCACGCAAAAACTCCAGGAAAAAGAACGTACGGACAGCATACTGCCCGTAGAAATCATTATTCCTGAAACGAGAAAGTTCCTCTTCAGAGAAGCTCTTGATAAGACCTTCTTCGTTAACTTCCTTCCCTTTGAAAACTTTTGCGGTCAGATCCATTGCTTTATTGAAAAAAGCTGTGTTACCAGCACCATCTCTGTTAGGCTTCGGAAGTACTCTATAGATCAATGTATCTAGTTGTCTAATCTCGTCAGACGCATTATCGGAATATCCATCTATACCATAAAATTTGGAGAAAACCTCTTCAAACGATTTATCTAATCTGTTCAGATAGGATGGTGCTACATCCTCAATCTGTTTCTGGATAGTCTCTGATTGATTTTCGACTTTATAGAAGATGAAGTTTAGGTTCACAGTGTCGTCCGGTTTTTTGTAGAACTCTTCTGCTTCAAGAAGTCCTTCTTCCGTATCCTCATAATCCATCACCGCATCAAGGAAATCGTAATCTGGTTCTCCAAGAAATTCCGGTATTACATAGTAGTTAAGGCCTTCTCCTACATAGTATCCAAAATTCTGTCGGTCAATGAACTTCTTTCCTATCCTGATTCTGAAAGCACAGTCCTCGCACATAGGAATATTTTTCCAGGAATCGCCACGGTCAAAGTCAGGGGCATAGCGCTTGTTGTCTACCGTGTAAAATTTGTATGGGAATGCATATCCATAAACCGTTTTTTCTTCGTTACAGACACTGCACCTTTCATCTTCTGCCAAGCTTTTGCCCTTGGAGCTCTGATCATACCATCTCTTAGCAACTTTCTCCTTCAAAACTTTCTTGAAAATATCGAACTCCTTGATGAACTTGAACTCTCCTTCATCCTCAAAACGAACTGTTAAGACTGTATCGCCGTCAAGCTGCTCAAATGTTTCTTTGATTTCTTTAGTTATTTCCTTCTGTCTTTCATTCCACTCTTCTTTCGGCGAACTTATCAGAGAATTTTCTGAATCCTGTTTACTGAACCAGTCATCAAAAACTCTAGGAATAGTTTTCTCTATGTCTGTTACCCGTGAAGTGGGCGTCTGATCGCCCCCACGCGAAGAACCAAACTTGTACAGGACATCTTCCTCATTACCTTCTAAATCGTGAGCAGAAACTTTATCGAATTCAAATTCGCTCCCCGATTCGCTGAAGTCTACAGAGATAACATGATCATAGGAGGAAAGCTTCTCCATATCAAGATAAGTCCTCAGGCCTCCTTCTCCTCTTTCTTCCATGTAGTCTCCGAGCATCTTCAACTGCTGCAGCATTTTTAGTCGTTCACCTTGTTCATGAATCCGAATCCTGTAGCGTTTAGTTCTCCGAGGCCTGAATCATAGGCCATCTGAATCAGTCTATACATTTCTCGGTTCGGGCATTCGTATTCCAGTTCCCATGTTGTCCCTACTACCGTTGTGGTTCCTTCTGCATATTTTAGAGGTACTGCTACTTCTTTCCGAGGCTTGTATCCTGTGAAGTAAGGCCTTTCTGGCGCTTCCCTGTTGTAGTATGCCTCGTATTTGTGTGCCAGGTTTTCCTCTATCCTGTCAATAAATGCCTGAGAATTGTGTTCCTGTTTCCAGTAGAGCTGTTGATGATTTCCTTCAAT
>JAWOFP010000030.1:0-19003 GCA_046497485.1 Candidatus Nanohaloarchaea archaeon | reverse complement strand
GAATTTTTTACCAGTAGCTACAACTATATCTTTAGGGTTTTTTGGATTCTCTTTCTTTTTTTCCTCTTTTGGATTATCCTTTTCTTTTGTCATTTTAGCACCTTGTTTTTACTCTCTTTTTCCAAGATATTAATAAACAGTTGGTTTAAAAATTTATGTTTTCCTTTATTTCACTCCCAGAGTTTTGTAAATAAATTCATCCACTACTTTTACTGTTTTATTCTCTGGAGAATTTATAAAAACACAGCTCTGGTTAGTTTCTATACTAACCTTCAGAGTACACAGGTTTCAAGTTCTGCCTGGATGAAGGCCTTGCGATGTCCAGAGAAAATGGAATGAAGGAAATTGAAGAAATATATGAAGAAGAATCATTCTCAACAGGAGAAGGAGAGTATGAGGACAAAGAAGTAGCGGAAGAGTATATTGAAGCAGTCTCTGACAAATTTAATGTTGATATCTCAGTCGCCGCAAACTATGGGAACGGCGTAACGGGGGTTTTAGGGCCTAAACTCTTAGAGGAAATAGGTTGCGAAGTAAAAAATGTTAATGAAGAAGTTGATGGTAACTTCCCGAACCATTTAGCAGATCCTACAAAGGAAGAAGCTCAAGAGGCCTTGAAAAGCGAGATGAGCGATGAAGATCTCGGCATCTTATTTGATGGTGATGGAGACAGAGCGGGATTTATCTATCAAGGAGAATACATTACTGAGGATGAAGTTCTCGCATTGTTTTCGGAAAGAGTACTTGAAAACGACTCGGGTAAAGTTGTGCATGACTTGAGAGCTTCAAAACTGGTGAAAGAAGGAATTAGAGAAATAGGAGGCGAGCCAGTAGAGAGCAGAGTGGGCCATACTTTTATTTCAGAAATGATTCATTCTGATCCTGAAGTTGTCTTCGCTGGGGAACTTTCAGGCCATTACTATTTCCCGTCTCTAGGATTTCCATGGGATGATGGACTTCTTGCAGCTTGTTTAATGTGTGATATAGTAGATTCTGGAGAAATAGAAAAACTGGAGGGGTATCCGGATTACCCTGTAAGCCCTGAGTTAAGGATAGACTGTCCAGAGGAAAGAAAACAGATTGTTATAGAGAAAGTTAAACAGGAGTTCTCACATCTTGAAATGAACGACAAGGACGGTGTCAAGATTGAATTTGCGAACGGTTGGGTGTTGGTCAGGCCTTCCAACACTGAAGAAAAGATGAGTGTCAGATGTGAAGCAGATACAGAAGAAGATCTGGAGGAAATACTTGGAAAGGTAGAAGGAGTTGTCAGAGACTCTTGTGAGGCCTAATCTATCTCATAGGCATAGGTTCCAGAGCTAATCAGGTCTCCCATTCCAACCAGTCTTTCAGGCTCTTCATGTATAAGAGTTGGAATAGCCGCTACTTTATAGCCTTCAACGATGGAGTAACCTTTTTCGGCGAAATCTTCTAAATTAAAGAAATTAGCGAATTCTTCAAGCTCATCCATATTCTTGATGTGAACTTTATCGAAATCAAGGCCTTCAAAGTCCTCGGACTCTGGTAATCTGCCTATATCAGCGGATAGTACTGCGGAGGTCTCTCCAAATAGCATAGAGTCTCTCAAATGCTCTAAACTGGCAGGATAATCTTTATCGGTCACTAGTAAGTGATATCTGTAAGTATGGAGATGTACTCTCTCTAAGTTTGATTTTTCAATTAATTTTTTGGACATTTCAAAGGCCTCTCCTATGTGGAGCTCGTCATTAGTTTCCAGGTTGAAGAAATCTCTTACTTTCTTTCCTTCAGTCTCATCTAGGCCTATGCTTTCGACATGAGGTGTCAGTTCCTCCATTATATGTTTGAATTTGTCTTCTTGGCAGTCTACCATTTCTAAGTGTTTAGGAGATTCCAGCTTCTCTAACTGGCCAACCGATTTAGCGATTTTAGCCTCAAAGTTCCCCTCTGCATTATGAAAACCTGATACCAGAATTCTATCTACATCCTGATCTATCATCTCCAGGTTTTTCTCAATCCCTGACCGGAAGTAAGGCCCAAATCCTCTCAAACTGTCTGAAAGAATCACTCTGCCTGAGTATTCTTGGTTGTATTCAATTATAATATTCTTTTTTGTCCTATCTGTATTTGAAGCATCTCTAACATTCTTTAAAACAAATTCTTCGTCAAAATAAGGGTGGAGCACTTTCTCATCTACGAGATCAGCGAGTTCCTGTGAAAGAAATGGTGTATAGAAAGTTACGCTTCCATTTAGGCCTGAAAGAAAGTTAGCCATGATCCCTGCCTGTCCTCCTAGGTTTTTCTCGCCGGAGAACTCTTTATCTAGGTTTTTTAGATCGCATTCAATGTTTTCTCCATTTTTCATTGCGTGCTTTAACACAGACTTGACATCTTCAATATTATTTACTGAATCCAGTACTTCTCCATCTACATCTCCCATATCCCAGTCCAAGTCTTCATAACTGGTTCTCAGGTCGATGTTTGCGTTGAAGGCTGTTAGAACGCTAAAATCTAGCTCAGGCCTTTTCTCACTTATTTCGCTGTATCTCTGTCTCCATATGTTTTTCATAGGCCTTTACAGAGCTCCATGATTTCTTCATAAGTGTTTTCAGCTTTTACTACTGCGGATGCCACTAAAACTCCTTTGCAACCTAATTCTATGCTTTTTTCCACATCTTCACGGCTTTTTATGCCTGCGCCGGTTAGGACATCGACTTCTGACTTCTCAACTGCTTTTTTGATTAAATCAGGTTTAGCACTTGAAACCGAGATATTGCCTCCAATAAGCTCTGGCGGCTCAAAAGCCACAAAGTCCGGTTCAAACTTGGAGAATTTTTCACATTCTTCAGGAGACTGAGCACAAACAACTGTAGTTAGGCCTTTCTCTTTTGCTCTCTCGATGCTTCTCTCTATCTTTTCAGGATCTATTCTTCGCTCTGAGTGATTTATCAGTGTACCGGAAGCTCCTGATGCTTTCAACGCCTCAGCAGTAGTATGTCCTGTATGACTACCGGGCTCTACTGGATCTAGGTGCTGTCCATAAAACTTTCCTTTCATTCTGCCGACATCTGTATGTTGAGGCACAGAAACTACTTTTTCACCTGATTCTTTGGAAGCTTTTCTACATTGCTTTGAAAGTTTTTCTGCATCTTTTCCTGTTGCTTCCTTGTAGGCCTTGAAGTTTACGATTATCATTTAGTTATCACTTTTCTATCAAGTTCAGATTTATCGAGTACTTCAGGTTCTCCGTGTTCAAACTTGATATCTATGTATTTGTCGCCGACTCGTTTATTACTTCGTTTCCCGGTGAAATCTCCTGCTGGATCGATCACAAGCTCATCTTCTGTCACTTTAATACCTAAGAGATAGGTGTCTATGGCATGGACGAACAGCCCTGCGCTCCAGGCCTGCTCCATACATCCAAGATTTTCTCCATTTTCCGAGTCTACTACTTCAGGTAATGCGCCAGGCTGATCTTCATCCAAAAACGCTGATAGATTATCTAAGAAGTTCAGGCCTTCAATAGATTTGCCGTGTCGGAAGTTGGCAATTGCAGCCCAGCAAGTTGTTAAGCCCCAACTACTCCCGGTATGATAACCGGAAGAATCATATCCGGGGTCTGTTATTGACCTGGTTCTCGCACCGAATCGTGAGGAAAACTCTGCATTTATTTTAGACAGATATTTTTCATCGAACTGGCCGAACATCAGGCCTACAGCCGGGTTAATAGTGTGAGGAGAATTCTCGGTCAATGTGTCTTTGATGTATTCGTCTTCCTCAAACTTTTCTAGGCCTTTCTCAAGTTTATCTGCTTCAGGCTTATCCATTATTTCCGCTGCTTCAAGCCATAGAGACTGTACATCAATGGCTTGATCTCGTTCAAGAGTGTCCATCCAAGTTCCTTCAGAGTCATGCACTACAATATTTTCATCTAACTCCAGCTCTTCAAAGGCCTGTTCCATTCCATCTTCAATTTTACTGCTTATTTTGTTGTGGCGTCTTAACTTATCTGCAGCAATTATATAAAGCGGATAAGTATCGATTCTGCCTTCAGGCTCGTCTTCACAGGCTAAATTAATTTTTCCAGGAAGGCCTCTTTCAGCAAAGTTTTCAAGTATTTTTTCAGCCTCCTCAAAGTATCCAGCATCGATTAAACCAAGTAAAGTCCAGAAAGTATCCCTTGCCCAGTAGCTCTGGAACCAGGGATGGCCTGCGATCACTCCAAGACCTTTACTGTCGTATATCAAGTTTTCTAAGCTTTTAACAGAGGAATTAAAGGTTCTATCCTGTTTTCCTTCCAGTAATTGTTCCTTATTTGAAATTTCATGTTTTGAGGCCTCGCCAGCCTCGAAATTGAAAATAACTTCCTCAGTCGAATGAGGCTCTATCTCTATCCTGGCGCTGATATCTCCAGGAACAAGGCATTCCTGTTTCTCATCAGGATAATGAGTCTTCATGTATGGCTCATCAGAGTTTAACAATTCTTGATTAGATGAAATAAAGAGTTCTCTGTCCTGTGAAACTTCTATTTTATTTTTTGTTCTCTTAATACTGTATTTGCTTTCTGAAATATCGTTGCTTTTCTCTCTTATATCGACTCCTGCTTCAAGGCCTATCTTAACTGCTTTAACTGAATCGTGCTTGTTTTTTATCTCAAGTTTACTTTCCATTCCTGAGATATTTTCAGGCATAGAAACTGTCTCTTTAATTGAGAGGGAGTCGGTTTCAAAGTAGAAGCATATTTTTTCTCCGTATTCTACTGCTTCTAGAGATTCTTGGTCTAGCCAGAGCCCGTTTACTTTGTAGGCATAGTAGTCTAGAAGCTTGTAGCTAGGGGTCCATAATCCGCTCCACTTAGTCTTAAACCCTGTGTCTAGAGATCTATGTAGAAAAGCGTCAAGATTTGAAATAGTCCCTATTTTCTCACCGGGGTTTTGGAAATGATACATAGAAGTGAATGGGTCTGTTCTCGGTATAAAACATGTATTTTAACCTTCGAGTGGTATCAAGAGTTTTTATACTGATACAGAACCAAGTTTCAGTTATGGATAACTTGGAGCTGGTAGAAGTTTCCTTTGAAGTCGCCAACAAAGTAGGCGGGATCTACCAGGTATTGAAATCCAAAAGCTGCAAAATGCAGGAATACCACGGAGACGGCTATCTAACTGTAGGATATTACGATGAAGACTCAGCTAGAGAAGACTTTGCTCCACGAGAAAATCCATACAACGAGGTATTTGAAACTCTAAGACAGGAGGGGATAGAGTGCTATTATGGGGTCTGGGATATAGATTCAAAACCTAAAACGATACTAGTAGATCCTTCAGGCCTCGAAAAAAACTTGGATGATCTCAAACAAGAGTACTGGGAGAAATACGGTGTTGATTCGATTGACGCAGGCCCTGACTTTAACGAACCGCTGAAATGGGGTTATTCTGTAGCAAGGCTTATACAGGAACTAGAAAAAGAAAATGAATTTGTAGCCCATCTGCATGAGTGGCTTTCGGCAGGACCAATATTCCATGTTGAGAGCCCGACAGTATTCACCACTCACGCAACGGTTCTTGGAAGAGCACTATCCAATTCTGAGTACGACTTAATGAACATGGTGGATAAAAAGAGTGTGGACCAAGGCCTTGAAGATGATTTAGGTGTAAAAGAGAAGCATACTTTTGAGAAAGCAGCTGCAGAACAGTCGGATGTTTTCACAACGGTAAGCGAGATAACAGGCCGTGAAGCCGAACAAGTAATAGGAGTTAAGCCGGATAAAATTCTTCCAAATGGATTCAATATAGAAGACTATCCGAGCCTCGAAGAACTATCAGTAAACCATACTGAACAGAAAGAAGAAGTCATAGACTTCTTAAGAGCATACTTTGAGCCCTATTACAGCGTGGATCTAGACAATGATCCAAGAATATTTTTCACCTCAGGCCGGTACGAATACCACAATAAAGGATTTGATGTGTTGATAGATGCCTTAGCTGAAGTAAATGACAGGCCTGGCGACGAGATATTCTTCTTCTTTTTCGTGCCTTCAGGTGTAAAAGGCCCCAATATGGAGGTCTTGGAGAATAAATCTCTTTACAGGGAGCTAGAGGGATTTGTAGATGAGAAAATTGTAGATATTAGAGAAAGCATGCTTGATGCAGTGACATCAAATCAGGATCCGGTCGATGCAGTTTCTGAAATACTTGATTCAAGAGAACTCGAATCGCTTAAGTCTAATTTCCACAGCAAGAAAGGTGGTAGGCCTCCTATGAACGCGTTTGATTTGAATTATGAAGGAGATGACATTCTAGAGGCCTTGAAGGAAAATGGATTAGAAAATAAGGAAAGTGATCGTGTAAAAATTGTATTTTATCCTACTTATCTTGAGTTTGGGGATAAATTGCTTTCAATGGATTATGAAGAAGCTGTGGTTGCTTCAAGCGCCGGATTCTTCCCTAGCTACTATGAGCCATGGGGTTATACTCCTGTAGAGACTGCAGCAAATGGCGCACTCGCTTTAACCACTGATCTTGCAGGATTTGGAAGATATTTGCAGGATAATGTCGATTCCAATGATAGAAAAGGAATAAAAGTGCTTGAACGCCAGGATAAGGATCGGGAGCAGGTGATTGAACAACTTGCCTTGACTATTGAGGATTTTGCGGAATATAATAAAACTGAGATCACTGAGAGGAAACATAACGCTAGAAAGCTTGCTCAGCTGACATCCTGGGAAAATCTTGGGGAGAACTACAGAGATGCACATAAAATGGCGGAGAAGAAAAGATGAAAATAAATATTAACGGACTTGAAACTGGAAATGCAGAGTTTAACAGGCCTAAACCATACTTTGCGATGCATGAAACCTCTATCTCAATGCTTCAGGATTTAGAGGAGGATTTCGAAAACTTGGTAGTTATAGGCAATGGAGGCTCTGTAACAAGCTTCAGGGCTTTAAATTATGCTTTTAGAGACGAACATTCCAAAAATGTAGAGATAATAACAACGATGGAACCAGGCTATCTGAAACATGTGGAGAGAAGCTTGGATAAGGAAGATACTTTAGTTATGCCAATTAGCAAGTCAGGAAATACTACGGGCGTTATTGAGTCTACGCTTTTCTTTCTCAATAGAGGATATGATATCAGGCCTCTGACTTCTAGGGGCGGATTGCTCCATGAAATTTCAGAGAAGAAAGATATAGAAATAATTGAACATCCGGATATCGGCGGGAGATTTACAGGTCTTTCCGAAACTGCTTTGGCTCCTGCATCACTTCTAGGCCTAGATGTTGAAGAGATTTTTAATCAAGGTAGGAAAGCGCATGAAAGATTTTGGGAAAGCGGTAGTGATGCCCAAGTTCTTGCAGAAGCACTCTATCAAGCCGAAGGAAGAGGTTTTAATGAAGTCTTAACTCCTTTCTACTCCACAAGGCTTTTCGGTTTCTATCCATTACTCGTGCAGTTAATGCATGAATCAGTCTGCAAAAGAGGAGAAGGACAGACATTTTACGGTGACCTAGGCCCAGAGTATCAGCATCACACGAATCAAAGAATGTTTGGCGGCCGAGAAAATGTAATTCCAATATTTATAGAGTCGAGCCACGAACATCAGACGCTTGAAGTAGATGAAGAACTTAGAGAACTGGATCTTAGAGGAAGAAAGCTCGGCGATTTAGATGGTCAGAAACTTGAAAATTCATTGAATGCCGAGGCCTCAGGAGTCAAAAAAGCATTAAGAGATGAAAACAGGCCTTTCATAGAGCTTAAAATTGAGGAAGTAAGTTATGGTTCAATCGGAGAGTTTATGGCCCTACTACAGTTCTTGTCGGTTTATTCTGGATGGATAAGAGATGTAAATCCTTTCAATCAGCCGGATGTTGAGAAAAGCAAAGAGCTCGGGTTTGAGCAGAGGTTCAAATAATGAAAGTAGTTTTTCTGACCAGAAAATTTGAAGACGGCGATGATATCTCAGAATATGTGAAGTCTCTAGCAGAGGCCTTGGTAGAAAAAGGTCATGAGGCTGCGGTGATTGCGTTTGATGATGGTTCTCATTACAGTGTTGATGAAAGAGTAGAGGTTATCAGAACTAATCTTCACTATGAGGGTGATTCGCTGTACAGTTGGTCGATGATGCTGAATAATGAGATGAAAGAAAAGGCAAGAGAACTCCTTAAAGATCAGGAGTTTGATATTATACATGCAAATGATTGGACGACAGTCCCAGGGGCTACAGCAATGAAAGAATACCTAGACAGGCCTATGGTGCTTACGGTTCATTCAACTGAAAATGAGAGGGGTTTTTCAGATCCTAACTCGCCTATGATATCTGAAATGGAATGGAAAGGGTGTAAATCTGCAGATAAAATAATTGTAAACTCAGAAGATACTTTAAATTCAGTTAAATTTGATTTAGAAGTTCCAGAGGAAAAAACTTATCTTAAAGATCCTTTATCTAATGACTGGAGTGAATCGATTTTAAAAATCTACAGAGATTTATTACAGACTAAAGAGGTTAAAGCAAATTGAGACCGCTATTCATAACTTGGGAGTATCCTCCTTACAAAGCGGGAGGGATAGCGGCGCACTGTGAAGATCTAGCCACAACGATGGCAGATCAAGGCCATGAACCTGTAGTAATCACTTATGGAGAGAAAGAGGAAAAAGAATACAGAGACGGCGTAGAAATTCACAGAGTTCCAGCAAACGACGCAGCAGACAACACAATTTCTTGGGCAATGAGTTTAGCAGATAGAATGGAGAAAAAAGGAATACATCTCGCTAGAGAGAAAAACTTTGACTTAATTCATGGACATGACTGGATGGCCGTGCCTGCAGCAACAGGCCTGAAAAAGACCTTAGATTTACCAATGGTATTTACTGTACATTCAACTCAGAAAGGCCGTGACGGAATAAACTCTGATTACCAACAGGCAATACATAACTTGGAGTGGTATGGTACTTATGAGGCCTCAGAAGTCATAACTGTTGGAAGAGATTTCTGCGAAGAGGTCAAGCATGCGTATAATGTGCCTGACGAAAAAATAAACTATATTCCAAACGGTGTAGATCTTGAAAAATTTGATTCTCACTCCAAAAATCTTCAAAGAGATAATTATGCTTTAGACTGGGAAAATATCGTGCTTTTTGTGGGTCGAATGTATCCTCAGAAAGGTCCCGGTCATTTGATTGAGGCTATGCCTCATATACTAGATCAGAGGCCTGACGCGAAGTTTGTAATGTGTGGTTCTGGTGCGACCGAACATTATAGAGGGTTGGCTAAGAATCAGGTAGGTGACAAAGTTCACTTCCCGGGCTATGTCTCAGACAATGAACTGGTCAGTCTAATGAAGGAGGCCGAGATAACGGTTGCGCCATCAGTCTATGAGCCTTTCGGCATCGTTCCACTGGAAGCAGCGGCATGTGAAACCGCGACAGTCGGAAGCTACACTGGGGGAATGAAAGATACAATAGTTCACGAATACACAGGCCTCCATACTTATCCAGAAGACTCTGGTTCGATTACTCACCAAGTTTCAAGAGCTCTAAATGATCCGGGATGGAGTGACTGGCTGGGAGATAATGCCAGGGACCGCGTAGAAGACAACTTTAGATGGGAGCAAATCACGGCCTGGACAACAGGAGTCTACACTGAGGCCTTAAATTAAAGATAAAAGTGAAGATTTCTAATTTTAATGTAAGAATGCACCCGATCTACGAAGATCTAACCAAATCTCTAGCAGTATTTCTTGCAACAGGTACGGCAATAGGGGTTTCAACATTTCTAGGCCTGAGTTACATTGATGCAATAGGAAGTTTTGGCTCCACAGTAGAACTTGAAGCCACAGCAATGATTGTAATGGTGGCTATATCATCATTTTTCATATCTCCAATAATTTCCGGACTAACAGGCCTGTATATAGGATATTATGAACCTGATAAAGGCCAGACTATCGCTTTCTCAACATTTGCATCATTTTTAGGATTTTTCGCCTTAAACATAACTGCAATAGGAACAATGCTGATCTTAATTGGGGAATCACTTAGTCCTGGAGGTATCGGCGACCCGGCCAGAGTTTTCCAGTCATTTGTAGTACTAGAAAATCAGGCCGCATTTTTGAGTTTTCCATCAGTGATTACAGGTCTCTCGGCAGCCTATCTAGCATTCGACATCAATGAATAAATCTTACCTCTAATTCATGAGGTTTTTGAGCCAGGCCTTCACAGCAGAATTCATCTTTTTCTTTCCTTCCTCACTGTAGGAATGTTTTACTCCTTCCAGCTTCTGAAACTCTACATCGACATCAAGATTCTTCAAGGCCTCTACAGAGTTTTCAATGTGTACCGTCTGGTCAGCGGCGCCATGAGTTATGAAAACCGGGATGTCTAGCTGATTTTCTACAGTTGAAAAACTATAAGTCTCTAAATCTTCTATAAATCTTTCATCGATAGGTTTTCCATCTATATACTCAAATCGCCCTTTTTCCTCAATAACAGACTTGAATTTATCCATGATTCTGTTGTAAGTTACCGGGGCCTTTCCAATTACTCCATCTACTTTTTTCTCAGCGGCTGTATGGAATACGACTTTGCCTCCAAAGCTTGTACCAAATAAAATGCATTTTCCTGGATTAAAATGATCTATGACGGCTTTAAGGTCTTCAATTCTTGTACTTAAGTTTTGATCGATAAATTCTCCGTCTGACTCTCCATTACCTCGGAAATCAAGCCTTACAGTATTCCAACCGATTTCATTGAAGGCCTCAGCCCTTCCCTTATTACCTCTATCTTTATTCCCGCCGAAACCGTGACAGAGAAATAACCATTTATCAGAAGAGGCCTCGTGATGCACAGCTGCGACTTTTTCTCTATCTTTTATTTCAATAAAATGTTTTTCCACTTTTAATCAGCTCCTGAGCTCTTTCTCGACCTGCTCTTGGAAATCCATCAAGTGATCTGTTATGACTGCGAATCCTTCATGCGGATGATCGAAGTATGAGAAATAGTTGTGAACCGAGCCATCATCCATAGTCTTCGTTGCGATATGATGTAGATGATCTGAAGTCAAGAATTTCCGCCAGACTTCCAAGTATTCTTCATCGTCTAAGGCCTTGACTTTGTCTTCAAGGTTCTGGAGTTTTTCAAATAATGTTTTCTGCATAGGGTTTCCGAGCCAGGCGCTCGCGTCCATCTCCTGATCTGCCCAGGAAACAGTGTTGTACTCAAAGGCGTCAAATTCTCCAACAGGCTCGTTTTCTTCTGCGACCTCTCTAACTTTTGCGAATTCTAAATTATCGTATTTCAGTATTTCTTCAGGTAGAGATTCCAAGAACCAAAGGATTCCAGTGCCTTCCCAGTGGTGTTCTCCAAAGGTCTCATAATCCATGAAAAGGTTCACTGAATGTCCGGCAGTCTCTGAAAGCCAAGACGCATATTTTTCTGCAGTTAATGGATACTCATCCCACCATTCAGCTGAAAACCTATAACCGACATCATCCGTTAGTTTCCTATTACGCAGCATTATTGAGTTGCCATCTTCAGTTACAAACTCCGGCTGAGTATAGGTATCGTTAGGCGACCTCCATCCAAGAATTCTATCAACACCTTCAGTGAAAATCCCTTCATAGCCTTCCTCAGACGCTATCTTCCCAATCTCGTTATGATAGATCAATTCAGTGTTAGTCATTACTTTAGGCTTGACTCCGAAAGTTTCCTCGATAACTTCTCTGTGATGATTTAGCTGCCATCGGAATTCTTCTTTGTCATCGAAAAGGCCTGCTAGGCTGTGAAGATAGGCCTGTCCTATGAAATCAATTGAGTCATCTGGGAATCTGTTGATTAGATCGATGAGTTCGGGATGGTATTTTTTTGCTTGTTGAATCCATGAAGTAGAAATTGAAAAATTGACTACTAGAGGCCTATCAGTGCCAGATCTCTTTTTTGCCTCTCTAAGCAGTCTTTCAGTTGCAGGGAAGTAACAGTTTTCTGCCACATCTCTGAAGAAGTGCTCATTCATTTCATCGTCAAAATATCTGTCGTATAGAGTGTCTGCGTCTTCTTTCACTCCCTCTGTTCTCAGTCTGTGAGGCTGGTGAACCTCAAAGCTGAGTGTGATTTTCTGAGTCATGTATTGATGTCGGGACCGCTTGTTTAAATTGGATGGGATTCAATTAATTTGTATGCGGCTCAGGACAACAGAAACCGAAAATGGCACCAAAATAGAAATTTTTGGAGATGAAAAAGCCGCAGTAGTCATCAGAGAAGATGAGGAAGAGCGAATCCTTCTACCTATTAAGAACAAGCAAACAGAAACAACATATTACTACGAAGATTCTACAGGCCTTGCAGAAACGGAAAAAGGCCTTATAGGCTTTTATCCTGGTAATCCAGATCAAGTAAAATTGCTTAACTAGAAATTTACTTGATTAGTTCTCTATAACTCTTGATATAATCATTAACCATCTCATCCCAGCTTCTACCTTCTACTTCAACAGAATCCTTCTTCAAACTTTTTTCCAGGCCTTCAGCAATTGAATCAGAGTTAGGCTCAACAATAGTAACTGCTTCGCTCGGTAAAAGCTCATTTATACCGCTCTCCGTGCACAATACGGGAGTACCAGCGTTCAAGGCCTCGCTGATAGTTAAGCCAAAAGGTTCATTGATTGAAGGGGAAACAAAAACATCGGCTGTACTGTAATAACTGCCAAGCTCTCTATCGGGTATAAAGCCTTCAAAACGAACACTTTCCTCTATATCAAGTATTTCTACAAAATCTTCAAGTGAATCTTTGAGATGGCCATCGCCACCTAAAACCAGTAGGCCTTCGTTCTCCTCAAGATATTTGTCGAATCCATAAATCAGGTGTTCAAGGCCTTTCTGCTCAGCATGTCTTCCTACATAGAAGAAGACTGGTATTTCCGTGTCGAAATCGACTTTTTCTTGAGTATCTACATTTGAAAACCCGTTGTAAACTGTTTCAGGTCTTAAACCGTATTTTTCCTCAATCTCATCAGCCAGTTTGTCGCTGACTGCTGTGACTTTGTCTGCGTTCTCTACAGCAATTTTTTCAAGCTTCTCAAGTTCGTCACTAGGGGTTCTATTTCTGGAAGAGCTCAAGGAGTGAAAAGTGGAAATCCATTTTATATCGGAGTATTTTGAGGCCTTGAAACCTGCTTCAGCGCCGAACCAGTCATGAGTATGGATGATATCATATTTTGAAGCCTTTTTTGCGGCTGCTCTGCTCAATTGTTCTGCTTTAGAAAACATGTCGCCTTCAACATCTATAGGAATAATATTTTCTTTTTCAGGGGCTCTTTCGGATGGAAGCATCAAATCTACATTAATATCTTTCTTTTGAAGGCCTTCAAACAGCTCTTTTACTGCTATATCTAGGCCTCCATCGATTTTTGGAGGGTATCCCCAGCCTATTATCAGGATTTTCATAAGAAAGGAAATAAGGAAAGTAGTTATTTATCTGAGGTTCATTGCTTCATCGGTCTTTCTGATAGATTCCTCTTTTTCTTCCATCTCGAACATTGAGCGGATCGCATCGACATTGTCAGGCACAACAATTGATTCTTGGTGCACCATATGGATCCAATAGAGTGTGTTGTCTTCGACTTTGATAGTCTCCTCCCAGATTGCTGCTTCAGGCATATCGCTTCTAGGCCTCTCCAGATCTCTCATCTGCTCGTGGATTTTGCCTGTGGAATCATAACCTTCTCCTGCACTGACCAAATTGACTCGCGGCTGATTTCTGAAGGCCTCTTTAACTTCTTCCTCAGACGGCTGAGACTCAAGTTCTACATTGTTCATGTGGACATGTCCAAAAGTTACAGGCACTTTCACTGCTAAAGTCTTGATGTCAAGTTCTGGCATAACCGCCTGGACATCAGGTCCGTGGTGTGAAGGAACTTCCGTTACAGGAACTGTAGAGTTGATAGGCCCTCTACCGTCTTGTGGAATATCTCCTCCACGTCTTACCAGGCTAGCAACAGCATTATCAACTCCAAAGGCCTCATCAACTGCATTCATCGTCCTTGAAAGAGAAGTAGTGTTACAGCTTACAACTTTAACAAAGTCTTCTCCTCGTGCTTCCTCATAGTTCGCGTCAGCGTTGAACTTGACCTCTGCAATATCGTCAGGCGCGCCTCCTTGGAAAACAGCTTTCACATCATGAGGCTCGTAAAGGTTCTCCTTGTTCTTCTTATCGACTCCTGGCGGAGTACAATCGACCACTAGATCGACTTCATCCAGCTGATCTTCTAAGAGGCCTGCTACATAGAATCCTTGATCCTCAAGGTTTTCAAGTCCTTCCTCATTGGAAGCATATAGATCAGTGCCGTGCAGAGGACCGTTCTCATGCAATACAGTTCTCAGGCCTCCGGTCTGGCTGACATCCGCCACTCCGTAGAGGTTCATATCTTCCTGCTTTTTAACGGCCTCAGCCACTCTTTTACCGATCGTCCCGACTCCAGCTACAATTACGTTTACCATTTTATCACATGGAGCAATTGGCAGGCCTCGAATAAAAAAGAAATTCTAGTATATAACGAGGTTATATCAGTTATTCTAAAGCTGCTGAGAATAAAAAGTTTATTTAAGGCCTGGAGCTAACCTATGATTATGTATGGGCTTAAACAATCTTTACTCTTCAATAAAAATGAATCTCTCCACACACACACGGATAGCGAAGAATTAACTGGTTTTAGCGGTTTTAAGGGCCAGTCTGCTATTGAGTATTTGATGACGTATGGTTGGATGCTTCTTGTGGTGGCTATTGTTGGTGGTTCTATCTTTTCTATTGCTCAGAGTGAGTCGGTTGAGAGTGTGAGTGGTTTTACCGGTGCTGATGTTCAAGTAGATGATTTTGGCATCACCAGTGGTGATGAGCTTCAACTGGTTTTGCGTAATGCTGATAGTAACAGTGTTACGGTTGAGGAGGTGCGTGTAAGTGATGATTCAAATACTGCGGAATGGATTGATGAGGAAGATATTGGTGTTGGGGATACTGGATCGGTTACTTTGCAGGAGGTGGGTGAAGGCGACGGTGCTAATAGTTTGGATGTGGAGATAATTTACAGTAGCGGCGGCCTTGAAAATTTGCAGGTTGAGGGCAGTATTTCCGGGAATTTTGAGGTAATTGAGGATAGTACATTCGTGGCGGCGACCGCCGACCTCTCCGATTTGGATATTGCGGGTCAAGGAAGTGATGCGACTGTTGATGATGGCGAAAGTGGAGATGTCGATGTAACTGTGGAGAATGTTGGTGATGAGAGCAGTAGTTTTGACGTTGATTTAAGTATTGAGAATGGTGAGACAGTAAGTGATACTGAATCTACGTCTGATTTGGGTAGTGGTGATTCGGAGATTGTTACTTTTGCTGATCCGATTTCTGGTTTATCTGCTGATAGTTATAGTGTTGATGTTGAGGTTAGTGGGGATGAGAGTGTTTCCGGTAGTTTAGAGGTTGAAAGTGGTCTTGGGGAGGGAGAGCAAGAGTGGACCTACTCCGAGCACACGGACTTCGTGAATGGCGTCGCGGTGGATGAGTCTACGGGCACCGTCTTTTCGGCGTCGGGTGACAATGAAGTTCACGCGATTGATGTGGGCGATGGCAGCCAAGAGTGGACCTACTCCGAGCACAACTCCACCTTGTACGGCGTCGCGGTGGATGAGTCTACGGGCACCGTCTTTTCGGGTTCGGACTGGGACGAAAATGAAGTTCACGCGATTGATGTGAGCGATGGCAGCCAAGAGTGGACCTACTCCGAGCACACGGCCCAGGTGAATGGCGTCGCGGTGGATGAGTCTACGGGCACCGTCTTTTCGGCGTCAGACGATAAGGAAGTTCACGCGATTGATGTGAGCGATGGCAGCCAAGAGTGGACCTACTCCGAGCACACGGGCTTTGTGGAGGGCGTCGCGGTGGATGAGTCTACGGGCACCGTCTTTTCGGGTTCGGGCTGGGACGAATATGAAGTTCACGCGATTGACTGACTCGATGGCGCGGTTGTTATTGTTCTTGACTGGACTGAGGTCATGGCGATAACTGATGCCGTGATCACTGTCGGTGGTGAAGGTACGGAAAATGTTGGTTATTCGGGGACAGTCTCAGACGGCCCGCCTTCTTGGTGCTGGGGAGGAGAGTTTCCGGTGTTCTGCTGTTCCTGTTTCCTGAGAGGTGTAAAGCTGTATGCTGAGATACTTTGACAAAAATTGGCTGAATCCTGGCCGTGGGTTGCTGAGTCTGCGCAGATCTGAAAATCAAAAATTCTTCATTTTGATGTTGAGAATCTTAACTTTATTTAAGGCCTAGAGCTAAATTAAGGTTATGTATGAGCTTGGAAAGTCTTTACTCTCTAATAACAATGAATTTCTCCACACACACACAGATAGCATTGATTTAGGCCTTGAAAAGGGTCAATCAGCTATAGAATATTTGATGACTTATGGTTGGATGCTTCTCGTAGTAGCAATTGTAGGAGGCACGATGTTCAGTGTTGTTCAGAGTCAATCTGTGGAATCAGTTAGTGGTTTTACGGGTGGAGATGTTGTGGTTGATGACTTTGGTTTGAACAGTGATGATGAGTTGGATTTAGTGATGCGTAACACTGCTTCTGAAAGCGTGGAGATTAACAGCGTGAATATTTCTGATGAATCCGGTGATTGGACTGAGTGGGCTGGAGATCAGGAGATTCCTGTAAGTGGAACTAGTAGTGTTACTTTGGCTAATGTTACTGAAGGAGATGGGGCTAACAATCTCGATGTCAATGTGAATTATGATTCTGGAGGCCTCACCGGTTTATCGACTTCTGGATCGATCAGCGGGAATTTCGAGATTACTGAGAGCGGTTCCAGCACTGGCGATGGTGGAGATGAAGATGAGGGTTCTGATCCTGCCGACTTTGATGTCGCTATCGATAACGATAATAGCCCTGTGACTGAGGGAGAAAGTTTTGATGTTGATTACAATTTGAGTAATACTGGTGAGGAATCTGATACTCAGGATGTAGTGTTGAGTGTTGATGGTGTTGAAGAGGATTCGGTAGAAGAATCTATAGATGGCGGTGAAGATTCGACTGGCTCATTGAGTTGGAGTACCGAGGATGGAGATGCAGGAAGTGATATCGATTACACTGTTTCTACTGATGACAGCAGTGAATCCGGTACTGTGACAGTCGAGGAACTGGAAGGCCCTACAGCTGATATATCGGTTAATGATTCGAGTCCGGAGGAGGATGAGGTTGTTGAGTTTGATGGTTCTGGTAGTAGTGAGGGAGATGGCAGCATTGAGAGTTATGATTGGGATTTTGATGATGGCGGCACTGAAAATGGACAGGTAGTTGAGCATAGTTTCGACAGTTCAGGCAGTTATGATGTGGAGTTGACTGTTGAGGATGTGAACGGTGAGACCGATACTGCTTCGGAAACGATTGATGTTGAGGAGGCTACAGTGTCGAGTCCTTCTGTTGGTGGTGAGTGGAGCCGTGTTGAGCCAGCGAGCACTGAAGGAGGTTATGATTACTTCTTTAACGAGTCTTCCGGCGACAACGAGTACCTCGGCGACACCAGTGTAGAATACACTGATCAAGGTTTCTTTGTGATGAAGTATCAGGCCTCTAATAACGGCAGCGATGTGCCTCAGTCGGTGAGTGATGAAAGGGGCTGGAACTATATTCCGTTTAACGATGAGGGTGGTTCGCCAAATGCTTATGATGCTTGTCAAGCGCTAGATAGTGAGGCTAGTGATGATTATGATGTTCATTTGATGACGAATCGTGAGTGGATGACGGTCGCGAGGCAAGTGGCTCAGGACTCTTCTAACTGGGCTGACGGCGATATCGGCAGTACAGGTGATTCTGGCGGGCTTTTCCAGGGTAATCATAATGAAGGCGATGATTATGATCGTGCTGTTGATATTGGCCAGCATCCTAATGATGCGGATGCTGTCGGTGAGACTGAGAGAACTCATGAGCTAGCTTCGGGCGATAATGTATGGGATATGTCGGGCGATTTATGGATGTGGGTTGATGCTGAAGAAGATGGTTCAACGATGAATAGTCCTGATAGTAGTGGTGATAAAATCTATGAGAAAAACCCTGAGAGCAGCGAGGTAGAAGGTGGAGACGGTCTTGGAAATGATAACGGTCTTGATGATGGTGATGCCGCTCTCCGCAGCGGCTACTGGCGCAATGGCGATAGCGCGGGCGTGTTCTACGCGTACTCGTACGCCCCGGGCCTCTCGGACGCGATCTACGGGTTCCGCTGTTCTGCTGTTCCTGTCTCCTGAGAGGTGATTCTTCCGAAAATCCAGAGGATTTTCTGGAGGATCCAGAAACTCGGAGAGTTTCGGCTCTGTATGCGGAGATCCTTTGACAAGAATTCCCTGAAAGCTGGGTGTGCGCAAATCTGAAAATCAACCGATTGAAGAGGCGGAAAAACAGTGTTTGAGGATTTAAGCGTGTTTGACGAACTGATGGTGCCGTGCAACGAGACTTTGTAGTTGTTGAATTCGTTGGATGAGTTTGATCAAGGCTATCAGGATTATTACCCAGAAGTACCGTGGAAAGCGTTCTCCTGCTTCCAACCGGGTTCAAAATTATATTGGGTGCCTGAGGCTTTGATTTTCTCGATAAGATCTTCTATTTCTTCGTAACTGCATTTAGGCACGAGATACCGCCATTCCTCTCCAGAGTTAATTCTTCTCCGCACTTCGGTGCCCGAGTAAATCTCTTCATCATGCATCTCTGGCCACTCATGCTCTATATCTGTGTGTTCATCAATTATTTCGATGACTAGATCATTGCCTGAAATGATTCTATCTAGGCCTAGTTTCTCAAGTTTTTCCGCCCATTCAATATTTCCTTCCGACGTCTTTTCGGTATCCTCTAGGCCTAAAATCTCTAGTTCTGGGTGGCACGCGTGAATCAGGTTCTTCCGTTCCTCAAAGGTCAAGGGATTATTATCGGTACGTGATTCCTCAGAACTTCCTATCACGATATAGAATTCATCGTATTTTTCCTTCAATTCTT
>JAWOFP010000002.1:0-3493 GCA_046497485.1 Candidatus Nanohaloarchaea archaeon | reverse complement strand
ATTGATGCGAAGATATTGGCAAGGCTTCTTTCGGATGGAGTTGATGGATTTTCGACACTACTCTCTGGTGAATGACTCATTAATTCTTAGATTGGATCTGGATTTTATTACATTGGCTAATTTCCCATTTCCACTTGAAATCAAGGGGTGTTTCTAGTAATAATCTTAAAGCATCAATTCTAGAAAAGACTAGAAGTGTATAGTTTGGTGTATAGATTTTTCAGCTGATTTTAAATCACGAAAGAAGAATTTTCCATCTTTTTTATTCTCTAATTAATCTAGAAAATTGTTGGATTGCTGGAACGTAAGATTGAGATGACTTGTAACCTGGAGAACAGACTACTGTGCTGAACCAGCCATATTTTGAGGTTTGAGGCCTGTTTTCTACCCCACCCCTTGGTTTCTACTGGAGATTTCTGTGTTTTTCTGGAGAAGAGAAGATATAACAGTAGTATATTATTATAACAATATTATATTATTATAACACGGTTATATGCAGAACTTTGGACTCGCAGAATATTTTCCACTCGAAATCAGGGGGTGGGGGTCCTGTTCACCTCAGCTTCACATGGAAGGGATTATAAACCTTCATTTCAACTAGAAATATTACGGGGAGGAGATCGAAAAATTAGATTAATTCTGAACAGGGTCGAGTCGAAATGAGTCAGAGCAATCTCAAGTCAATGTTCTCCAGTTATGTCGACAAAGACTCAGTCTTCAAAAACAAAGACGCACTTACCACAAACTGGAAACCCGACAACATTTTACACCGGGACGAACAGATCGATGAACTCGCCTCAATTCTAGCACCTTCGCTCAAAGGAAACGACCCATCCAATGTCTTCGTATACGGAAGCGTAGGCACAGGAAAAACACTAGTAGTAAAACATGTCACAGAAGAACTAAAGACAGTAGCAGACGACAAAGAAATCGACGTAAACATAATATACATTAACTGCAAGATGAAGAAAGTAGCAGACACAGAATATAGATTATTAGCTAAGCTAGCAAGACAGCTGGGAGAGGAAGTCCCAAGTACAGGCCTTCCAACAGACGAGATATATAATAGATTCTTCGAAGCACTCCAAAATCAGAAAGGCGTAGTAGTAATAGCGCTGGACGAGATCGATGCATTAGTCAAAAAAGTCGGAGACGAGTTCCTCTACAATCTTACCAGGATTAACGATGACTTAGATGAAACTAAGGTATCAATTCTGGGGATTTCAAATGACTTGAACTTTACAGATTACATGGACTCAAGAGTAAAGTCCTCTCTATCTGAGGAAGAGATTATTTTCTCACCTTACAATGCGATAGAGCTTAGAGAGATCTTGAAGGAAAGAACTGATAAGGCCTTTGTAGAAGATACACTAGCTGATGGAGTTATTTCCAAATGTTCTGCATTAGCTGCTCAAGAGCATGGGGACGCTAGGCGGGCATTAGATCTTCTACGAGTAGCAGGAGAACTAGCTGAGAGAAGCGAAGTAGAAAGGATTGAGAAAGATCATGTCGATACGGCTCAGAGCAAGATTGAGAGAGACCGAGTAGTTGAAACGGTTAGGAGCCAGCCAAAGCACAGCAAGTTAGTGCTTTATACTATACTTGATATGACTTCGGATGAGGATGAGATCGCGACAGGCGATGTCTACAGCGAATATAAAGGGATTTGCGAGGATTTAGAAATTTCAGAGCTCACGCAGAGAAGAGTCTCAGGCCTAATAAGCGAGTTAGATATGCTGGGGGTAATCAATGCCAAGGTAATCAGTAAAGGCCGTTATGGTAGGACCCGGCAGATAAGTGTCGACCTATCAGAGAATATTAGAGAAAGGCTTGAAGACATGGTTGAAGACAAGTTTTACATGTAGAACGCAGTTGAAACAAGGGGGTATAACAGGGGTATATGAACGAAGAAGCAGTCAAAGAACTAACAAAGCAAGGATGCATGGTTGAGAGAGAAGCGGCCGAGATACTAGAAGAGAACGATGTAGAGCAGATTAAAGGCCTGGAAACGACTCCGATGTATGTATCCAAGCAGATGGTCGTAAGACTTCGAGAGAAAGTAGGGTTAGAAACTCAGACTTCTTCAAAACAGGTTATGACTGCTTCAGGAACTCAACAAGAGACTTCTAAAGAGTTAGAGGAAGAAGAAAAGGATGAGGAAAACGAGGCCTCGACCCCAGCTTCGACTGCAGAAGAAGTTGAAGAAGAGGAAAATGATTCTGAAATTTATGATAATACTGGAAGCAACTTCTCTAAGTCAAAAACTGTAAAGATTCGAGACTCACGAAAGAGAGACAGGAAGTCGACTAAAGTCGAGATAATGGATGAGAAAGATATCTCGATGAATGAGAAAGATGTTCCAGAGTTCTTAGGCTGCTTCAATGATCGTTACGACAAATCGAAAAAGTTGATAATGCAGCACCGGGAAATGAAGTCAGCAACCACCATTAATAGACTGGAGAGAAGGAATAAAGGCGACCAAGCCACAACAATCGGAATAGTAAACGACAAATACACTACAAGAAACGGAAAATACATAGTAGAGATAGAAGATAAGACAGATACTTTCAAAGTCTTAGCAGATGAGAGACAAGGAGATAGAATTATTTCCGATGAAGTAATAGGAGTCCAGGGAAACATGGGCGGCGATATAATTTATGCCGACAATATTGTCAGGCCTGATCTTCCGCTTCCTGGAGAGACTAAAACCACTGAGCAAAAGGTGAAAGCAGCTTATATTTCAGATCTCCATATTGGATCTCAAGATACTCTGCATAAGAGGATGGAGAGGTTCGCTCAGTGGCTTCATACGGATGCTGCCAGCGATATAGGTTACTTAGTGATCGCAGGAGACTTGGTTGAAGGAGTAGGAATTTATCCGGGACAGGAAGAAGAATTAGAGATAAACGATATCTATAAGCAGTATAAGGCCTTTGAGGACTGGTTTGAGAAAATCCCGGAAGATATTCAGGTAATCGCAGGACCCGGAAACCACGATATAACCCGTTTAGCTGAGCCACAACCGAAGCTAGATCCGGATGTGTTTCCAACGATAAATGATTACAATAACTTCCACAGGGTTCAGAACCCGCAGACTGTCAGACTTCACGCAATCGAAAGCAAAGGCATGAAGAACCTGATGTACCACGGTTACAGCTTTGATGGCCACGCCGACCAGATCCAGGAACTGAGGGAGAAGGCCTATGAGCAGCCAGAGCACCTGATGATAGATTTACTGAAAAAGAGACATCTGGCACCGATTTTCGGATCAAACTTGATGGCGCCTGACGGAAACGATCCACTGGTTATTGAGGAAAAACCTGACGTATTTGTTGCAGGGCACTTCCACAGCCACGCGAACGCAAAATATAAAGGAGTGAATGTTATCGCTAGCTCAACTTTCCAGGCCCAGACTGATTTCCAGAAAAGAGTAGGCCACGAACCAGACCCAGGAAAAATCACAATCTTAGACTTCCAGACACGGAGAACAGAG
>JAWOFP010000061.1:0-13345 GCA_046497485.1 Candidatus Nanohaloarchaea archaeon | reverse complement strand
CAGCGAAGTTCAGACACCTGACTTCGTACAGTACGAAGTAGAGGCAACAGGAACTGACGAGGAAGTCGACCTAGTCAGAAACAACGAAGCAGAACCTGGTGTACTTTACACTCAGCCTGAGAACGATGACGACGATGAAGAAGCATACGTCTGGGAAGTCGATCTAGCAGACAACACTGCTGACATCGCATCCACATACACAGGCGACGAAGAAGTTGACGACATGGACGATGAAGATGTCGAAGTAGGTTACGATGAGTACGGAGCCTACAGAGAATTCGACACTGAAGACAGTGACGAAGAATCGTTCACACTGAATGTTCCTGGAGCACAGTCCACATCTGGAATGGCGTTCACAGGAGAAGACGGAGCTCTTTCCGCAGAAGGCGGAGGATCTGGATCAGTTACAAGCATGAGTCCAACTTACAACTATGCCGATGGAGTTCTTGACTCTGACAGCAATGTTGGACAGGTTCAGAACAGTGACAACCTGGTATTGGTTGGTGGACCTTCAGTTAACAGCTTAGTTGCTGAGTTAGCAGATGAAGGAGATACTTGGTCTGCTGATGAGTACACTGAAGGAGAAGGACTTATTCAGCATGTACCAAACGCTTTCGCGGATGGTCAGGACGCAGTGATCGTTGCTGGTTACAGTGGCGAAGACACACGTGCAGCTGGAGAGTTCCTAGCTGATTACCGTAACAATGAGGGAGACCTTGAAGGTAACCAGCAGGTTACAATCAGCACAGAATCTGGACAAGTCGTAGAATAAAATCTTCGACCCTAAGTTCCAGATTTGAGGCCTTAAGGCCTCTCTTCACATTTTCCTTATTTCTTCTTTTCTTTTTCTTTCCAAATCTAAATTCTCTGAGTAAGATTTCCTCTTTTGGATATAATCCTGTTATATCAGGGGCGTGGTTCTTTGGCTAGAGGATTATTGATTTAACTTTTGAGTTCTATAATGTATTTATGGCTGATGTTGTTATTCCTGAGGATGTTTTTGATTCGATCAGGTTGCCTGATGATGAGAAAGATGAGGCTCTCCGGTTAGAGCTTGCGGTCTCATTGTATCGGAGAGGTGCATTAAGCTTTGGTAAAGCTAGAGAATTAGCTGGTTTGTCGAAAGAGGAGTTTCACAGTGTTTTAGGTGATAGAGAGGTTGAAAGGCATTATACTGATGAGGATTTGAAGGATGATCTGAGTTATGCAAAAAGTTAGTGTATCTGACACATCTGTTCTATTGAACTTGGCATTTATCGATAGGTTGAACATTCTCAATGATTATTTTGACCAAGTTATTGTTCCTAAACAGGTTTGGGAAGAGTTGATGGATGGTGACAGAGGTAAAGAGAAATTACAGATGTTTGAGAGTTCGCTAGATTTTGTTGAAGTTGAGGAAGATAGTTTCTTTTTTGAGTTAAGGAATTCTCTGGATATAGGGGAGTCTGCCTGTATCAAGTATGCTGTAGAGAATGATGTTGATTTGGTGTTGCTTGATGAGTCTGAAGGCCGTAGGAAAGCTAAAAATCATGGCTTGAAAGTTACAGGAGTTATAGGGCTTCTAATGAAAGCAGATTTAGATATGGAGCAGGAGATGGATGCGTTGAGAAATTCGGGTTTCTATATATCAGATGAGCTTTACCGTAAAGTTTTAGAGATATCTGAGAGTTAGGTTCTTTGCCTAGGAGATTATTGATTTAACTTCAAAGTTGTAAATCTTCGTTACTAATTAGTTATAAATATTCTTTTGGTCTCTGTACTGTTATGGCGACAAATCTTCCAGAACCTTCTGAAGCCTTTGATATGGATGAGGGAATGACCTTGGTAGAGGCCTTGGTTAATCCTGTTAGGGATTCAAGATTCGGTGATGTTGATGAAATTCAGAGAGCTCTGTCTTATTTAGAGTCTGAACTCGACTAAGGAGGGATTTAAACTAATGAAAAACAGCGATATACCTTGGAATTTTATACCAAATAGAAATGTGGAATTAGGCAGGTTTGAGGAAAATCACCGTGTTTCCGAAGAGTTCATGCCTGATGAAGAAAAGGTAATTGGATATGAGTCTGATGGAGAAACCGGGTATGAGTCTGATACAGGTCATAGTCCTAGAGAGTCATTCAGTTCTCTATTTAGTTATTTGAATAAAGTCGCAGGCGAGTCCAGGTTTGAACTTTCACAAGGCATAGAGGGCTTTAGAGGTTCTTCATTTCTATATGAAGATGATAATTCTGTCTTGGTTATCTCCGATAGTGAAGATGATATAGGTATTGATCTTTTCAACTTTGAAGATGGCGCCGACTTAGATTCTGTTAAAGAGTGGCTGTATGAAGGCCCAGAAGAGCATTATCCTGACGCCCAAAACGAGTTACATTACGATGTTGATGGTCAGGAGGCCTTCTATGAAGTCTCTAAAATCGTTGAAAGCAATCCGTTCAAGAGTGATAATTAAGAGGATTTAGCATGGAGGATGTTCCAGAGGTTGAAGATGTTGTCGATGTTCATCAGTATATTGATCAGCTTTGGAGAATGTATGACAGGTCTGAAAAGGATAACTTGTTTCTAGATGACTACTATTTCAGTGTTCATACCGGTTTAATTGAAGGCCTTGAGGCTCTTGATCTAGATATTGATGCTTCCGAGTTTGATAGAAGATTAGTGTTCAGAGATTATGCTGGTGCGGGTGAGTTAGTGGAGGAAGCAAATCTGGAGAAAGATGTTTTAGATCTGGATGAAGTATCTTACAGGCCTCCTAGAGTAGGTGATGATCCGTTCGAACCTTCAAGCAGTATCCAAGGTTATCTGTGGGATTATTGATTTAACTTTTGAGTGCTATAAGTTATCTATGAGTCGGCATCGTGAAGCCTTTGAAGAATTTGCTGAGGAAGCCCAAGAAGAGCTTGGTGAGTCTTTGGAGAAATTGGTTCTTTACGGTTCTGTGGCTCGTGGTGAAGAAAATGAGGAAAGCGATGTTGATGTCTTTGCAGTCGTAGATTCTGAAGAAGATAAGAAAGAGTTGAGAGATTTGGCTTTTGAAACCGGTTTGGATTATGAAGTCTCTTTTTCGCCCATTGTCAAGACTGAAGAGGAGTATCTGAATGTAAAGGATACTGTTTATGGTAGAGAGGTTAGGTCTACGGGTGAGGCCTATGTCTGAGGCTGAAGAGTATTTAGAAATGTCTGAAGAGGCGTTTGCTGATACTAGTGTTGAAGGATTATCTGATAGAGGTTACTGGAATTCACTTTATTACTCGTCTTTCTATGCGGCGAAGGCAGCTCTTCTATCTCTAGGTTTTGAACCAAAGACTCACAGCGGTACTGATACTTTAGTTGGTAAGATACTTTACAAAGATGAGGAATTCATAAGTAGGGAAGAGGCTAAACTGTTTTCTCAGTTGAAGACTATAAGAGAAGAGAAAGATTATAATCCAGAAGCAGAAATCGGGTTTGATAAGGATAGTATGAGGGAAAAAGCTTCGAAACTTATACAAAAATTCAAAGAAGTAGCGGAGTAAGGAATTCGATGGCATCTAAACAGAGAAAGGCCTTTGAAGAATTCGTTGAGAGAGCTGAGGAAGAGCTTGGTGAGTCTCTGGAGAAATTGGTTCTTTACGGTTCTGTGGCTCGTGGTGAAGAAAATGAGGGCAGTGATGTTGATGTCTTTGCAGTTGTGAAAGAAAAGAGTGATAAGGAAGTTCTTGAGGAACTGGCTTTTGATGTAAATGTTGAGTTCGGGGTTTTTATGGTTCCTGTGGTGAAGACTGTAGAGGAGTTTGAGTCGGTTAGAGACAGTATTTTTGTGAGAGAGGTTGAGAAGACTGGTGAGGCTTATGTCTGATAAGCCTGAAGATTTTATGGATCTTTCAGATCAGGCTATTGAGGATGTTGAAGTGATGATGGATTCTAATGTTTCGGTCCGAGCTCTCTATAACAGGCTTTATTATGGTCTTTTCTATGCAGCTAAGGCCGCTCTTTTGTCTGAGGGTGTTGTTGCTAAGACTCATAGAGGTACGGCGGATAGAGTTTTCCAAGTTCTTTACGATGATAAAGAGTTGTTTGAGAGGGAAGAAGCTATACTTCTTCAAAGGCTGCAGCAGAAAAGAGATCAGGCTGATTATGAGCTGGAGGTTAATTTTGAGTTAGAAGAGTTTAAATCAGATTTGGAAGATGTTAAGGGTTTTGCAGAGTCTGCAAGAAGCATAATTTCATAGAGGCCTGTTTTTCCGGGATTATTGATTTAACTTTTGAGTTCTATAATTTGTTTATGTCGCGGATTGTTTCGACTCAGGATGTCTTTGATGGCAAGCCTAGGATTAAGGATACTAGGGTTAGAGTTGTTGATGTTGTTGGGTTTTATGAGCAGAGAGGGCTTGAGCCTGAGGAGATTTCTGAGAAATTGGATGTAAGTGAGCGAGATGTTTATGCGGCTTTGGTTTATTATTATGAGAATCCGAAAGAGGTGCGCCGCCAGTTAAGCGGTGAGATGACTGCGTGAAGTTTTATTTAGATGAGCATATTGATCCTGAATTAGGTGATTTACTGGAGGAAGAGGATTTCGAAGTTTTCTATATGAGTGAAGAAGGCCTTGGTAAGTCTGACAGGTTTCATTTGAATCATGCGGTTGAACTTGATGCGGTTATAGTTACTCGTGATACTGACTTCCTTAAACTGGCTTCGGAGCTAGAACATAATGGAATTTTCCAATTAAATGGTTTTCCTAGGCCTGAAAAAGTATTGGATGAATTGAGGCCTTATTTTGATGAGGATCTGGGAGATGAGTTTATCATCTATATTTAGAGGGTTTTCTCCCTTTTGGATCATTTGTTTAACTTTTGAGAGATTTCTAAATATTTTTTTAGGTAGTTCTTGAAAGTCTTAGGATAGGGTATTAAGTCTTGGAGTCTATGTTTTTGAGGTGAGAGACTCTGCTGAATACACTGAGATGAGGAAAAGTTATTTCCTGGATAGGGTTTCTCCAAATGGGGATGTTGTGATTAGCCGTGTGGATGAGTATGATTCTTTGATGGATTATGCCGCAGATATTTTACAGTATACAGTTTTTAGGCCTGTATACGAGTTCGAATCTGAGCAAGGGTTAGGCCTTCTGTATGAGGGAGAAGATACTGTCGTAGCGTTTCTAGAGCAGGGTGAGTCTCTTGGTATCTCCCAGTTTACTGTTTCCTCCTCTGTTGATGACAAGGCGGGTGCTGTTCGGGAGGCCTCGACTTCGAGACTGGATTCCGAGGTCTGGGAAGATATAGAGTTGGAGATTAACGGTAGTTATGGGCCTAATGAAGCGGCTGTAAAGTTGAAGGAGATTGTTGATTTAGAAAGTTAAACTGGTGTTTCGAAGCCGAAATTGTTCTAAAGCTTCATCTCTATATTGTTAGATGATGGAAGAGTTCTATAATAATGGTTTGTCTGACTCGCTTAACAAAAGATTAGATGTTGATCCGTCTCGTAGGCATAGTTTTGGAGCGGCTTCAGAAGAGGTAGAGGATCTTTATGATGAAGATGTATCTGGTCCAAGATTTTATCGTGGGTTTGAAGGAGGCCTTGTTGTGTTTCCGAGAGAGGATTCTATTATAGTTGGTTATCTTGAACAGGATTCTTCTTCAGGCTTAGATAGTTTAGGGCTTGCTACGCCGATGGGAGGGGTCGAAGATGGTATTGAGGCTTCTACTGTTGAAGAGGCCGAGAGAGCTATTGAAAAGTTTTTCCGTTATGATATGAAAAGGCATAAATCTGTAGATAACAGGGATTATCTAATATAATGAAGTTTGACAGGATTTTAACAGATTTCGCAGGTGTTTCTGTAATGTTAATAGGCCTGATCTCCTTGACGGAATCGCTTTTGCAAGTTCAGATTGTTGGAAGTAAGCTGCCTCTGACTCAGGGAACTATGATTTCTCTTTTTACGGTTTCTTTCGGCGCTGTCTTGATGACTGAGAATGCGACAAAGGCCTTTGAGAAGTTTAGGGTTGTTTTCAGAGACAGAATCAAAGATTAGGTTCTAGAAGTAACAACGCTTTTAAAGAAGGCCTATAATTGTTTTCTTGCTGTATGGATAGGCATAATAGAGATAGAGGAAGGGTACACGACTCAATGTCTAGAAAAGATTTTACAGCCCTTTCCAAAGGGGGAATAATTGGAAAGGATCCAGAAGATTTCGATAACTCACATGAGTATGCCGAGGCTACTTTTGACGCAGTATACGGCGAACCTGACCGGATTTTAGACTCTGAAGGAGAGCAGGTAAAACTTTACCAGGGTGAGAGGGTTATAGCATTAGAGGAGAGCTTTCCTGTAATCACTGTTTACTCCGATCAAGAAGATGGGGCTCATCCTTACGAAATCCATAATGTCTCTGACCATCTTAGAGACGATATATCGGAAGACCTAGACATTGAAGTGAGTGTTGTAGACAGGTTTGAAAATCTTTCTGAAGAAGGTTTGGCGGAAACTGTAGAGGAATTGACTATGGAAATCGGCACAGGTGAAGGCCTCGAAGTAGGAGGTTATTGGGTGAATAATGCGGAGTCGACTTTGCTTGATGAAGATATTGAAGCGGTTAAACAGGGTCGTTACATTGATATAAAAGACACAAATTATAGATTTGAGGTTGGAGAACGCAGACTGTATGTAGAGGAGTTCCAGGAATTTGATGAGGAATCTATGTATGCGACAGTTGAGATACTTGATTCTGAAGAAGAGCTTGAACAGTTTGCTGAAGAAATCCAGGAATCTGTTACCACGAGAGAATCAATATAAAATTCACGGCTAATTTGTCATAAATATGGAAGAAATTTCAGGCCTAAAAGAACTTTATGAAAACTTTGAACAGCTTTCAGGCCTAGATGTTGAAGATTATGAAATAGCAGAGGTAGATGAGGCTGGCGATTATCCTACTGAGAAAATCTATGAGGTTAATATGGAGATGGGTGAGAAGAATCTTCCTGAATCCGAAAGCTTCAGAGTAGGCCTAACCTATTTTGAAAACAGTATTGGAGATAATCTCAGAGTAAGTTTCAAAAATATCGATGAGGCTTCAGAGAACTTGTCTTCTAATAAGAGAAACTTGATGACAGTTCCTTTCAGACAGTTTTTTGATCAAGAATACGATCTTGATCTTACCGACTACAGTCATCGACCTGATGAAAATAGAGAGTTCACTGTCAGAAAGAAATCTGATGGATGGGAGAGAAATATTCCCTGGGCTCTGAGGAAAGCAGGCATGGAGGAGTTCAAGGAGGCTTCAGATGGTATTGCTGTCTATAAAGATGGGCAGAGATATGTTTTAGATCTGAGAGATGCCGTGCAGTTTTCCCGACTTGAACAGGTTATGGTAAATGATCCAGAAAGGGGTCTAGTTGAGAAAAATGAGAGAAAAGACGGAAGAAAAGCAGAGAATTTATCTGAATTACAACAGATACTTGAAGGGGAGCGATAAAACATGAGCGAAGATTATAGGCATAATGAGTTAAGGAATACTTTAGAGGCCTCAACTTATTTTGAATCATCTGTAGAGGGTTTTGAAGGAGAAAATGACGAGGCCTTAAAATTCGAGGATGAGTTTGTAGAATATAATGGTTCTATCTATTTACAGGATGAAATATCCAGGCTTGTGGAGGAACTGGAGCAGGAGATTGATGAGTTCTCTAGAGATGTTTCAGTGTATCATCTGAGAAATGCGGCGAACAGTAATGGACATTTATTTGAGATAGGTGAGTAATTATTACATTAGATACGCTTAGAAAACTGGCTGATGAAGAATTAGAAGACGGAAAACTGGCTGAAGCAAAGAGCACAGTAAGAAGATATCTTAGAGACTACGATAGAAGAGTAGGTCTTGATACTCGTGTGACTTCCAAAAGCTTGGATGTGCATTTTTCACCGACTTATAGAGAGAATATGTTAGAGGCCTTCAGTCTTTACTTAGAGGCTGGTAAGGATGACGGTTTAAGAGATGCGATCTTGGCTATAGGAGATAACGGGGCAGATTCTGTAAAAAGTTATCTTGATTAAGCATAGATTTTATCTAGGAATGTTAGGTGAGCAAGGAGTCTATTCCCCCCCTTCAAGTGTATCGATTGCTTCATCGAAGTCTGGATAAAATCTGAATCCATAGTACAGTGAAAGGTCTTCACTTATCTTTTAGGGTTTAAATCAGCTAGAAATCTTTATCCTGTATCCTTCATCCGTTCTCTCAAGTTCATTTCCGTTTATGTCTCTGGCGTATGAGATCAGCTTACTGCCTGTTCCTCCGTATTCTCCGCCGTTCTGCCACGAGTTCCAGACGTCTTCGGGTATATTGCCTCCGTCCTTGACATGAGCTGTGAAGTATCCGTCTTGGTATCCTTCCATCCCAATCTCAGGAGTTTCCCCATGTTCTAAACTGTTGTCCAATAAGTTGTAGACCATTATCTCATCAAGAGCATTCAACTCTATCATCTCATTCTCTCCATATATCTCTAGGTCTTCTTCTTCGTCTTTGATCCTGAAGGAGAGCGATTCATGAATGTCCTGGAAAAATTCTTCGCTCAATTCGCTGTAACTTTCTCCGTTGTGAAATCTGTACTTATTCGCGTCATCACAGGCCTCTATAATTCTGGAAGCGCTCTCCGTTAAGGTTTCGTGAAGTTCGTCATCCAGGTCATCTTTATGCAGGTCTAGATACCCGTTTATCACAGATATAGGGTTTCTCACGTTGTGAATAAGATCTTGAAGTCCTATCTGAGTTATCTCGTTTCTTCTGTTATCCAAGTGATTTTTTCTAGCCTTTTTTGCTTCTTGGTAAATCAAATCGGAGAAATCTTCTGGTTGGCCGGTCAACACTTGATTGGCTCCTAATCTCGATGCCCTACCGGCTTTTTTCTGGTCTACTGTCACTACAACATTAGGCCTTTCTAAATTGTCTGGTAATTTGTCTATGTATATATCTACGTCGCCTTCCTCTTCTATAGATAATGAACTATCTTCTTCTAGTAATTCCGCTAGTTCTCCAGTTTCTGGGCTTAGTGAAGCGCTGAGATTTTCCAAGTTCACATACACAAATAAATTGAAAGAATTTATTAATGGATAAGTGGCAACGATGTAAGCTGTAAGGTTGGGTGGGTCCTGGGGAGAACTGGAAGGACTCTTTTTTAGGTTCCCTCTAAGTTAGGAGGGCTCCTCTTACCTCCATGTTTTTTAGGCCTCTTCGGGCCGGAGGTCCGCAAATCCCAAAATTTAATGTTCTCCCCAGGGAGGTGGTGTGGGTTAAGAAGAAATTGGAGCTAAATCCTTTTTAAGTTACTGCTTGATGGCTTAAAACATTATATTCCCGGAAAGATAAATCTGATTTAGTGAAACATTTCCTCGCAGGCCTCGGGAGCTTAACTGTAATACTTGTCTTGCTGGTGGCGTTAGTCTCAGGTCAGTCAGCAGAAGTTCCGACACAGGATCCATCAAATGTAGATATCGATCCTGAGCTTGAGTCAAAGTTCCAGCAGGAGGGATTCGGATTTTTCAGCACAGATACTCCTGAGAAAGAACAAGTCTTCGTCAAATTACAGGGCTACAAAGGAAGGCCTACCAAGATAAGCGAAATGAAGTCTCAGGCCTCAAAATCACAGAGTCCTTTACTCAAGATGGTGGAGAAAAATCCTAATATAGAAGTAAAAAATAAGTTCTGGATAACAAACGCAGTTCTTTTAGAGGCCTCAAATAATATTCCATTGGAAAATATTGCATCGGTTCAAGGAGTAGAAAGCCTGAACGTGAATGCTGAAGTAGAGGCTCTTCAATCAGGTTCAGCTTCTGGGGGTTCAGAGGCTAGTCCTCAAGCCTCTAACACTTATGGCATGGATCAGATTAATGCTACTGAGACTTGGAGCGAGTTCGATACAAGAGGAGAGGGTGTAAAGGTTTCAGTGATTGATACAGGTATCGATATCAATCATGCTGATCTTGATCTCTTTACTACTGATGAGTCTGATCCGACCTATCCTGGCGGATGGGCTGAATTCAAGAATGGTACGGGAAAGGTTGATGGCTCGGAGCCTAAGGTTTGTTCTCATGGAGGAGGGGATCACGGAACTCATGTCAGCGGCACGGTTTCAGGAGGTAATGCCTCTGGAACCAATATTGGTGTTGCTCCAAATGTTTCTTTGATGAACGTAGGGGCATTAATGAATGAAAATCCTGATGGTAATTGTGTCGGGGATTTATCAGATATTGCCGGTGCTATGCAGTGGTCAGTTGAAAACGATGCGGATATATTAAGCATGAGTTTAGGGGCTGCAGGTTATTACAGTATATTCAACGATTCTGTGGAGAATGCTCATAATAATGGCACTATCGTAATCGGCGCATCTGGTAACAGCGGGGAAGGAACAAGTATATCGCCAAGTAATATTTACAATGTCTCTGCTATAGGTGCTTCAAATTCCAGTGGAGGCATCACATCTTTCTCTAGCGGTGAAAAAATTGATTCTGATCAGGCCTGGAATAATCCTCCGGAGTCTTGGCCGAGCGAATACATTGTGCCGGACTTGGCGGCTCCTGGAGAAAATGTTTACAGTAGTGAGCCAGGTAACAGCTATGGTTACAAAAGAGGAACGAGCATGGCGACACCTCATGTTTCTGGCGCCGCAGCTTTGATGCAGTCAGCGACCTACAATTATCTTTCTCCTGAGAATATTTCTGAGGCCTTTGTTCAGACTGCTTGGAAGCCTGATAGTTGGGATGGCTCATCTGCTAACTATTCGATAGATGGTCAGGATACTCGTTATGGTCATGGTATTATTGATGCTTATGCTGCTACTGAGTACGCAATCCAGAATTTTGATCGAGGTGCTGTGATTGAGAACGTTACAGTAAATAATTCTGAGGCCGAAATCGAAGAAATATTTGCTGTTTCAGGCGATATAGAGAATCTTAGAAATGAGCAAAATGATGTTAACCTAGAATTAAAGTTCAATGATAGCTCAGCAGAAAATCAGACTATCAATTTAAACTCTGAAGAGTCTAAGTCCTTCCAGTTCGAGCAAAGTATTTCCGAAGAAGGATATTATGAGGTTTATGTGAATGAAACATTTGCGGGAGGCCTTGATGTGGATATGCCTGATCCGGATTTCAGCCTGAGTTCCCAGTTGAATGATTCTGAGATGGTTGAAGGAGGGTATGTAAACGTTTCAGGTACAGTGGACAATGCCGGGGGCGACGGTGACGCAGACCTAAGGCTTCTCAGAAACGGGACAGAAATAAGCCAGCAAAATGTCTTCGTATCTTTTGAATCAGATAAGAATTACAGTTTTGTTACTGACTTCACTGAACCTGGCTATTATAACATTTCAGTTAACGGTACCGAGGCAGGAAATCTGAATGTGCTTAACGACGCTCAACTGAACTTGTCTAACTTCCAACTAAATAATACGGACAACTTTTTCGAAAACGATACTGTGGAGGCATCGGTCACAGCATCCAATATTGGAGATGTCTCAGGCCTTTTCAATATCTCTCTGAAAGTTGATGAATCCTTAGACCAGTCTGTAGAAAGGAATATTTCAGGGGGATCAAATCAAAGCATTTCTTTCGATAGAAAGTTCAGTGACAGAGGAAACTATACTCTTTCTTCAGGTAATTTATCGGAAAGCTTAGAGGTTTTAAGGCCTGGATCGATCGAATTGCTTGACAGTTCTCTATCAAATAACACGATTGTGGAAGGAGATTCAGTAAATTATACTCTCCAAGCGGAGAATCCTGGGGATGTTCAGGCCTCAAGTCTTATTGAGTTCATGATTGATTCTCAGGTAGAACGGAGTCGGAATGTAACGGTAGAGAAACAGTCAAATAATGATACTGTCTTCAATCAGTCATTTGATTCTCCTGGCAACTATACTCTAGCAGCTAACTCTACTCTAGAAAAAGATTTAGAGGTTTTGAACGATGCAGAGCTTAATATCACAGGCCTTTCGCTTTCTAACTCAAGTATCGTAGAGGGAGAGAATATATCGGTCAATGTTTCAGCCCAGAATATCGGCGATGTTTCAGGCTCTTTCATTGTTCCAATGAATATTACAGGAGGCACGGATTACAGCAATAACAAGTCTATAGAACTGGATTCAGGCGATGGAGCTAATGTCGTATTTACCCAGAATATAGAGGATCCAGGAAATTATTCGTCGGAGACAGTTAATTATACAAAAGATTTTGAAGTCTTGAACGATGCAAATATCTCGGTAAACCAGACTTCAGTTAACTCTACAGAGCTTTTCACAGGTCAGAGCCTAAGATTCAACGCCACAGTTGAAAACACTGGAGATGTTTCAGGCCTAGACTATCTGAATTACTCTCTTGGAGATATAGAGAAAGCATCTAATACGGGAGAAGTAAGCCCTGGTAAAAAGAATATCTCAGAAACTTTGAGGCCTCTAAATTCCGGGAACTTTTCAGCTAAAATAAATGGTTCAAATGTCTCCGATGTGGAAGTAGAGAAGCCTAATGTAACTATCGGTGACAGCACCTTCAATGTGTCGGAGAAAGGCCTGATCGAGATAGAGACGCTTCTAAATAATACTGATTCTGGCCTAATCAATGAATCTCTAACATTGTCAATCAATGAGTCTAACTTTACTCAAAATTATTTCCTAGATAAGAACGAGGAAAGAAATGTTACTGGTTCAGTTGACTGGAATGAGACAGGTTTCTACATTTTGAAAGTCAATGGTTCTGAAGTCGGCAACTTCTCTCTAGATCCTTACTCTGAGTTCTCTGAACTCTCGCCTAACAGCTCAACTTATACTGAAGGAGATACTATAGAGTTTTCAGGAAATATAACTTCGGTTGGAGAGCCTAATTTAACAGTCGAAACCGGGAGCTCAACTTTCAAATCTAACCTTAGTTCAGGCCTCGATTCCTTTAGTTTTGAAGAGTCTCCGTCACCTGGAACATATCAATGGGATGCTCAGGCCTCTTTCAATAACTCGACTTTCACATCTGAATCCTTGAGCTATGAGGTTGAGGAAGAAAGCTCTAACTCTGATAATGATGGCGGTTCATCCGGTGGAGGTGGTGGAGGCGGTTTCTCAGGTGGCGGACCGCCTTCAAGTTTAAATGAAGCAGAGCTAGAAGTCAATGAATCTGCATACTATGTGGATATAAGAGCTCCAGAAGGGGAGCACAGTATAGAATTAAATGAGACAAATCTTCCAGTCAAGCAAATCAACTTTAGTTCAAGTGAAGAAGGAACATTCAATCTCTCCCGGACCTCAATACCTCACAACGGGACGATGGAATCAATTTTCCAGGCTGAGACAGACCTAGATAACTCCTTCAATCTAAGAGTCGAGGCCTCAAACCGTTGGAT
>JAWOFP010000039.1:0-4173 GCA_046497485.1 Candidatus Nanohaloarchaea archaeon | reverse complement strand
AGTTTCATGTTTTATCTTTTGTTTCCGTGTTTTTTGTAGTGCATGTGTCGTAATGCATTTAAAGATGGTAAATTGAGGTTTATTCAGTGGTAATTATATGCCTGAAATGACAGTTGAGGAATTGACACCTGAAGCAGATGACGTTGAAATCGAAGGAAAAATCGCGGAGCTACCGACACCGAGAGCAGTATCTACCCGTTACGGACAGAAGAAAATCGTAACAGTAGTATTCGAGGATGACACCGGGAGCATCGACCTAACACTTTGGGAAGAAGAAATCGACGCGATTGAAGAAGGGGCAGAAGTCCAGATCACCGGAGCATATGTCCGAGAATGGGCCGACGACATCCAGCTGAACATTGGACGCGACGGCGAAATCGAAGCAAAGTAAACCAACTCAGGTAATTCAGGCCTGAAACATATACTATTTTCATCTTCTAATTTTCAAATTCACTAATAAAATTCTACCTGACAATTCCGCTACACGGGGATAGATGTAGGAATTGCTTTATTCGATTTCAGCAAGTTTACGAGAGAAGAAGTAACATCTCATCTTGATCTTATTAAAAAAGATCTGAAGGACGAGGAATCAATTGAGTATGGCGGATTGATCAGAAATATTGAATCAACTTCTGAATACGCAAAAAAAGTTTATGATTTTGATGAAGATGGCAGAAATATTCTCAATATTTATGACTTGTACCTATTTTTGAACTATTACTCTCTATGGAAATAATAGGTTCAACAGTTTTAGCCTCAGTAAAAGCGGAACCTTGATGGGGGTAAAAATACCCGAATTTTTGGCTCATCACTCGGAAGAAACAGCTATTTTGTGGAACAAACTTGTGGGGAGATGGGAACGGGTTAATTCTAATGAACCCAAGAACAAAAATTCATACGAACTGAAAATAGGAGAAAAAGAGTATTTGATAAGCAACTGCGAACAGGGAGGGTATTTGCAGGGAGATGAAATAAAGAGTCTTAGAATAGGCCTAGAATCTATAATGCCTAAAGTAGAAGACTTCTATAACTCGCTTGAAAGAGACAAAGATAGGTATTTTGCCAAAAGAACTCGTCCAATTGAGCTTATATATGGTCTCGCTAGCAATGAATACATGATTTTTGATAGCTCTACTCTAATTTATTATAGAGATACATAAACTCCAGCACCCGTATTTAACAAATTGCACAACATTTGAACACCATGGGAATTGAAGATAAAATCCCGAGTGTAGAGGACAAGCTTCAGAAGACATCAGTCAATTAAGCAACTAAAAAAGGCCTATTAAAGTCCAGTTTGCCAGAATATATGTCCAAGAATTGGTCGATGATATTTAGCTTAATATTTGATATGTTTGTGAGTTTGAACAACTAGAGGAGTGTAAGGCGCCGTTTTTGTTATTATAACTCATGGTTTTAAACAAATTTAATCCCAAAATTACACCAGATGGGAAGCGACTACACTCTAATAATCTTTGATGCGGCCAGATTCGAAAAGAAAAATCTTAAATCTCGAAGAGAGCGCTATCAGCCTATTCTAGATTCAAATCTTACAGATGATGAAATTGGCTGGTTAAAGCGCACCCAAGTAGATGTCCTTGATGATTTACTGAAAATCCATAGGAACTTGAATCAAGACGAACCTAACGTGATCGACATTGAAGAGATATTTTTGCGAATGGGTTCTGCTGTTACCCATGATTTCACTAATATTAATAGTTTTAGCTTCTTAGGTTCTAGGTTCAGGAGAGTTCCAGATGCTTTAGAGGAATACTCTGAAGAAGCAGCAAATCAGTGGAGAAAGCTCTTGAGACGAAAAAGTTCCAAATCTGATGAACCGCTAAAGTTTGAGCTGGGGAAGAAATCTTACACAATTACTGAATCTGAAATGGGAGGTTTCATACAGGGTGAAGAAATAGAAGAATTCTGTAATGCAATTGAACCTATAGTAAGAAATCATAAAGATATCTATGAGAATTTAAACGGCGAGCATAGAAAGAGGCTGAGAAGACAGTCTCCCGTAGAGCTGTTATATGGGCTTGCTAAGTTTTATTCTAACAGTTATGCACAAAAGCCTGTATTTATGGTCTACCATTCTTTCTGATAGGTCAATAATAGCGTATCATGTACATGATTAAAAAACTCTACAATAATTTTTAGAACAGGCATGGGAATTGAAGATAAAATCCAGAGTGTAGAGGACAAGCTTGAGAAGACGCCGGTCAACAAAGCTACCGAGAAGGAGCGCGCCCGGCTGAAATCTCGAATTGCAGAGCTTGAGGAGGAGAAACAGAAGAAGGCCTCAGGTACAGGAGATACTACTGGCTATGCTGTTGAGAAAAAAGGCGATGCAACAGTCGCATTGGTGGGTTTTCCAAGCGTTGGAAAGTCTTCTCTACTGAATTCAATGACTAATGCAGATTCTGAGACTGGAGAGTACGAGTTCACGACATTAGATGTCGAGCCGGGTATGTTGAAGCATAAAGGGGCAAATATCCAGATCCTTGATGTGCCAGGCCTTATAGGCGGTGCTGCTGATGGTAGAGGTGGAGGAAAGCAGGTTTTGAGTGTTGTGAGGAATGCTGACTTGATTCTTTTCATGTTGGATCCTGAAGAGATGAGAGAGGATCAAATTAAACAGGAGATCTACAATGTCGGGATTAGAACCAATATTAATCCTCCTGATATCAAGGTTGAGAAGAAAGGCAGAGGCGGAATAACAGTAAATACTACAGTTGATCTGGATATCAATGAAGAGACTATTGAAGGCCTTATGAAGCAGAAAGGCTTCACTAATGCCAATGTTACTATTAGAGAGAAAGTTGATCTTGACAGGTTCATTGATGGTTTAATGGGCAATAGAATCTATGTACCTGCGATCACAGTCGTGAATAAGATGGATTTGATAGATGATAAGTCAGAGTTTGAGGGCTATGATTTGCTGATTTCCGCAGATCAGGAGAAGAATCTTGATGAGTTAAAGGACTTAATTTTTGATGGACTAGGCCTGATCCGGGTTTATATGAAGGAGAAAGGCGAGGACCCTGACAAGGATGAGCCTCTTATCTTAGAGGAAGGGACTACTATTGAAGAGGCTCTTGATGAGCTTCCAGGAGACATGCTGGATAGGTTCAAGAAGGCAACAGTGACTGGCCCTAGCTCAAAGTTCCCGAATCAGAAAGTAGGCCTTGAACATGAGTTGATGGATGAAGATATTCTTGAATTGAACTTGAGGCATATCTAGGGAAAGAAGGCCTGAGAAACGGTTAAAAACATTATTAAACGATTAGCGCCTTCTTTGTCAAGAGAGTTTATAAAGGTACAGGCCTATTTTTGGTTTATGGAAGCCGATTTCATGGACGAAGCCGGCAGACATATTCCGGCAGAGTTCAAAGACAAGGGTCTTGTATCCCGATGGCTGGATCGTATTAAGAGGGCCTAAAAACCTAATATTTTTGGAGGCCTCAACCCCCATTTACTTTTCTCTCTTTATTTTATCTCAATAAAGTTTGTGTATCTCTAACAGAAAAATCGGTATAATGGTAAGTCAAAATTGAAAAGTAAATTTAGAGGTAAAAAATGTGGGTTTATTCGACTAGGACTGCGTTTACATTTCCGTCCTGTCCAGGCCTTGAAGTGATCCTTGCCTTTCCTTCGCTTGTCTGGATGATCGTTCCTTTTGTTAGGATTGATCTTCTGACATAGTTAGGATTCGCTGGATTATCTTCAACTGACTCAATTTCTACCTGCTTGACTTCTCCATCTGCAGCGAGATTTGCTTTCTCAGATCTCTTTGCTACCTGTTTAGTATTTCCGCCTCTAGTTTCTTTCACTGAGACTCTCTGTTCTCCTAGTTCAGGTTCTGAGAACTTTGATCCTAAATCATATTTTCTGCTCTTTCTATAAGGTCTGGTTCTTCCACCAGTCTTCTTCGTCTGAGATCTATCGTGCCAAACAGCCATAACAGGTTAAAGCGGTTTAAGATTTATAAATAGATAGTTTAAAGGCCTGAAACATTGGTTCTCACTACCTTTATATAAGTTGTCAGGGTAATTTCGGTTATAGGTGCAGTTAATCTATGGCAAATAATGGAAGGAGACCGTTCGATGTATTAGACAGTTCAAAAGATGGAAACGTACTTGTACAGCTCAAGGGATACTCAGGAACTAAGAC
>JAWOFP010000011.1:0-8697 GCA_046497485.1 Candidatus Nanohaloarchaea archaeon | reverse complement strand
GCCTTTGCATGGACTTCAAAATCTGCATCAAGGCCTTCCAGTTTTTCAATTACTTTTCTGACATTTTGAATATCTTCTTCTAGGAAATCTAGAATTTGTTCGAGTTCTGATGGTTTCTGTGTGAAAGATTTCAGAGACATAGTGAAAACTTTTGAGGTTAAGTTTAGATATATGGGGGACTCTGAAAAAGTCAGGGACTGGGAGGTTAATGAGGCGATATTTGATCTCCAGCATGACTCATATGATTTTGTGGGTCGAGATTTGCCTTTGAATAACGGTTTAGATGCCGATATTTTGAGGTATAGGCTCCAAAATTATAGAGCTGAAGCAGGTTTTTTCTATTCTGGACAGAAGGAAAGATCTGAGGCTATGGCTAATCTAGAAGCAGCTAGAGAGGTGCTTGAAGGTCATTCTCCAAGACTTTATCTTGTTGATGCTGATTCGGCTAGGACAGGTTATGATATAGAGCTTGAAGGCAACTATGTTTGGGATTTCGATGCCAACGTTAGAGAGCTGAGACTCCATATTGAGGATTTTATGAGAATTGATTTTGATTCGCCAGAAATTGAACCTGTCAGATGTAAGAGATAAAAAGCATGGTATCGAATGTATACATAAGATGGCTTCAAAACCTCAGTACCTGTTTGAAGGCGTTTCTCTGTGAGTTCTGAGGTATTTATCGATGACCAAGGAAAGGAAGATGGCCGCACTCGGTCTGAAGTACTTCCTGACTACCGGTTCCATCAATTACTTGACAGCGAATTAGGGGATATAGATATTAATGAAGCCTTAGACTCTGGAAAAATTGAGGAAGAACTGCCAAATGATAGAATATACTTCATAGACAAAATATTCTATTATACTCATGATAATGTTTCTTTGGAGCATGAGACGGTTCATAAGGTGAATGCAGGACCTAATCAAGAAGGCAGAGCTGGAGACATAGATGTAGGATATATTCATATACCGACTGGCAAGATACAAAGAATAGAGTTGAAGAGTCCAGGAAGAATTCCGGAGAGAAGTCAAAGGGAAATAGAGCAAAGAACTTACGATCCGATAAAGCATGCTGAAAAGCAGAACAGAGATATGAGAAATCTTCTCGACGCTTTTGAAGATAAAACTGGTTGGGATGTACCTTACTCTCCAAGAGTTGAGGCCTGGAATGATGCGGTTGAAGGAGATGTGGTGCTTGAAGATGTACCCAAGTAATCGGAGAAGGGTCACTATGTGGCATCTCCAGAGGCTATAGAAAGAGCACAAAATTCAGATATGATTCAAGATATTAATGAAGGTTTCTTCAAAGGCTGGATGCTAGGTGGCGGAGAAAATATAATAGAAGAAATGGATATGCGTTAGTTGATTTCAATATCTCTGCCTTCTGAGTCTTCTTTCTCAGCTCTGATTTCTAGGACTCCGTCTTTGTAGGAGGCCTCTACTGTTTCTGGGTCGATTGCTGATGGCCAGGGAATGCTTCTTCTGAACATTCTCTTGCTTCTTTCTTTCCTGATGTATTTCTCGTTTTCTTCCTTGATTTCCTGGCTTCCTTCGGCTGTAATCTCAATTTGATCGTCGTCTGCTTTCAGTGAGATGTCTTCTTTCTGGACTCCTGGCATGTCTGCTGTAATCACTATTTCTCCGTTTTCTTCCCTGATGTCTACCGGCATCTGGCCGCCAGGCACAATATTTTTACCCATTTCCTGCATTTCCTCAAACATTTTCTGGAAATGATTCATTACATCGCTTTCATCCTGCCTTCTTAGTCTTCTCATAATTTTGATTCACCTTACCAGTATTTTTTATACACAGCATTAAAAATCTTTTTATTCTTGACTCTGATTCGCGACTTGGTCTCTCAGAAACTCTATCTGGCCTTTAATCTCCTGGATTAGTTCTTCTGCTTTTTCTTGCTTTTCGCGCGCTTCACTGGAGGCCTTCCCTTTTTTCGCATCTTCAAACTCTTCTTGAGTTGCATCAAAGCTTTCCTCAAGCTTATCTAGCTGTTCTTCAATATCCATAAACTGTAATTAAACCTCCACACATTAATTAATTCGTATGAGGCCTGAAAAACTGAAGGAAAAAGCAGAGGAAATAATTGAAGAAGGAAAAAAGCCTTCAGTACAGCTTCTCTCAGAAGAACTTGACTGGACTGAGGAAGATGTCCACAGCTGCCTTAATACATTGGAAAAAAGAGGAGAAATAGAAACATATGTTAAGAAACCGTTTAACCGGAAGATCCGGTTTGTCTCAGTCAAAAGATAAGAGAGAAAAATTGATCTCTATTTCTTGACTTTAGGTGTTGGAATCGGCGGTAACAGGCCTAGACTATTCGCTACGCCTACAGATTCTGAAAGCAGTTTTCTGTAGAGTTCATTCATTAGAGGGACTCTGACATTTTCTGGCAGCTCATCGTCTTCTTCCCATGAATCAGTTATCTCATCTACCTGACCTTTCCAGAGGACGTTTCCTGACATATTAATCCTTGCGGCTTCTTTGTTACCTGCGTTATAGCCTACTTTGAAATCGTAGTTTATCCTGGCTACTTCTTCGTCAAAAGCATTGACTCTTACACTTTCTACATCAGTGATTTTTGGAGTATAGTTTACCTGTAAATTGCCTTGTGCGCTGGATTCCTTGGATGCATCCAGAGAATCGATGTTAAATCCTACTATCATACCTATAATTTTAACGCAAACCACTTTATTATTAACTATCAAAGATTGTAGTATGGTAAGTCGCAAGGAACAGATATTAATGATGGGAGGAGGCCTAATGGTAGCAATTGGATTCATGTTTATGGGAGCTGCCAGTCTTTCAGGCCTCACGCCTGATGGGAACACGAACCAGGGAAATCAGCAGGAGATAACAGCTGAAATGCCGAACAGTACATACTCAACAGAATCATATGGATTAGGCGTCAATCAACAGGCCCAGCTAGCATTTGAAAACGAAGTAGTTTTCGTGAACGCGATTTACGAGAACCAGACAGAGTTCGAATACCTAGAAGGCCTAGACGAAGAATTTGACGGCAGAGTATATGTAAACTACCAGAACTCATCGGAATCAGATTTCACAAACGCATTCGACATAACAGAATTCCCGACAATAGTAGTTATAGGCGACCAGCAGACAGAGCAAGGCCCTTACCTAGACAGGCCTCAGAACAACAGAGAATCAGTAAAGCAGTCAATCTGTAACGGAATGAGGAATGTAGGCGACCAAGCTGCAGTCTGCTTCTAAACTCATTTCTCTACTTTTATTCTATGAATTCAGATATCAAAGGCCTTTGCAAAGCCTTCATCGCCCTGAACATTGTCGGAATACTTCTCTAACTCTTCTCTTGCTAGGCCTTCTTCAGAAGCTGAGACCACTCCTTTCTCACCGATTAAAGTCACTGTGGTGTCATGCTGAGAAGAATACTGCTGAGCTAACTGAATTAACAGGCCTACATTGTCGGTAGGTACTTCCTCATGGACTCTGCCTTCAGAAGCTTTCTCACTGATTCTGTCCTCTATTTGATCTTCAAGCTTCTCTATATGTTTCTTCAGATCTTTTCTCCTATCATAGAGGTTCTGGCCTGCTTCAATTATGTTGCTGCTTTCACTTTCATCGAGCTCTATATCGTCTTCTAGGAACTCTTCGAGGCCTTCAATCTTTGACTCAAGATCTTCTAATTCTTCTTGGAATTTATTGAGAGTATCGGGAAGTTGTCCGACCTCCACTCTGTAAATATCGGCAAGTTCCTCAAGTACAGGCCTTAACTCTCTATCAGTTTCCGCATCAAGTATATCGCAAGACTCTTCTAGTATTTCGCTCATTTCTTCAATATATTCTTCAGCTGCGTCTCCTGCCTTGTACTGCAGTCTAATTACGCCGTCTTGAATCCGGTTTACATCTGTAATGTAGAACTCTTCAGCGTTTCCTGTAGATAGTAGATGTGTGCCTCCGCAGGCCTCGATATCTATGTCTTCTATTTCGATTAATCTGATTACATTTCCTGGAGGCGCGCCGCCCTGGTAGATTCTAAAGCCATATTTTTGCTCTGCTTCTGACTTTGCCAGTTCTTTCACATTTATGTCTTGATCTTCTTCGATTATCTCTCTGACTGAGGCCTCGATTTCCCTAACTGTTTCCTTTTCTGGTTTTTCGTAATGTGTTATGTCGAGTCTTCCTTTCTCCAAATCTTTCTTGGCGCCGGCCTGATAGATATGTTCGCCGAGTTCTTCTCTTGCTGCAGCGTTCACCATGTGGGTCGTGGAGTGGTGCTGAGTCAACTGCTTGCGTTTCTCACCATTGACCACGCCTTTCACACGCTTCCCTTCCTCAAGTTCATGCTCTGGTGCGCGATGGAGTATTACGCCCGACTGCTTCTGCACATCTTCCACTTGAAAACCGTTGATCTTTCCGACGTCGTGCATCTGGCCGCCGCCCTGAGGATAAAACATTGTCCTATCTAAGACAATCCATTCATCATCAATTATAGCTTCTACTGAGGCCTTGAAATCGAAATGCTCGGTCTCTCCATCCTCTATGTAAGGTTCGCGATTCTCGTAGTAAAGTTTTTCAGTCTCTTTCAGGCCCTCAACATTAAAGTCTTCCTCAATTTCTGTAACAGATTCATCTTCCTCACTCACCTGTGTATAGAAGTCTTCAGGCACTTCAAATCCATATTCCTCCATCATTTCAGGAGAAACTCCGTGACTCTCATACAATTCTACCATCTCTTCAACTGAAGGCCTCTCATTTATTTCCTCAAGCTTCTCGATCGCTATCTCTCTTGCTTTATCGTATTTCTTCTTTTCAACTTCCAGGATTTCTTGGATAGAATCGATAGAATCAAGAAGCTCAGGGAACATTGGCTCTAACTCTTCCGCGTTCCATCGAGCGACTTCCGTCATCTCAAGATCCCAGTCGTATTTCTCAATGAAGTCTTGAGCTCTTCTGTATATCATTCTCAGGTTGTGGCCTCCTCCAGAGTTGCTTGGAATCTTTCCATCGGCTAGAGCGAATAGAAGGGCTCTGGAGTGCTCAGCTATAGAGTAAAGTGCTGCAGCAGGCTTAATCTCATCTTTTAATTCATCGACATCTTCATCTATCTCTTCTGCTACTTCTTCCCATTTATCTTCGATATCGTCTACTTCATCGATATTTAGTTCTGAGCTGTGCGGCAGAAATTTTTCCCAGACATCCTGATTGGTCTCTAGGCCTGTCCGTTCTTTCATTTTTTCGATAGTCTCTGGCATAACTGACTCGTAGCTTGTCTCTGTTCCTCTAGAAATCCAGGTTATTCTTTCGTGCCCCATTCCCATGTCTAGGACTTTTAGATTTAATTCTTCGTAACCTTCTGGAGTCTGTTTGTAGAACATGTAGACTTGATTAAATAGCTCTAATCCGTCTACGAAGAACTCCATGCATGCGCCGAGGTTGCCGCCTCCACCCCAGGAATCTTCATGTAAAATCAGTTTTTCTTCTGGAATCCCTAAGGCCTGAGTAGTGAATTCAAACATGTCCTTGAAGTATCTGTCCTGATCATATTTTTCAGGCGGTTGGAAGCAGGTCTGTCCTATCATTGTGAAATTAGTATAGTGTCTGCCTGTTATGCCCACATTGTCTACATCATTAAATCTCAGGCTGGGCTGTGGAATAATCAGTTCATCTGCTGGGGCCTCTGCCTCTCCTGAAACAACATAAGGCTGGAAGCAGTAAATACTTGCGCCTGTGAATTCTACATCGTCTCTCCATCGAGCTACGACAGGGTAACGATCGATAGAAGTGTAGCCTCTATTATCCATGAATTTCTGGAATACTTCCCAAGACTCTGTATGAGTATACTCCTCTTCTGTCGGAGAATCATTGATGAATGTATAGCCTTCTCCACATTCAGGTTCTCCACAGATTTCTCTTTCAGAATCTGAGCTCCAAAAATACATTCCACATTTTTTGCATTGGCCTCGAGTAAAGCCTTTTTCATCCAGTACATCGGTTGCAAAAAACTTCTCAGGATTCTCTGATGCTTCTTCCTTTATTTCTTCTTTTAATTCTTCGAGGCCTTTCATACTGTAAAGTTGAAGTAAGGAATTTTTTTATCTTTGAAAAGAAAAGAAGGAGAAAAGAATTTTATTCGCGTAACTGGTTGTAGGCCTGGGCTACTGTTGCGACTGTGAAAACTGATAGGAATGCGTTTGGAATCAGGTTGAAGATTGAGCTTGCTGTACTTCCAGCTAAAAGCTCTATTGCTATTCCTATTGCACCGAATATTCCGCTTATTACTGCTACACCTATGAATACAATAACTCCTAAGCCGAATAGCTCTAATCTGTTTCCTTCAGTAAGGTTCCAGCTGCTTTTGAAGGCCTCGATAAAGTTCTGGTCTTCTACAATGACGAATACGTTCCAGAAATAGAGGCTTACCAGCAGGAAGAATCCTGGGATTATCAGTGCTATGAATCCTAGTGTCACAGCTACTGCAAAAGCGATTCCCCCGAAGAATAGATTTACTATAGCCAGTCCAAGATTTCTGGTGAAATATTCTCTTGGAATGGTCTCGGTTTCATTGCTTACAAGCGTTCTTAAGGCGGTAATACCTACAATTGCGCTTGCGATAAATGTTAGAAATAATCCCAATCCCGATACAGTGGACGAAAGGCCTAAGGCCATAGGAACGCTCTCTGTCATATATTCGGGAGGGAGAATTCCTTCGTCAAACATTGCCTGAACCAGACTGTTGCTGAATACTATGCTTAGAATGCTTACTGCGAATAAAAGGCCTGCTAAAATCAGACCGTTTCTCTTAAATGTTCGCTGTGCTCCGTCTGCTAGAGCAGACCCAATGTCTAATGACATAACATGTAGAATTTGGGAAATTATACTAATAACTATTGTGAAAAATAAAAGAAGAAAAGAGAATGAGGCCTATTTAGAACATGCTTCCTAGGCCTTCAGCAGCTTCTTCTTCAGAAGAGTCATCTTCTTCCTCTTCTTCCTCTTCCTCATCTTCTTCTGAATCGTCGGAAGATTCTTCTGCTGGTGCTGCGGCTGCGCCGCCTGCTGCGACTGCTGTCTCCATTGCTTCCTGAATGTCGACATCTTCGAGTGCTGCGACTAGTGCTGCGATCTCGGAGTCCTCTACATCGAGGCCTGCTGCATCGACAATATCCTGTAGGTTATCTTCGTTAACTTCGTTTCCTGCTTCATGCAGGGTTAGTGCTGCGTAAATTAATTCCATGATTGATTCACCAATATCTCAGTATAGAGGCCTTAATAATAAAAAGAAAGAGCACATACTTGAATATAGAATGAAGTTTTCAGAGTTAGAAAATGTAAGAGTAAAGCTGGATGAACCTGGAAGAAAAGAGTTCTGGCACCGCGTAGAAGAATTTGGAGGCATCAAGACTTTTTCAGAGGCCTTTGAAATTTCCTCAGGTAAAATCTACAACTGGAAATCCAAAAACTCGTTCCTCCCAATCGAATTAGTGAAGAAAGTATTTGGAAACGAAGGATCAACACATGTAGAGACCTATAAAGGCCCTGGAAGAAGCAAACCGGTGGAAAATCCTGTATTTCCGGTTCCAGAAAATAACGAACTTTTAACCAGAATCCAATGCTCAGTCAATACTAACAAAAACGGCATACCGATATATCAGGCCTCAGATTATGGGCTTATGGAGAGATTCATCGAATTACTGAATGAGTTGGGAGATGTTCCGTTCAAAATATATGAAAGAGATGTCCTGGAGTTAAGATATCCCAAGTATCTGCATGAGATTTTTCAGGAAATGAGTTTTGAAGAAGATCTTGATGCGTTAGTTGATGAAAAAGGGCAGTTTGAAGAAAATAAGATTATTCTTGACGGAAAAGAAATTGACCCATCTGATCCAGAAAATATTTATCATAGAGATAAAAGGTTGAAACTGGCTTTAATGAGAGGAGATAGAAAGGAAATAGCGAAGTTAATGAGTGAAGAAAAAGAGAAAGTAAGAAAGGCCTTAAATCAGGCCTGATTTACTCTTCTTTGTCTTCGGAATCTTCATCAGATTCTTCTGACTCGGTCTCTTCTGATTCTTCTTCAGAATCATCATCTTCGTCTTCTTCCTCAACTTCATCGTCCTCTTCTTCATCTTCTAAATCGACACTTTCCGTATCGACTTGAGAGTCGAGGCCTTCTGCATTGGAGGAAGCATGTGCGAGGATTTCCTCAATTGTGTCCTCTGTCGGAATTCCTTCGCTAATTGAAAGGTTCTTAGCTTTCTGTACTGCTTCTCCGACGATTGTTCCAGCTGTAGTCTCGTTGACAACTCCTGCATTGACCGCAAGGTTGAATGCAAGACTTGCCGCAGATTCAAGTTCTTTTCTATACTCTTCTGTGTCGATGTCAAGTTCTTCAGCGGTGAATAATTCTCCATCGCTAAATGCGATATCTAGATCAAGGCCTATTTCAAGAGGTTCAAGGCCTAACTGGTTCAGAATCTCTGCATCATCTCTTGTGATTGTGTCTCCTTCCTCAATCATAGTCGCAGATTTCATGACGTGAATTGTTCCATCGTCTACCTGAACCTGTGCTCCTGTCTGCTGAAGCTTTCCAAGCATCGGTCCTGGACCGATTCCAGTGTCTCCTTCAGGTACTTCAATGTCTGAAGGAGAGGTTTCTCCTCCTTGTGCTGCAGCTGATGTCTTGTTCTTCTTAATCAAGCTGTAAAG
>JAWOFP010000052.1:0-13160 GCA_046497485.1 Candidatus Nanohaloarchaea archaeon | reverse complement strand
TCAAAGGCGCTGGCTTTAGGAGCCAGTCGGGTAGCCGTTCGCAAGTTCGAATCTTGTCCCCCGCACAACTCCTTTTACTCATGTGCGGCACCGATTCGCGGTGTTTAAAGTGGTCATTCAGAAGTTCTGAACTATCTCAAAAGTGAAACGCAAAAAATGACAGAAGACCACCGCCATTACAAACAACGGCTTGAAACAGCAGTCGACAACATTCAAAACTCTGATAAGATCCGCGAGGAAAACAAAGAACTCATAGTAGACTTCAGGAGCTCTTTGACTCTGCCTATAATGAAAACTGCTATTTTTATCTAAATATGCTCTGTAGTTTGCGTTTTTCCAGTTCCTTAATCTCGTAATTGAGATCTAGAGTCTTCTGTACCTCTTTTTCATCTGAGAAATCCTTTAGAGTCGAAAAGCCTTGATCTGAAAGCAGTTCCTCTACATTTTCTACAGAGGTATCAAACTCCTTTGCCAGATCCCTTTTATCGGCAAAATCTGCCTTTTCTATTACCTCATTCTCATCAAGCTCAGGCATGTATATACTTTAATTTACATAGCTTTGAAGTTTATTGACAGATCTTCGAAATGAAATCTATCTGCTGAAAATGCAAACAATAAATCAGTCTGATTTTTATGCTTCAGATAACCAGTAAGAAATATGTATGCTTCAGATCTAGATGAAATGAAAGACGGCGCTTTAGAAGGCTTAATCAATGCTGTAATATCTGTACCGATAACCTATGGAATCTTTCTTCTGGGCTCAGGAACTGTAGATATAACCTTCACATTAGTCGCTGTAGCTGCAACAGCATTTTTCACAGGATACTTCACATTAACTGGAGGCGGGGTATCATATTTTTCAGGTGGCGAATAAATAACCCATATAAACCCATCTAAGCTCAAAAAGAACGAAGCTTAGTCCTTTTACATAGCCTACAGGAAGCTAAATTTTTTAGGTAAAGTCCGGTTCTAAATTTTTGCTCTTTTTAGAAACATAGATAATTAATCGCTGAATCCATTGTTTAAGAGGTTTAGTTCAGGTATAATCATTCATAATTAAATCAATCACAATATAATTTACAGATATGAGTTGGACTGCCAGTGAAATCGGAGAATTAGAAAATGAGATAGTTGTAATTACTGGAGCTAATTCCGGACTTGGATTTTCAGCCACCAAAAAATTTGCTGAAAACGGAGCAAATGTTGTAATGGCATGTAGAAGCTTACATAAGGCTGAAAAGGCCAAAGAAGAAATTGAAAAGGAGTTGGATGAGCCTGATCTTGAAGTTATGGAGCTTGATCTTTCTGATTTGGAGTCTGTAAAATCCTTCTCTGAAGAGTTTAAACAAAAGCATGATTCTCTTTACATACTTTGCAATAATGCGGGTTTGATGGCTTTACCTCGAAGAGAAACTGAAGATGGCTTCGAAATGCAGCTGGGAGTAAACCATCTCGGCCATTTTGCGTTGACGGCACATTTAATTGATCTAATTGTAGAGTCCAGTGGCAGAATTGTCAATCAGAGCTCTATGGCGCATGAAGACGGTGAAATTGATTTCGATGATCTGATGGGTGAAAAAAATTATTCCAAATGGGGTGCGTACGGTCAGAGTAAACTTGCGAACCTCTTGTTCACCTACGAACTAAACAGAAGATTAGAAGACAAAGATATTGATGTAGAATCTGTCGCCTGTCATCCAGGAATATCAGATACTAACCTGTTTAAAATAGGGCCGAAGATGGAGCATTCAAAAATCAAACTTTACCTCGGTCAAATGATCAGCAAAATTTTTGGTCAATCACCAAGTAAGGGATGTCTCCCAATGCTTTATGCGGCCACCTCAGAACAAATACAAGGAGGAGAGTACATCGGACCTGACGGCTTCAAACATGCTAGAGGATACCCGGAAAAACAGGGATCATCAGAGGCCTCTCAAAACGAGGATGATGCAAAGAAGCTTTGGGAAAGAAGTGAAGAATTAACCGGTTTAAAATTCAAAATCCCGGAATAATCATATATTACATCTAAAATAATTAAATTCTGTATTCAAATAGGGAAAAAATGTGTCTAAAAGGGTTAAATCAATTTATTTGTTTCTCCCTGAATGAATATTATGAAAATTTTAGTTGTTGAAAGTCCGCGTAATTCACTTGAAGAGATGGATGAGCTTTACAATTCATTCACTGATGCTGAAGTTGATGTCGAACATGCCTCGGAAATTGATATCGAGGAGGTAAGAGAGGATTATGATACAGTTATCTCCGAGCTTGTACTGGAAGATGGAGTGAGAGGCCCTGATGTACTAGATCAGTTCAAGGCGGATAATAAAGCTCTTTATACTGTATGGAGCCGTGATGAGGCAGTTGATTATCCTGAAATCCAGGAGGGCTTGGACCGGTATCAGGTGATCCAGAAACCGAGAGAGTATTTGGATCTGGAAAAGGTAGTTCAGGAGGAACTGGTTCCCCGGTAGATGATGTATAGCTGTCTGGAAAGGTTCTTCAGTATAAGTATCTAAAATTTTTCCCATGAGTATCAAGGTCGAAGAGTTGAGAGATGCAGAGTTCGTTGATGAGTGGGAGAAAGGTTTTGGCTGGATAGGAAGGCCTGAGGAAAAGATGAAAAGGACTTCTCATGCGTTCGTGGATGACGGTATTTACCTGGTTGATCCTTTAGATGCACAAAACCTTGATCAGAAAATCGATGATTTTGGAGAGGTCAAAGGCATTTTACTGCTTTTCGAACGGCATGAACGTGATAGTGAAAAACTGGCTGAAAGATATGACTGTCCTGTCTACGTACCTGAATGGTTTGGAAGAGAGCTAGATGCAGAGGTTGAGAAAATATCAGGTAATGTTCCGGGTACGGACTGGGAGATCCATACAGTCGTTGAATCCAGGATGGCTAACGAAGCAGCTCTCTACAACGATGATAGCAGGACTTTGATCGTGGCTGATGCACTGGGAACAACGAAACATCTTAGAGGTCGTGGAGAAAAACTGGGTATGAATCCTTTGTACCGTTTGAATCCTCCCAAGAAGCTTCTGGAGTTTGAACCTGAGAGGATCTTCTGCGGACACGGAGAAGGAATCACAGAAAACGTAAAAGAGACCATGGAACAAACCGTAAGGAAAGGCAGAAGAAAGACATTTTCAGCGTACTTCAATGCCTTCTATCACATGTTCAGGTAACTTCAGGCCTCAGAATTACAAGGCCTGATCATTGAGACAGTGTTTCTGCAGATACAGGAGGTAATATCTCGGTTTTGAGGCGTTATGAGGTTATGAGATAGGAAAGATTGATCCAGCCCCTGGTTTTTAGATTTCTCTGGTACTGTCTGGAATCAGAGGTTATTTCAGAGTTTGAATTTTCAGTACTCTTAGATAGACTGAGGATATGAAATTTCTGTTAGACGAACCCGGGAATGAGGCATTTCATGGAATGAAGGAATTTTACAGTTCGAATACATCAGGAGATGTAGATATATACAGTGTTTCAGATCTGGATACCGGGGAAGTGGCTGGTAATTATGATGTTGTCCTCTCCAGATTTTTTCTGGGGGATGGAAGGCTGGGTCCCGATATTTTAGATCGTTTCGAGGCAGATACTAAGGCTCTTTATTCCGCCTGGAGGGAAGAGAAAAGAGAAAACCCTGTACTTTCCAGAGATCTTCAGAAATATCCGGTGGTTCCGGAGCCGGGCCGGAAAGATCTTGAAGAGTTCGTTAACGAGTATCTTGAATAACAGGTTAAGTTGTCATGCATGATTTGTTTACCTCGGTACAGTGGCATAAATCTCTGGTACACGGGTATCTATCACAGCATTTACTGCCAGGCCCACCAAGACAAATCCGCCGGATATCCGGAAGAGTTGATCAGTTCTACGTCCATTTATGTCCATAACAGAAAATAGTTGAGTCTGGTATAAGAACTCTTATGGTTAGATTAAGTGGGTTCAGAGGCCGGAGAATTATTTTCGTTATTCTCTCAGAGTTTTTCTCCAAGTACTGTTTCCTCTTCTAAAAGAGTGTTTACTGTCTGGTCGAATTCTCCGTTTTCCTCTTTTTCCTCGAGGATTTCGTTGGCTCTCTGGAGGGCTGCTACCTTTACTGCGGACTGCCCTACGGGCAGTTTTCCTCGGTCTGCAGAGTTAAGGATGTTTAGACTTTCCATGAGTTCTCCGAACTGTTCCTGGTCATCCGATAGGTTCTGCATCAGATCGTTGACTTCGCTCCTGTCAACCATGGATTCGATATTGGGTTCTCCGTCCCCGTCCACAAAGTTGTGGTAGAAGGTATCTACATCCATGACTTTTTCCATCTGTTTTGTCAAATTGTCTGTTTTCTTGAGGTCTCCGCTGAGGCCTCCCATTGGGTCGTATCCTTTTCTTTTCTCGGCTACGTATCCAGCTAACATTGTTGCTGCGTATTCAAGGCCTCTGTCGAAGTCCATCCCTGTGCTTGGGTCCACCAGGTATGTCTGGCCTAGTGATTCTATCTGTGGCTCTATGGTTACGATCGGTGTTCCGATCCCTACCTCGTCAGCTACGTGGTAGTGTCCAGCTTCGTGTACTGCTGTCTTCTCTCTTTCTTCTTTGCTCCGGCTGACGTCGTTTTTCTGTTTTAGTTTGTCCTGGACTAGTTCCTGCGCCAGATCTTCTGTAGTTACTTCTAGTTCCGAGCCGTCTAATTCCATGTCCTGTCTCATCAATGCGTTGGTATAGGCCTGGTTGACCAGGGCTTCTATCTCGGCAGGTGTTGACTGGTCGTTAAACATCATGGCTAGTGACTCTGCGTCAACATTGTGTTCATCGTATTTTCTGTCGACGTAGTGTTCAATTAATTGTTCGCGCTGTTCCAGTGAAGGGGTGGAGAAGTGATAATCCTCTAGACGACCTTTCCTGAAGAGTGCTCTATCTGAGTCGTTGGAGTTTGAAGGTATCTCGTTTGCTGTTCCCATGAAGAAGACTCCGGGAGAACTGGATCCTTTTGCGCCTGAAAGCTGTTGCATTAGTTTTGTTGCCTGATCGCTTTTACTGTGCCCATTTATATCGAAGACGTCATCGAATTCGTCTTGGAAAAGCAGGATAGGATTTCCTGTTTCATCGAAGTAATCTGTAGCTGCCTCGTAGACTTCATCGACCTCGTTTGTAGGATTCCTTTCGTTCCAGTCGAACTGTTGGGCATCTATAAATGCTGCATCTGCCTGTGTCGCAGCGTACCGTGACATCATGGTCTTACCGGTACCACGTTTACCAACAAAGACTACACCTGAAGGGAATTCCGCATCCTGTTCTTGGAAGTAATCAATATTATTCACGTAGGTGGCAAACTTGTCGACAAAGTCTCTGGTGTGCTCAAGGCCTACGATATCGTCTTCATGAATCTCTTCGTAATCAGATTCGTCTAGAGGTTCTGGAAGGTCATAACTCTCAGACATATATTGTTACTAAATAGTAACAATTAAATAATTGGTTCTGTCTAAGTATAAATCCTGCATTAAACTTTTTTCCTCTGTTTTCTCTCCCTGCAAAAGTTTTTCTAGGTCGATTTCGAAGAAGATGTCTGCGGCGCAGTCTTCGTAGCTGTAGAGCCGCCATTTCTTCCCGTTAGTCAGTATTCCCCAGTCAGCTCTTAGTCTATCGACATAATTGTAGATCTGGAAAGCTGGGTTGGTATGGTCCTGAGTCGATTTATCTAGTGTTCGGTTCCAGGCCTTGGCGTCTCCGACTGCGTAATTCACATCGAAGTGGCTTAAATCCTCGTCTTCGTGGACATCCATCTGGGTTTCCATCCCCATGAATGTGTAGTCGGGGTTGAGTATTGAGCCTCTTTTTTTCGATCCTACTCGTGTCCGTGCTTCCGGCACCCATTCATGGTTTAAGGCCTTCAGCACCGGATTAATGAATTTATCCTGTGTCTGGTCTTCGTTCAGTTCTTCGGAAAGAAATCCTTCAGTTTTCTCATAAAGTTCTTTCAGTTCCTCAAACTTTTCCTCAACTTCTGTTTCGTTCCATTCGTCTAGGTCTTGGATTCTTTCTTCTAGGAAATGGTTTGAGAATAAATTATTGCTGTATTTAGTTTCTTGTTGAGCCACGAAGACACCTATTCTAGAATGAATTATGGAAGTTTTTAGTAACTTCCTAAATATTTTGATTATACAGCAAATATGAAGCAAATAGTCCAAAAACTCACAAAGATTGAAGGCATTAAATCTGTCAGGCCTCAGGGAGAGAATGTCCTGAAGATTAAGCCTTTCTCTAGGGAGAGGAAAGGCCAGGACGCCGAAAAGATTGTCGGAGACTTGAGGAAGATAACACCTAAGATCTCAAATACTTTAGATAGCATTGAGTCGATTGATAACTGGGAGTGGAATGTCAGGCCTAAGAAAAGGTATGCTGAGACGGGTGTCTCTGACTCAGTTAAGGACAGAAAGCCGAAAGGTCACAGGCCTGCTCATTACATTATAACTATTCATGGAGGAGATTAAATGGATCGTTTAAGAGCTAAGCCTCCAAGTACGGATGAAGATAAGTGGTCTGAAGGCTTTTTGAAAGAAGTTGTGGAAGAAGAGGAAAAGGCTGTATTGAGAGATGGAACCGAGTTATCTCTTACCTCAGAATTGATTAAGTTGTTTAGATCTCGGGTTGAAGGGGAATTAGAAGGGAGTAAAGTCTGGTATATCAAAAAAGAATAAAGAAAAATAGGTTTTATCTGTCTGCTTCTAGAAGGACTGCTGTATAAACTACTGCTGCATTTGCGTGAGTTAGTGAAAGCATGATAACTTCCTTCATTCCTGCTCCAGGCTGTTCTGTTGCAAAAACAACTGTCGCGTATGAAAGCAGAGTCACCACAGATACAAGCAGCATGTAGTCTCTCTGTGCTTTTTCTCTATATCTTTTGAAAAACTCCCATGCTCCAAATCCTAGAACTCCTGCAATAGCTGTGAATACGGCTACAGGACCAAATGTCAGAGGCATGAATTCTCCGTTTGTCATCAAAAGATTCTGTGAAATTGCTACAACTGTTAGATTGGCTAGGACTGCTGCCATTGTAGCTGTCAATCCTTCTTTCAGGCTGTAATCTTCAAATGCCATATCTATTCTTTATCTTAGCCTGTAAATAAATTTTTAGTACCGGTTTATTCTATGAACTCTCTAACTATACCTTCAACTTCTTTTTCGTCTTCAGTTTTAATGTGAACTACTGGATCTTTTACAGGCCTTCCTATCTTGTTAATTATCCTACATTGAGCGAACTTTCCAGTTTCTTCATGGATTTTCTCTGACAGTTCATGCGCTCTGATCTGATTAATCTTTCCAACGTGAGTCACTGGGTTTTTCCCGGACCAGGCCTCTAGGCTCATGGAGCGTTCAGGTGTAATTAAGCCGTTGTACCTGTTTCCTCTTCCGACGCTGCCGTCGTCTCCGTTCTCTGCTGAGGTCCCTGTCTCGGTTATGTAGACTGAGTCTTCTGAATCTGCTATGTTGACATGGACGCAGCCGTTGCTGAAGTACTTCTTAGAGTATTCTTTGGCGACTTTTTTGACTTCTGACTTGAACTCATTATAGGCCTCTAAGTCTTCTATTCTGGATGCTATTCCTGCGACCGCTACCGTAACATCGACTACATCTTTTTCCCTCGTGACCATTATTTTGATGTCTTCTCCCGCTTCACCGATTTCCAGGATTTTTTCTTCCAGGCCTAGAGACAGTTTCTCAGCGTCGCTTAACGGGTAGTGCCCTACTCCAAAGCTGGTGTCATTTGATAATATTTCTTCTCTGTTATAGACATCTTCTAGGTCGGTTGAGGTCTCTCCTATCCTTGATTCGAACTCGATATGTTCAGGCCTTAGGACTTTGAAGTTTTCTTCAATGAACTGTTCTGCTGCTTCTATAGCTATCTTGTCTACAGGGATTTTCTCTCCCTGGAATTCTTTTGTGGCTCTTCCAGCGAGTAAAATATAGATTTTCTTTTCCAATTCTTTTTCTTCCCCGAATTCAGGCCTGGCTTCTCCTGCGACTAACTGGACTTCATCAGTATTATGATGTAAAATCTGGCCGAATCTTTCCTCATACTCTCTACATAGTGCTTTTGAGACTTCTTCCGCTATGTTGTCACTGATCGTGTCGGGATGCCCTAGGCCTTTTCTTTCGACTACTTCTGTTTCTGTATTTTTGATAGGGTCTTTCTCAACTTGTTCTATCGATATATCTAGGTCTGACATAACCATTAATTTGGTTTCCTGAAATGTAAGGTTTAATCAAATTATTTGCGTAACAGTAAAATTATGAGCTTGATGCCATCAGAGGAATTATCGGAAACACTGAGAAAGAAGAGGCGCAGACTCGATAAGACTCAGGGAAAGATAGCGGATCTGACAGGCCTATCTGTTAGCCAGATTAGCAGGATTGAGAAGAACTCTGTCAACTACACATACTCGACAGCCTATAAACTCTGGAAAACACTGGAAGGCCTGGAGAAAGATTCCAAGACCGCTAGAGAAAAGATGAACAGTCCTGTAACTTGGGCAGAAGCCAGTGAAACAGTGCTAGAGATAAAGAAAGAGATGCGTGAAAACGATTTCTCGCAGATGCCGGTCAGAAAAAACAGTGAACAAGTTGGCAGAATAACAGAAGGCCTACTTCTGGAAGCGGAAAGCCCGGATCAAAAAATAGAAGAATTAATGGGCTCAAAGTATTCTGAAATAGATCCGGATACATCGATCGAGGCCTTGAAAAATCTGTTAAAGGAGGATTCAGCAGTTTTAGTAGTTAAAAATGGTTATCAGGGTATCTTAACTTTGGCTGATGTGATGTAATTTTATTTTTCTGAAGACGAATTGTCTATTATGATCGAGAAGATGGATGCTGATCTAATTGAGAAGTATTTCATTGAGGAGTTTCCGGGTGCTTTGATTGATGAAGAGGCCTATCATCTGCTATTACTGATTCTTGGGGAAAAGCCTGGAGCTCTATTATTGGGTGTTAAAGACTCGGATACCGAGATTATCAGAGATTTCTGCAGTGATTTCGATCTTGAGATGAAGGCTGTAGGAGGAGAAAAAAGATCTATACTTGACAGGATTTTAAAGAGAGAAACAGTCTTAACCAGTTCTAGCATCTATATCGCAGAGAAAAAAGACAGGTTTGATCTGTTGAAATACTCGGAAGAAACTGATGCAAGGTTTTCTGATAAAGCAATTGGGGATTTTCTAGGATATCCTGAAGACGCCTTGAGATACTATGAAAATGAGGAAATCCCGGGTAAGGCCTTTCAGGACAAAGCAGACTTCAGTAATTTCAGTGATGAAGACTTTGCTTATCTGAACTTGGTGGAATATGTCCCTAAACCTGAGGAAGAGGAAATATCCAAGGCTATAGAGGAAGGAAAAAAGAGAGAAAAACTGCTTAAAAGACTTGACAATGAGCTAGATATCGAAATAGGTTCAAAGTATCTTAATGAGATAAAAGATAACGGTAAAGTATAAGGCCTAAGATCTCTAAATAGTGAGTATGGTGAATCTATAATGGGTTTCTCTCTATCAGGGCCTTTCCCGTTTTTCATGAATGATGAGTGGGAAAGAAGCATAGTTCTAAGATTTGGAAGCTATAATAGAAGTCGAAAATCAGGTATACACTTCAAGATCCCTTTCATCGAGAAGCCAGTCACAGTCCCGGTCTATGAAGACTCTGTGGATGTGATGAAGCAGGAAGCAATTACACGAGATAACGTGCCGGTTGAAGTCGACGGAGTAGTATTCTTTGAGGTTAAAGACTCAACTGAAGATGTGAAGGATTCTATAGTAAATGTTGGGGACTATAAGAGACAGACACTGAACTACGCAACCTCAATTTTGAGAGACTTAGTTGGTAAGAAGGAGTTAGATGATCTGCTGCAGAGAAGAGATGAGATCGGAGATGAGATTCAGAGACAGCTGGATGACAAAACAGATAGCTTTGGAGTCAGAGTATTAGATGTCGAGATTCAGAACATTAATCTGCCTGAAAAAATGGAGAGGGCGATGGCCGCACAGGCAGAAGCAGAAAGAGACAGAAGAGCCAGACGAACCAATGCACAGGGAGAGCTTGAAGCTGCTGTCAAACTACGCCAGGCCTCAGAAATCATAGGAGAAAAAGGCTACAGAATGAGAACTCTTCAAACCCTGGATTCAGTCGCAGCAGAAAACTCCACGATTGTCACATTCCCAACTGAGTTAGTGGGAGGAATGAGTTCAGGAGAAAACGAGGAAGGCCTCCAAAAGGTACTGGATAAGATCAGCGATATTGATCTCTCAAACTTCAATATCGGAAATCTAGAGGAGATGAGTGGAGAAGAGATCCAGGAAGAGATCGAAGACAGGATGGAAAACTTGGAAGAGTAGGCCTCAAAATTTCCTTAATTTCTATTTTATTTTGTTATGGTTGATTCAAGTTTAGAGCTGGAATGTAGTAGCTGCGGCAACTTTTTCTGGTATAGCGGTGAGAAAAGTTTTCCAGATTCAATAGAATGTCCGGAATGCGGTTCTAGTGTAGTTATTTCCGAGGACGGTTGAAAGAAAAAGAGAGGAAAGTGGATATGTTTTTTGGTATAGGCTTTCAGTTTTTTGGCAGCGTATTGGCTCTTATTTTATGATTGATCACCTTGTTAAGGTTCAAGTGTTTGTTGAGGTGAGAAGTCCGGCGGTTTTCGGTTGAATCCTTTTGCCCGAGGCCCACTGAGTTGTGAGCCAGGCCAGGTTTGTTCAACCTACTTATCCTGTATCAGTTATACAGGATAAATAAATTAGATATATACTTAATGTTAGAACTCACAGCAGAAGCTCTAGACACTCTCTTTGAAGTAATGGAGGTCTTTGCTCTGTGAGTCATATTGTTACATTGTTCACAGGCCTTTTTAAAAGTTCGCTTCAATAAAGGATTGCATCTAGAGATCTATACTTGTCTCGGCGTAATGCTTATCTATCAGTTCTCTGCCAAAATGGCCGCTGCTCCATAGACCATTTTCTTTCCTTATAGGTTCAGGTTCTCCAAGAGTTTGATACATTAGATCCATAAGTTCAACATCCTGTTCCGTGAGATCATTACCTCCTAGAGGAGCAGGGTTATGCTTTAATCTGGCTTCAATCTCATCTTCTCTGGTCGCTTCAAGCATCCTATCTCCTATATCCTCAAGGTTCTCTCCTATTGAGGCACTAAGATTATCTGGTTCTATCGTCCAAACTGTCTGAATTCCACCAGCAGCTAAATGTGGAGGATATCTTCCGATAGCGGTATCAAAATCTAGGCCTAAAGAACCCTCATAACTTTCCTTAAAATTCTCTCTTGCATCCAAAACTGAATCATATTCAGGGGTTCTGTATCTCAATAGTTCAGGCTTCAACATAGGAAATAATTGGCTGCTAAAACTTATCAAAATTCCGAATCAGTTATTCAGTTAAGTTTTCGATTATATCACTTAGTTATGATTCCTTTTGAGGAAGAGGCCTCTTTGACTGAGACTGAAGAGGTAGTCGAATCCATGCTTGACAGCAACTGGGACAATGTAATTAGAACCAGTCCAGCTATTTTGAAAGATTTCGAGGAAAAGTATCCGAAGGCCTGTGACTTGGTCAGTCAGAGGATCTCAAATCAGGGAGTAGAAAAAATGGGGAACTTGTTCAGGCCTGGGGTCCCTGACTTTCTAGCTTTTGATGACAATGGCGATTATCTTTTTGTTGAGGTTAAGGGAGAGAAAGACGGCCTTAGGCATACTCAACTAAAGTGGATTAAGGATTTCCGGGGTGTGAACTGTCAGATATGGTTCACAGACTCGAACGAATCGGTTCAGGAGAAAATGTCATCCGACAAGCTCGACTCCTATAGCTTCAAAGAGGCCTCAAAAGATAGAGGAGAAGCAGAAGTTAGGCCTGGAGAAAATTCCTTTGTCAATGTTCAGCTGCCTGAAACTTTAGCGGCGATAATGAACTTGGAAGAAGGTGACAAAGTTTCATGGGGTATAAAAGATCGTTCTAAGCTTCTATTGGATACCGATTAAATTTTTCATCTAATATGCTATCTCTAAAGCGAAACGCTTATTATCTCAAGAACATATATGGAGCTTAATGGAAACAAATATTGGGAAGACTGATCAAGCGGTTAGAGTGATTCTAGCAGCAATAACTGGTCTAACATCGATTGGAATACTCGCAAACTATGTAAATCAGCCGGAAATTTACTCGCCACTACTAGGAATAATATCAATAGTGCTGCTTGCAACCGGGTTAACAGGAAAATGCGGACTCTACGAAAGATTCGGAATCAACAGATCCCAGGTAAAACAGGAGGCCTAAACAATTTCACCACCTATTTTCTACCAGTTTTAGGCCTATTAGAAATTTAGTATAAAAGACTTTTTCCCTCAAATTCAATTACAGTACTGGCGGGATGGTGTAGTGGACTATCATTGGCCGTTTGGGACGGCCAGACCCCGGTTCAAATCCGGGTCCTGCCATTTAACTAAGGGTTAAGTGGTTACCCAATCGAACCCTGGTGATTCAGGGCAACAGAAACCGTGTCTTTCCCGCTTCTCCTTCTATCTGAAACTGTGAAAATGAATTATGTCCACAACAAAATACATCGACGTAGACCGTAGTCTCGACAAACTAGACGAGACTACAATCGAACCTGAAAACATCCAATCACTCCACGATTTTATCGACCACTGTGCCGCGGAAGGGATAAGCGAAGTACAACAAGATCGGCTGCTCTGGTCCTGGAAAACACTGCTACTGAAATTTGCTCCAGACGAATTCACGATGCGGGGAGCAAATGAATCCGAGCTAAAGAGACTGTTAGCCGCTGTCAACAGAAGCGACTACGCAGACTCGACCAAGGTCATCTACGATCTTCAAATGATTAATGAAGAAGCCGATAACTCGATTGGGCTCTTAATGGTCTCCAATCAGCATCCGAACCGTATCCCTCTTGATCCCAGAAGCCAGTCACGGTTGAGCTGTAAGACGCTTGAATTCCATTCCTACAACGCGCCTCAACTAGAGAACATTCTCCAAGACCGAGTCAAGAAAGCATTCCGGCCCGGAACCGTACCAGAAGAAGTCATCGAAAAAATCGCTGAAACCGTGGCAGAGAACAGCGGCGATTGCAGAAAGGCCTTAAGCCT
>JAWOFP010000029.1:0-40184 GCA_046497485.1 Candidatus Nanohaloarchaea archaeon | reverse complement strand
GTGAAAGAGGAGGAGATGAAAGTTACCGGACCTTCAGGAGGAGAATATGAGATCTACTATGACGGTAATACACAATTAGTTGCGAAGCCTGGAAACAGGAAATACTCTTCTTACTGCAAAGACTTGAGAAAAGTCGGAGAATGGGTTAGAAAGGATAATGAATGGATTCATTCAAAGACTGAGGCCTCAATTAAATTGGAAAAGAAAGATAACGGTTTCTGGACTTTGAAATCGGAGAAGTTTGGAGAAGAATTAGATAATCCGATGTATGGATTCTCCAATAAGGGAGCCGCTATAGAGGAAGTAGAGAAATTCATTGGGAAAAGGCCTGAGGGCTGAAGAATTAGGTTTTTGATATGGTTCCGGGTTAGTTTTATTATATTCTCTGAGTTCTATTCATGTATGAAAGCCAAATCTGTGTTCTTGTTATCTCTAATAATTTTAACTAGCTTTACAGCAGTCGCCCAAACCTCTCAAAACACTGATGTTCAGGCCTCATGTACGGTTCTTGAAGCCCAAAATGCAGAGATAATAAACGAAGAAGGTCCTGAGGCTCTTGCTCAGGATATGGAGATCGCTACTGATCAAGAGGTAAGTGTGGCAGAGGATGGCGGCCTTGTACTGGTCTGTGACTCTGGTTTCATGGAGGTTCCTGCAGGAGAACAAGGAGTCCTTGAGGATGTAATGAGTACAAATGAAGAGCTTGAGACCGATCTTCCGGAGACTGAAGTTCCTGTAAAAGAAGCGTTAAACGATACTGAACAGATTGAAGAAAATCTTGATCAAGTTAATCAAGTAATTGATGAGGCACTTCCAGATAGGATTGCAGGAATTATTCTCGGGGACGACGTTAATTTCCAGATTGATAATACAACTATTGGAATAGAGACCAACAGTACAGGGGTAACGGATGTCCAGGAAGGCGGATTTGAGAACCCTGATCTCCACATCAACATGGACAGCGAAACCATCCAGAGAGTAATGGAGTCAGAGAATCCAAGTGAGGAATTCACAGAGGCCTATAATGGGGAAGGAATAGATGTAGAGGCCTACTCTTTTAGAAATAAAGTGGCTTTCGGAGTAGTTAATACCGGTACTAGAGTATATGGTTTCGTCACCTCATTTTTCTAATCCTTATTTTTCATAAGGATTAAATTGGAGCATTATCAAGTAGATTACATGAGCTTGATTGAGGCCTCTGATATTTCAAAGGAATACTCTGATTTCAAACTGAAGAATGTTGATTTTGAGGTAAATGAAGGAGAGATTGTAGGGGTTTTAGGCCCTAATGGTGCTGGAAAATCCACTTTTATGAAGATTCTAACAGGCCAGATTGAAAGAGATTCTGGTGATTTAGAGGTTTTAGGCATTGATCCACAGGAAGATTCTGTAAACTTGAGAGCAAAGATCGGAGTTTTACCGGAAAGGGAGGATCCTCCAAGCTTCTTGACAGGAAGAGAATACCTAAATTTCGTATCCGATATCAGGGAAGAGGTTATGGACTGGGAGTTCCCTGAGAGAATGAACTTGAATGATCATTTACTTGATCAACAGACTCGGGAATTGTCAAAAGGTGAAAGACAGAAATTAATGGTTATTCAGGCCTTTTTCCATGAGCCAGAGCTAGTGTTTATTGATGAGCCATTGATTAATTTGGATCCATTGATTCAGGAGGAAGTCAAAGAGGTCTTCAGAGAGCATAGAGAAAGAGGCGGTTCAATGGTGTTATCGACTCACTTAGTCTCGCTTGCTGAAGAATTATGTGATAGGGTGCTTTTCCTGAAGGATGGAGAAGTTATAGAGGAAGTCACTGAGCCAGAGAACCTAAAAGAACAGTTTATCAGTTCTGAGGAGGAATAAAGATATGATTCTGAAGAGGATGCTTAAAGAAGAGTGGAGGACACAGTCTAAGATGTATAGAGGCCGTTACTTGGCTGCTTTACCTGTAATAATATTTTTACTCACTTACTTCGGCGGACAATTAGTTATTAATTTTTCGACAGCACCAGTAACAGATCTAGGTCTATTAGTTATGGCGTTCGGATTTTTCACAGGCCTTGCAGCAGGATCAATAGGGTTTAACAGCAGTGATGCTGCCCAAAATGTTTTAGGAGATTCTAATTTCCTGATTTTCAGCTCTAGAACATTGCCGGTTAGCAAGACTTCCTTGATTGCAGGTTTTCTGATCAAGGATTTGGTGTTCTATCTAGGCCTTTACCTGCTCCCTGTAGCGGCCGCGATGCTATTGGTCTCCACTCAGATGCTTAATCCTGTGATTTACATGGGGCTTCTTTTTGTAGGAGGGCTTACATTGAGCTTGATCACTGCAAGCACAGCAGTTCACATTCCTTCAAGAGCATCAATTTTGAATTATAATAACTTGCCGATCCCTTCTCTAGCCAGAAAATCGGTTCTAGATGTCTCCAGAAGCAGCGGAGGCCTCTTCAAAATACTCATGTCGATGTTCATCCTGTTAGGCCTGTACTGGTATATCGTAAACTATATTCCACTGGCATCATACCTGCTTTCAAGCCCGTTAATGTCGTTTGCAGTAGTGCTTGGAATGATGTCAGTCACAGTCTACAACTGGCTGAACACTTATGATGACCTAGAAAATTACCAGCATCTTCCAATAAATGAAGCAGAACTACTGAGATCGAAGTTCCAGGCCTTCAAGCTAATCAGCGCAATAATTGTGATCTCATTCATCCTAGTGGCTTATGGATTAATGGGCGGAAACCTGATCCTAGCATTGGCAATTGCTCTCACTACCGCATATTATATCGGGTCTATTACAATGTTTGAATCAGGCCTCAACCCTAATGAGAGAATGATCAACGGCTGGACCTTCTCAAAATTCCTAGTAATGGTCAACATTTTAGTGATTCCATTACTCGCGTTGACATCACTGAATGTAGAAACCTATGTCATTATAGGCCTTTTAGTGCCGATGCTGGTAATAGGGAAGGTCGCTGAGAAAATAAAACTGAAGAGTTGAGTCAACTTGTTTATGAGTGTAAAAGCCGTAAAAAGAGAGATATTAAATTTTTAGGCTTTATTTTATTTTTTCTATATGTTTGGTTGTATGAATACATATTTTTGCATTTTAGAGAAGATGTAATTGGTTAAAAACCTGTAAAAATATTAATTTGGTATGGTTGATTCTGATAACGATATGGATGAAGAGTATATGGGCGAAAAACTGGTAATGATTCTGTTAGGAGCTATTTCAGGAGTTATTTCCCTAGCTATACTGACAGAGTATATCGTAACAAATGAATGGTTGTCGCCAGTATTCGGTCTCTTAGCCATACTATTGTTGGCTGGAGGAGGCCTCTTAGGAAATGACGATAATAGTTCTGAGTATAGAAATACAAGATAATTTATGGCTTTAAATGAAGAAAAATCCCTCTATCAGGGATTAAAAGAAGTTGGGCTCTGTTTAGAATAGTTCTATAGCTTTTTTAACGGCTTTTTTCCGCCCCATTATTGTAACTATATCTCCTCTTCTTAATTTTTCTACTTCCTCAGGGTTGAGGCCTTCTCTATTTCGGGTGATTAGGTTGATCATTGATCCTGGAGGCATCTCATCTTCCAGTTCAGAGAGCCTTATATTCCCTTGTATCTCAATCTCTCCGATTTCAATATTGTCTCTGTGTTCTGTCAACTGCTTCCATAACGCAGGGTTTTCCAGAATGTTTTCGAATGCATCAACTATCGCATCTGGAGAAGTTATATAATTGACATCTAAATCTTCGAAAGCAGTCTTGTTCTCAGGTTCGTTGACTCTAGCGATTATATTTTCTATATCAAACTTTGATTTTGCCATCTGGGCTACTACAATATTTACATCGTCGTCATGGGTTGTTGCTGCTACAATTTTTGCCTTATCGGCTTCGGCATTTTCCAAGACATCGATATCTCTACCATCTCCATGAATCGCGTTAAATCCTTTTTTCCTTGCTTTCTCTACCTCTGAGCTGTCAGAGTCTATTATTACAACATTTTCTCCTCTTTTATCCAGTCTTTCTGCCAGTCCTAGGCCTGCTTCTCCTGCGCCCACAATTATTGTATGCATTGGTATCACATCAAGTTTTCGAGCTAGCATTTTTGCCAGCCCTCCTTCAACGAATGATGTCGCTAGAATTATAAGGAAAACGGCTCCGACGATTGTTGCTGCGGCATCAGGCCTACCCATATTTTGAAGCTCTAAAGCAAATAATGTCGCTACGGATGCTGGTATTATCCCTCTTGGACCTACTAAGCTTATGAATACTTTTTCTCTATTGTTGAAGCTGCCCCCGCGTGTAGAGAAATAAACTGTTAAAGGCCTGATTATCAATGTGACGGCTAAGATGAATAGTAGACCTCCGGCTCCTAAAGCTATCAAGTCTTCAAATGTCAATAATGCGGCTAATGCTATGAATACGAAGGAAAGCACCAGTACTGATACTGCATCTTCAAAATCTTTGATTTCTTTTTTGTATGGTATGTCTAAGTTTCCAAGTATTAGGCCTGCTGTGGCTGCTGCGGCGATTCCTGCCTCAGTGAGGACTAGTTCAGCTAACCCCCATGAAATTAATGCTGTACCTAGGATTATGATTCTGGCTTCCTGTGCTTGTTTGCTGCTATCGATTTTAATTTGAGTGAGTAAGTACCATGCTGCTGCGGCCGCCATAATGCCTATGAATACTCCTGAACCCCAGCGTGTGATAAAATGGCTTGCTACGCTGCTGAAAGGCATTGATTCTAGAACTACGAATTCATAAACTACTAAAGCTAGTATGGCTGCCGTGACATCATTGACTATTCCTTCAGTTTCCAAAGCTGCTTCAACTCGCTGTCTTACATGAACTACATCAAGAATAGGCTTAATTACAGTAGGTCCTGTTGCAATGAGTAAAGCACCTATCAGGAAAGCGATTCCCCAAGAAACATTTAATGTGTAGAAAGCAGCTACTGCTGTAAGCACACAGGACAAAACTGCCCCGACTGTTCCCAACATAACTGCTTCATTCTGGGCGGCTTTAAGCTTACTTAGCTTAAGATGGAATGCTCCTTCAAAAACAATTATTGAAACGCTTAATCCAACTACTAACTGTAGGCCTGCCCCAAAAGCATCCGGATTCACAATATTAAGGCCTTCAGGACCTGTGAGTATTCCTGCTGTCAATAGAAAAATGATGCTCGGAATTTTGTATTTATCTGCCAGAATTTGAGATGCTATCCCTAATGCAAAAATCGTGATTACAATTAATATTAGTTCTGTCTCAGCCATTTCTATAATTCCTCTATTAGAAAAGGTTTCAACCTAAATAATATAACAGGTTTTATACTGAGAAAATTTTTGTGGTTAGAGAAAATCATTAGTCCTAACTTTAATCCAATAATGTTTCTGCTTAAATGAATGATCTGTGTCTTCTATCTCTGAAAACTCACATTTTGGTAAGGCCTCACAGATTTTCGTGGAATTTTCTATGTCTACTACTTGATCTTCTGTGCCATGGATAATTCTCACTTCAGAATTGATTTTCTCTAGGTAGGCCTTGTCGACTGAGATATCTGTAGCTGTCTGGGCATGCTCAAGCTGGGTAGATCTCCACTTCTCCACATTATTCTCTCCAATTCCTATAGCTGGGGCCCAGAGAACCATTTTCTCAAAAATATTGTTCACAGGATAAGTTAATGCGAGCTGGCCTCCAAAACTCTTACTCAAAATACTGATACTCTCACATCCATTACTACTCAACAACTCACAGCCCTCATCAATCAGATCATGCAGATCCTTCAAAGTCATTTTCTCTAGATCTTCTGTGTCTTCCCAGCCATTTATCCTCACAATACTATAGTCATCAGATACTTCTTCCACTACTTCATCAAAAGGGCTGCCGAAAGGACCACTACTAATGCCTGGAATAATTATCAGGCCTCTACTTGACTCAGGATTTTTCTCTAACACCAGATCCTCGCTCATGTTACAGTTTTACTCTCTAGGCCTGAAGAAATTTTCCCATATTTGGGTTGTTTATACTCACAAAATAGATTAAGAGTGTTCAAATTTTCCACACAATAATATGTTGATAAAAAACGAACATTCAATACTTTTTAAAATACTTTGTTGTTGCTATAAAGTTAAATTAGACTTTCGCTGAGTGTTCAGTCAAAATTCACAATCTTTAAGAAGCAAAAATAATATGTTTAGACAGAGTTTCTAGGTATCTTCTATACCTTCTCTCACCTGTTCAGCTTCCATCTCCATTCCATGCTCTTTTTTCGCATGATCTTGGACTTCCTCTACCAGAACCGATTCTCTATCCGCAAACATTTCACGGCTGCATTCGTCGCAAGTGTATTTTTTAGCCATTTTCACCAACTCAACAAACTATTTTATTTCTATTAACATACAGATTATTTCTATAGTTCAGATATATTTCTATAAAAACTTCATTCTATATGGATTAAAGTGTATTGAATCTTCAGAATACGCGATATTCTCTAAAAAAGATATAATTCTCTTTTACGAAACTTTTCCGCCTACTGCTTGGTTTATATCTTTAAGAAACTCTTTAAATCTGGATTTACTCACGCTCATTGTAGCATCTTCTAGTTCTCCATCTGGATAAGTTAATTTAAGTTCTAAAGAATCTCTATTGTTCGACATTTTCAGCTTTTGATAAGGCTGTTCTCTAAAGAATAAAACTGAATCTTCAAAGTCAGATTCTATTACTTTCCATAGGTTTTCTCTCATTAATGTCTTGAATCCTTCTAATTCGTGCGTTTTAGAGTTAGTCTTGATAATTACATAGATTTGTTCTCCATCTATTTCATAATCTAGATTCTTAATAGAGTCCACTGCAAATATTTGTATTGTAAGAAATTTAATAATTTCTTTGGCGGGTGTTTGATTTAGCCAAACACTCAAGGATATTGAGGCCTGAAAATCGTCTTTTCCAGAAAGGCCTCAGCATAAAGAAGGTATATTCAATGTAGGGAAGTTCGTGTTTCTTGGTATATCCTTGACGCTTCATCAAGGGGTCGCGGTCCAGATTACCTATATAATAAAGAAGGTATGTTTTCTTATTGTCTGGGTGAGTCACTCGTTCACTCATTTCTATTATACCTTCTTTGTGTTGGCATATTTTGAGATAATGGCCAAAATCTGCAAGTGTTCAAAAAGTTTTCACACTCATTACTGATGAAAATCAGAGTATTTGATAGATCTCAAGGAAAATCAAAAGTAAAAGTGGGTGGCTGAGGCCGATTATGCATTGAAGCACATTGAGACCTACAGCGCTTAATCATCTATATGTCTACTAACCTTAAATGTGTCTAATAGTTAGGCCTCTTCAGATTAGGGCCACATAATCTCTGGACTTCTGTTTGAGCTTATAGGGTTTTAGAGTGGTTTCGCCCTGTCTAACGCGATTTGTAAGATCCTAAACCAAGTGAGTGTTCGTCATGTGTGAACTCTCCTATTTTATGTAGTTACTAACTGACAGTCTCAAAAAGTATTAAAAAGAATGGAATGTTCGCTACAAATAAACACCATGTTGTTGGAATAATTTCAACATTCTTAGATCTATGTGAGTCTACAGTCTACAATCAACCACTATATGACCGTCCATTTGTTATAAAGTAGAAAGAATCAAATCATCTATACAGGAGATCTATGAGAGAAGAGCTGAAGAGATCATTCATTGCAGGCCTAATAGTAACTGTGCCTGTAGCATCTGTAATCATATTATTAGACTGGTTGTTTTCCACAGCATCTTCTGTAATCCCGTCAGGCCTATTCAGGTTTACTCAGTATTCAACGGCCAATCAAGTTATAGGCCTGGTAATTGTGAGTTTTATCTCAATTTTCCTGGTCATTATTCTAGGGTTTGTGTTCAAGAGCTACTTAGGAAGGAAGGCTGAGGAAAAAATAGATATCCTGTTTGAGAAAGTACCGGTCATCGGTACGGTCTACAGTATGGCGAAGTCCACTTCACGAGAAGTATTCGATGGCTCAGAGAAGTTCAAGAAACCTGTCAAAGTACAGACAGGTAATATCCGGAGAACTGCTTTCAAAACAGGCCAAACCTCAGATGGAAGGGAGGTGCTTTTCATGCCGACCTCACCGAACATTACCTCGGGCTTTGTAATAGAAGTTGAACCAGAGAACATTATTGAGACAGATGAATCAACTGAAGAGGCCTTAGAAAGATTACTGAGCGCAGGATTCGGCGGAAAATAAAACTAAATTTCCATTTTGATTAATTAGTAAATATTCTTAGAGGCCTGACACCCATCATTCTCATTATAACTCCTAGTGCCCCTGCAACTATGGCTACTAACTGAGGGATCCTATTTGCCGTGGGGGCGGCAAAAGCCCCTGTTGCCATTGAAGCGGCTCTAGGCCCGTTCGAGAAGGTGTTCCTACTTATCTCTCTTTCATCTCTATCTCCATCTACGACTGCGACCGCACGATAACTGTTACCTCCCTGATCTAAATCAGGCCTAAAACATAGTTCTCCACGACCATTTTTTGACTCAAATTCTTGGCCATTATGATACAGTGTAACTCTTGCATCTGTCTGCGATCTGATATCGGCGCAGACTTCAATAGAGTCTCCAGCAGAGCTTTCAAGCGAAGTATACATAGAATCGATGCTTACAGTAGGCCTCACATTAATAGATAGAATTTTCTCAGCTTCATCAGTCCTAACTGTTATTTCATTATTTCCAGCTTCCGAAGGCCTGATCTTGACTTTAAATTCTCCTTCATCATCTGTGAAGGCAGTAGTCTCTAGACGCCCGTTCAGTAATATTTCAACTTCCTGGTTTGGGTTGTCTCCGCCAGTTATAGTTCCAGAGACTATTGCCGATTCGCCGAACCGGATATTATCTGGATCGACCTCTGCTTCTATCTCGCTCTCGGGTTCGGGAGCAATATAATGTGTCTGACCTGAACTGCCTCCGCTTGAGGAAGATCTGCTGTCATCCTCATCACCATTAGATTCATCAGTGCCATTATCTTCGTTATCATCGTTTCCGCTTTCACCGTTTTCATCATCTGGCCCTCGATCATCTGAACCGCTGTTTTCAGAATCCTCTCCATCATCTTCTGAATCGTTGTTGTCGTCTCCTGAGCCATTATTATCGTTATTATTGTCGTCATTAGGATCTGTCGGATCTGAATTATCTGTTTCGTTTTCATTATTTTCTGAGTCTCCTCCATCAAACCCAGGTTCATTATTTTCTGAGTCTCCCCCATCATAATCTGTCTCATTTTCGTTATTCTCCGAGTCGCCTCCATTGAAACCGGTATCATCATTATTCTGTGAATCTCCTCCGTCGAAACTTGAGCCATCCTCATTATTTCCGGAGTCCCCTCCACCAAAGTCATCTTCCGTAGAACTTTCTTCTTCATTATTTTCTGAGTCACCGCCATCAAAGTTAGAGGCCTCTTCGTTGTTCTCAGCGTCCCCAGAGTCTCCATCATCAAAATTATCCTCTGTAGAACTGTCTTCATTGTCTTCAGAATCTCCGCCATCATAGTTTGACTCACTGTCAGAATCGGTATCTGCATCATTAGAATCCTCTGTTGATCCATCATTATTGGTGGAGTCTCCTCCTCCATAATCATCATTATTAGTGGAGTCGCCGCCATCATAATTTGAGTCACTATCTGAACTATCAGAATCCTCTAAGTCATCAAAAGGACTATCATTTTGTTCTGAACTGCTGTCATCGCTACTGGAATCTGTACCCTCATTATCTTCAGAGCCTCCTCCATCAATGCTATCAGGCTCACTAGATGAATCTGAACCAAAATCTCCTGAATCAGCATTACCGCCGTCATAATCGGAATCATCGCTTTCTGTGCCAGAATCTAAATCTTCGTCATCAGTTCCTAAGTCTCCGTTTTCATTATTGCCGGAGTTTCCTCCGCCAAACTGTGCCGCAGCCAATGGCGTTGCTAAAATACCTATAAATAAAACTGAAAGAACTGTTATCACAAGCTTTCTATTCAATTTCATCACCTCTTCTAGCCCTGATTTGCTTCAAGCCCATCTCTAACCAGTTCTTCCCATTCATCTTCTAGCACCTCTTCGCCCTCCTCTAGGGTCTCATATCTGTTAAAGAAGTAATCCTGAGTTGGTCCAGGGCCTGAATGCTCGAGAAGTCCTTCTTTTAGTTCTTCAAAGTCGATAGGCTTATAATCTTGATGATCTCTCCAAGTTCCATCATCGATGGCCTCATCGTAAAACACTTTCACCATGCCTTCACTCATCTCATCTACTTCAGCATCAATATCATTGTATAGCTCTTCTATAGGGTGATCTCCATCGACATCGAAGAACCCTCGATCCGGGAATCTCTCGGTTCTGAATCTGTAAAGCGGATTGTAAGCGTCATCTCCTTCTCCGATTTCTACATTCTGGTTCCAGGCCACTAGGTCTCCGCTCTCCTGGATGCCGATTTCTACTTCTGAGTCATTGAAAATAGGGTCAAGATAGTCCAAATCAACGGAAACCTCACTTGATAATTCGTAAACGCTACTATCCTCGGGGGGGTTTTCATCAGAGCCTCCTGGTATTGGCGATGTTCCAGGATCAGATGAATTATTACCTATTCCGGGTGCTACATCTCCTCCATCGTAGAGGTATGCGCCAGCAGCCACCCAGCCTCCAAGGCCTAGAGCACCTAGGCCTAAAGCCTGCCTCCGGCTTATATTTAACCCGTCATCTTCTTCAAGTTCTTCTTCTTCAGTTTCTATTTCTTCGCCGCCGTCTCCTTCAAGTTCATCATCAACAGTCCATTGTTCATCGTCTTCAGGTCTAGGATCAGTCATTTTTAATCACCTCTAAGCCTTCTCCGACTCTCCTATTGAGTCCCATCTTTCAATGGCTGAAAGATCGAATGAGTCTATATTCCGAGTGTTTTCCTCAACCATTGCTTCTGCTCTCTCAGAGAAGTCATCGTAATCTCCTGCCATATTTCCTAAGGTCTCTTCCGCATACGCTATTGATTCTTCAAGCCTCTCTATGTTGATATTATGCTGGTCTGCGATATCGCTATCAATATTGTCTCTCAACCTTTTCGTGGAGTTAGTGGCTTTCACGATCTCGCTGTATATTTCAGAGACATTTTGAGTCTGGACTGCTAGAATATCGGCAGTTTCATTCATTAGATAATCGACAGTCATTTCTCCTAGTTCTGATTCAGTATCTATTTGATCCAAGTCCTGGAGATAATCTGTCAGCTGGGCCATAGCACCGTACTCATCTCGTGCAAGGCCTGCCATCTCCTCAACATATCCCTCAAAATCTTCAGCATAAGGGGCCAGGGACTGATTTAGATCTTCTACTGTGTCCTCTACATTTTCCTCCAGAGATTCGATATTATTGGAAATACTTTCATTAATATTATCTGCAACAGCTTCATCATGGCCGGCTTCCAAGGCCTCATGTCTTAACTTGTCCACGACTCGTTCATCACTTTCAAGAGCTCTTCTAGGGTTACTGCCTTCTGTTATACCCAGCATGCTTGAGTAGGCCTCTCTATTTGCTTCTTCTCCTATTTTATCTAGCATAGCGATATCGTTTTCAATCGCTTCTAACTCAGAAGATGACATTTGGGCGAAATCCATCAAGCTTTCATACTCTGGATTTGGAGCGCTTCTGTCTGATGGCTTATCCCACTTTTGATTTTCTCTTAAAGGCGCCTCAGCATGCCTCCTAACTCTTTCCAATAGACCGCCTAACTCATCTGTACTGTCGACTGGGTCATCGGTTTTCTCACGGATTTTCTTAACGCTGGATTCAAACTGAAGGCCTGATGGCTGAGTCGTAGTAGAATTCATAGAAATAAAGTTGGAGTCCCTAATAAATACCTTTAATTACAGGTAAAAAGACCTGAAAGAATATATATAATATTCTGCAGCTTTATAGAGAGCTAATGGGTGGTTAAAAAGTTTAAATCATTTGGTTTGTGGTTATTTAGGTATAATTTAGTGTAACTATAGCTTAATTAGGCAGATCCTAATTTTTCTGTAATGGTTAAGAAGCTGAACAAGAGGAAAGCCATTTCTGGGAAATCTTGGATAAAATCCGCAGCACAAAGAGGAGGCGATTAATTTATGGATGCAAATTCCAAAAATTTTGAAGTTGAGCTAATGGCAGACAAGCAAACTGAGGGACAAGTTAAAATGCCTAAAAGGCCTGAAACTGTAAAAATAATTTAGAAATTAATTTCTATTATTCTTTCTCTTTCTTGAATTTTAATCATAAATTAAAGAAAAGAAAAGGAAATTTGTGTGGAATTTTTTAACCGAAGATTCCGGAAAGCATTCTGTTCACGAATCCAGGTCTCTGATCTGAGTTTCCTGGAGCCTCTGTTGGAGGTCCTGAACTTTCACTATCTTCTGATTCGTTCTCGGATTCAGTTTCCTCAGTCTCATTCTCTGAGTCTTCAGAATCGTCTTCTGATTCTTCATCTGAATCTTCTGGAGTTTCTATTCCATCAGGACGATTTCCAGGTGCTTCAGAATTGTCTGAATCGTTTCTGTTCTGAAGTGACTGAACCTGTTCTCTGAGCGATCTTACTTCTTCAATCAAGTCTTCTCTACTCATATCTTCGAGACTTTCCTCAGATTCATCTTCAGACTCATCGTCTTCAGATTCTTCATCTTCTGATTCGTTCTCTACTGGTCCTGGAACTCTAAACTCTTGTTCCTCAGTGTGTACTACTTCGTCATCTCTGACTACTTCAAGTCTCCCTGTGTAGTTTCCTGGTGCTGCGTCCTCGAATTCTCTAATCTCTTCTCGAGTAATTACTTCTGCACCAACTTCGTCATCCTGTTCAATCTCCACTTCAAATAAGGCCTCATTGTTTTCTTCATCTACATCGATGTCTGTATCGACTTCATAGCCTTCTCTGGAGAACTGGATGAATCCTGATAGAACTGCTGAAGGTTCTTCGTTTTCAGGTTCCCATTCGATTTCTGCCTCAAACTCTACTATACGGCCTGAGGATCCATCGACTGATACTTCTGCTTCTGATTCTCCTCTTACGAAACTGAATTCGTAAAGGCCTTCAGATCTTTCTGAATCTTCCAAATTCCATTCACTGCTTCCAAGCTCATCACGAGCAACTTCCAGCGCTTCATCCTCACTTAAATTGTAGGATTCGTCACTGTCAGCTTCTCTTTCAAAGCTTCGGTCTGCCTCGACTTCTTCCTGGCTGCTTCCTGGAAGGCCTCGCATCACAAAGTTAGATGCAATTACATCCTCTCCAAGCACACTATCCTCTGATTGATTTGGTGCTTGTTCCTGTGCGGCCACTCCTGAAGTCAAGAGCAGTAAAGCTGTAATTAAAACTAGCTGTGGTTTCACCATAAGTGAGTTAGAGTTTCTATCCGTATAAAATTATCTATAGTTTGATAAAACAAAAAAGGAGGAATTAGGCGCTGCGCGCCAGAATTTCCACTTCATATCCTTCGGGATCCTTTACAAATCCGTAGTTTCCAGGACATTCTTCTGGAGGCCTGTAGTCTTCTCCACCAGCGTTTACAGCTTCATCGTATGCTTCCTGTAAATCTTGGTCTTCATCTGTGTGGATCGCTATATGTCCGAAGCCTTCACCCTTTTCGTATCTATCGTCTTCGCCGTGGTTGTATGTCAGTTCGATTTCAGCAGTTTGATCCTCTGACTTCAAGAAGTAAAGTGTAAAGGTTTCCATTTCCTTCTTTTCCCGTAGTTCGAACCCGAAGGCCTCCCTGTAGAATTCTATCATTTCATCTGGGCTTCCGGTTCTCAGCATAGTGTGAGCTAATTTCATATCATAATTTTTGAGAGCTGATCTTTAGAACGGTTTCGCCTTAAGTCTCTGAGAAGTTATGGCCTCAATCTGTTTTCTGTAACTAACTGATAAAGTGCTTACAACTAAGACTGAGGCGGAAGCAACTATGAATAGAAGTGTGTTGGCTTCGGCGATTGAATGTCCTGTGGTTGTCAGCATCAGGATTCCTGGAAGTCTTCCAATTGAAGCAATAAAGGCTAGCTTTTTCCAGTCGAGATTTGTGAGGCCTACTATAAAGCATAATGCGTCATCAGGGAATCCTGGGAGTACAAACAGTATGATGAAGGGTAGATAGCCTGTTTTCTTTGTTAATTCATCAAATTTATTCATGTTTTCCTCGGATACAAATCTTTCGACTAGAGGCCTTCCGTATCTGTCGGATACGTAGATTGCTATTACTGTTCCTATTGTTGCACCGATTATTGAGTAAAATGCGCCGAGGAAAGGGCCGTAAAGCGTTCCTGAGGCTACAGCAGTTACTGGAGGGATCGGTGCAAGTATTACTTGTCCGATTTGTCCTGCGATTATTCCTGCAGGTCCGTAAGGGCCAAGTATTTCAGCTACTTTCTCAGGGCTTAGAAGCTCCGTGAATAAGGATAGCTCTAGTGTTGAGACGAAATAAATTAGGCCTAAAAGGAAAGCCCCGGAAAGATACTGCAGTTTTCTCTTCACAAAACTTGTTTCAACTTGCTTACTTTTTAATCAGGTGTCTTGGGGTAGAATGTTTACTGACTCTGTGTGTTTGCTACCTTCCAACTGGTTGTAGAAATCGATGATCTCTTCGGCTGAGCCATTGGTGTGGAATACTTCCAGGCATTTTTCCTCGCTTAACTTGCTGTGGAGCTGAGTGGTCACAATGTTGTCGAATTCATGTGAAATCTCCGAGATTCCATGTTCGTGTTTGTGGGGATGTCTTACGACTATTACTGCGGACATCTTCCCTCTTAACTTGTCTCTGTCGTTTACCTGTTGGTGTAGGCCTTCGACCGCTTTTCTGATTAACTCGCTTCGACCGTTGAAGCTTCCTTTTTCTTGAATTTCGTCGATTTTCTCAAGTGTTTCTTCGTCAATTGATAGGCTTATTACTTCCATAAACGAAAATTAATAGCATTACTTAAAAACTTAATAACTGCTTTAATTCAATATGGTATTCACAACAATAATCGCAGCACTTATCGCAACATCGCTACTATCAGGTCTCGGAGCACTATTTCTAGGCCTAAGCAAGGACAGAACAGAAAAACTAACACCATACCTAATTTCATTATCTGCAGGAACAATATTCGGCGGAGTCTTTATCCATTTAGTATTCAAATTAGCAAATAATTTAGGATATACTAGAGAGACTGGACTCCTAGTACTTGGAGGAATGTTCATGTCTCTTCTCCTGGAGAGGGGTGTCCACTGGCACTGCCACAACCAGAATCATCACATCGAGGCCTTCTCATATGTCTTATTAGCAGGAGACGCAGTTCACAACGTATTAGACGGCATCTTAATCGCTTCAAGTTTCTTGGCAGGATCTCCTGCAGGAATCGCAGCAACAGTAGGAGTCGCACTACATAAAGTTCCAAAAGAAGCCGGCGACTTCGGAATACTGGTAGAAAGCGGGTTTTCAAGAGTAAAAGCAGTCCTATTCAACGCAGGAATCTCTCTATTCATGTTTATGGGCGCAGGAATAGTATTAGGCCTTGCATCGATCGCTCAAAATGTTAATGTGTTTCTACTGCCGCTTGTAATTGGTAACTTTGTCTATATAGCAGGAAGCGACTTATTGCCGCGGTTCAAGACAGATGACAATCTACTGCTTCACTCAATTATGTTTTCGACAGGAGTAGCAGTAATGTACGCTGTACCCTATGTAAAAGGCCTGGTATAGGCCTTTTTTAGGGTTTATATGAAGTCTTTGACTGATTCAAAGAAGCTCTTAGAGCTTTCAGGTTTTCTCCTGAACTCTTCAAATACTTCTTTTTCATCTTCTTCCAATCTTTCTGGTATATCCACATCGATTTTTACATAGAGGTCTCCACTACTAAACCTTTCAGGCATACCTTTTCCTTTCACTCTAAGAACTTGTCCTGGCTGTGTCCCAGAGGGTACATCGACACTGATCTGCTTCTCAGGGTGGTCGACTGTGACCTCACAGCCAAGTGCTGCGTCTCCGACACCTATCTTCTTTACAGTGTACAGGTCACTACCTCTTCTTTCAAGAGAATCATGAGCTTCAACAGTAATGAACACATAGAGATCGCCGCTCCTGCCTTCACGGTTCTCATGGCCTTTACCCTCTAAACGCAGCCTCTGACCATCCTGGACGCCCGAGGGAATATCAAATGTGATAGTCTCCTCAACTTCCCTTACACCTTCTCCATTACACTCAGAACAGTCTGTCTCAGGGATCTCTCCTCGACCATTACATCTAGAACATTCCTTCACAACTTGGCGTCTTCCAAAAATAGATCTTTCAACTTCTCGGACGCGTCCTTCTCCGTTACATTCTGGACAGGTCTCAGTGTTTCCATCTTCTGCGCCCGAGCCATTACAGGCCTCACACTGAGAATTTCTTGAAACCTTCACAGTTTTCTCGACACCATTATAGGCCTCTCCCAGAGATATTGTAGTATTGATTTTCATGTCCTGGCCGCGGCTCTTTCTTCTTGAGCCGCCTCCTCCAAATATCTCCTCAAAAAGGTCCTGAAAATTGGATGCAGCCTGGCGCTGACCTCTGCCCGCATGACCTTCTACGCCCTGCTTACCGTACTGATCGTATTTTTTACGCTTATCTTCATCAGAGAGAACATCGTAGGCCTTGTTAATTTTCTTGAACTTCTCTTCGTCAGCATCATCTCCGTTACTGTCAGGATGGTATTTCTTTGCCTTCTTGCGATAGGCCTTCTTGATTTCATCCTGAGAAGCGTTCTCGCTTACTCCGAGTAAATCATAGTATTCCTTGCTCACTTTTTATCACCTAATCGATTCTAAGTCTACTCTATTGTTAGATAGGATAATTCTTTGACCTTTTTCTAAATTTTCAAATTCTTGGCGAGTTGTGACGCTTACATTGTGGTCTCCAATATTTAGAATCATTTCCTCTCCGTTATCTGAAGTCAATTCTACTTCCTCAATTTGGACTACGTTTCCAACTACCTCATAATTCCACTGGTTTGAAGGATCTTCAGGCCTGTAAAAACCTGGTTCTCTTTCAGTTAGTTTAGGCTCTTCGAAATGTGTCAGACTTATCTCTAGTTCTAGAGCTTCTCCTACATTTGAGTCATCCACTAATACTTTTTTATCAAAAATTGATATCTCTTCTAGGCCAGATGGGGAGATTCTTACTGACTGCTCAAATACATCCTCTTGGTAACTGTATTGTTCTTCAATCTCCTTAATCTCGGCTAAAAGAGAAGGAGAGGACATCTATTCGTCCTCCTTACCCTCTTCTTCAGTATCTACTTCCTCGTAGTCGGCATCGACTACATCGTCGCCTGACTGGCCTGCTGCGCCGCCCATATTTATGTTCTGAGCTGCCTCTTTGAGATCTTCTTCACTCATGTTGGATGGATCGACTCCTCCCATACCTCCCATTCCACCGGGAGCGCCCTGACCTTCGCCATCATACATCTCTTTACCGATCTCCTGAAGCTCCTGCTCAAGCTCTTCAATAGCCTCATCAATGTGCTCAGAGGCCTCTTCTAAATCATCTATATCTTCTGCTTCTTCCTTTGCAGTTTGAACATCTTCGATCGCTTCTTTAATGCCTTCAATCAGTTCTTCATCTACTTGGTCCTCAAAGTTCTCTATCTGGGACTCGGCCTGACTGACGATTTGATCGGCCTTGTTCTTGGTCTCGATAAAGTCTCTTCTCTTCTCATCTTCCTCTGCGTGTTTCTCTGCTTCCTCTTTCATGTCTTCAATTTCCTCGTCGTCAAGTCTGGAAGCATCGTCGATTGAAATGCTTGCTTCTTCTCCCGACTGCTTTTCCTTAGCGGAAACCTGTAAAATGCCGTCGGAATCGATTTCGAAAGTAACTTCGATTTGAGGTCGTCCTGCTGGTGCTGGAGGTAGGCCCTGGAGATTAAACTGGCCAAGAGATTTGTTGTCGCTAGCCATCTCCCTTTCTCCCTGGACTACATGCACAGTTACCATGGACTGGTTGTCCTGAGCCGTGGTGAAAGTTTTACTTTCCTCTGCAGGGATTGTGGTGTTCTTTTCGATTAATGTTTCTGTTAGGCCTCCTTTGACCTCTACTCCCAGGGAAAGAGGCGCTACATCGAGGAGAAGGATGTCGTCCATCTCGCCTTCGATTGAACCTGCCTGAATTGATGCGCCCATAGCTACTGCTTCATCAGGGCTCACTTCTTGGCTTGGCTCAAGGCCTGTAATTGCCTGAACGTGTTCTCTGACGGCTGGAACTCGAGTTGTTCCTCCAACAAGAATAACTTCATCGAGGTCAGAAGAGTCTACTCCGGCATCGTCCATCGCGGTCTCAACCGGATTGGTTGTTCTCTGGATAAGATCTTCTACTAAATCCTCAAACTTTGAACGCGTGAGTTCATAGTCAATGTTGTATGTTTCGCCGTCTTCTTGGTGGATGAATGGAATGTTTATCTTGGCGGATTTTTTAGAGCTTAATTCTTTCTTAACTTCTTCTGCTTTTTCTCTGATTCGCTGTAAAGCCTCATCGTTATCAAGTCTGATATCGTTTTCTTCCTCGAACTTGTCGAGGATCCATCCGACTATTTCTTCGTCAAAGTCGTCTCCCCCCAGGTCGTTGTCTCCTTCTGTGGACTGGACTTCGTAGATTCCATCTCCCATTTCCAGTACTGTTACGTCGAAGGTTCCTCCGCCAAAGTCGTAGACTAGAACCTGTTTATCTTGGTCGTCATCTAATCCATAGGCTAGAGAAGCAGCTGTTGGTTCGTTAAGTATTCTTTCGACTTCTAGGCCTGCGATTTCTCCAGCATCTTTTGTTGCCTGTCTCTGAGTATCGTCGAAGTGTGCTGGAACTGTGATAACTGCTTTTGTAACTTCTTCGCCAATTTTGTCTTCTGCGTCCTGCTTTAGCTTCTGTAAGATCATTGAGGAGATTTCTTGTGGAGTGTATTCTTCTCCTTCAAGCGTGACAGTATAATCCTCTCCCATATGTCTCTTGATGGATTTAACTGTGTTTTCTTCGTTAGTTACCATCTGGTTCTTTGCCGGTTTTCCAACAAGCCGTTCTCCATCATCGAATGCAACGATTGAAGGAGTTACTCTTTCTCCCTCTGAGTTTTCAATTATTTCTGGTTCTCCGTCTTTGATGTGTGCTACTGCGCTTCTTGTCGTACCTAGATCGATTCCGATTATAGCTGCCATTGTTTTCTAATTCACCACATTTTTACTTACATGAATAAAAATTTTTAAACTCGCCTATTCTGTATCTCCAACTACTACTTCTGCTTCTCTCAGGACTTTATCGCCGAACATGTAACCCTTTCTCTTTTCTTCAATCACTTTCTTTCCATCTTCTTTCTTCTCTACTGCTTTATGAAGGTTAGGATCGAACTCTTCTCCTTCTGCATCGATTCTTTCAAGGCCTTCGCTTTCTAACTTATCATATAACTGGTCTGCTACCATCTTCACACCTTGAAGAAGCGCTGAGTCCTCATCGGCAGATAAAATTGCTCTTTCCAAATTGTCGATTACTTCAATCATTTCCTCCGCCAGATCTTCTTTGGCTTGGTGCTGCCATTTCTCTTTTCTTTCATCCTGTTTTTTCTTGAAGTTTTCAAAGTCGGCTTTGACTTTTTTGGCTTTCTCCTCCCATTCTGAGGCCTGTTCCTGTGCTTGATCTAGTTCTTTCTCCATCTGATTTAAGGCCTCTATCTTCTGTTCCTCTGAGAGTTCTTCGTAGCTCATGTAGAAAGATGGGGTGAAAAATTTGAAATAAAGAAATGCTTAAGATGTGTCAAGATTGAAGCATCTGTGGGTCATTGTGTTCCCTTGATTACTGATCTCGATGGTTGGAACATCTTCAGGGCTGGAATCGTTTATATATACTCTCCAGGATCTCTGCGGCCCTATTATTTCTTCATTTCCTTCTATATCTACTTCGGTTAAATCGTACTCATAGTAGTAATTGACTCTGCTGATGTTCAATGCATCCGTTGAGTGTTCGTTTCTGATCTGAAGCCTAACTTGGTCTTCAGCATTGTTGTACCAGCAGCTCTCTACATTTAGAATATCTGTATTGAATTCGATCATAGGAGCATTTTCCTGAGCTGATTCCTGAGTATCCTCTATCATAGTCCAAAGCGTTCCTGCTGCAGCTACAGTAACAGCCATTAATAGGACGATAGCGACTACAGGGGTGATTCCCTTCATAAATTTGAATGAGGCCTCGCGGTTTTAATCAGTTTCCAAGAACTTTATCAATTAGAGAAGTTATACTTTCTTTATGTCAGATCATCCATTTGTAGATGAGGAAGCACGAAAGACCTCTACTATTGTAACTAAAAACTCTATAGCCATCCCTGAAGATAGACAAAAATACAAGTTAAGTGAAAGGGCCTGGAACTGGGAGAAACTCGTCGATCTTTTCTTCCCACATGAACAATCGCCGAAACGGAACAAGTACGCAAAAATCTTTCTGCGAGAATTAAAGGCTGAAGGAGAGATTGATTCAGAAAAATTAAATAATTTCGGTGAATGGGGTCATGAGAAAGGCCTGTCAAATCTTAAGAACAATATTTTGCCAAAGTTGCGTCGTCTAGGCGTGATTCAGTATGAATATTTGGAGTATCGTGATTCGAATGAAGGGTCTCAAGGCCGTCGAAAAGTCGTGAAGCCAGCTAAGTCTTTTACTTCGATACTGGATTCTATGGCTAACGGCTGGGCTGCTTTCGAGTCTGCTGCCTACAGTAATCAGGAATAAATCTTTTCCTCTGGAGGAATTCTTTCCTTTTTCTCTGGCAGCACTGCTTTTATGTTCTTAGAGAGCGGTCGCTGTAACTACTTCTGCTTCCGAATTAACTTTAGGAGCTTCTCGTACCTCTAAGTCCTGTGCTTCAAGTTCGGCTTCAAAGTCGCGTGTGTTGGCGTTCATTTTTTGGTTGGCACCTCTTCTAATCTATCAAAGTTTAAGTCGTTGATAAGAGGGGTCGAAGAGCAGGCCTCACCTTGCAAGCCAGACCTGCCCTTGCTAGTTGTCCTCTAACCTAATCTGTTCCGCAGAAGCAGAGGTCAACTAAGCTTTTGTAATTTTTTGAGTATTCGCGGTCGGTCGTTGGTCCACCAATCGGACCAAGACTTCATCCCGCTTTACTCTGCCAGATAATTAATAATGGAGAATTTAGTCTTGGCCCTATGGTTAAAGCTAGGTCTCACCAGATCCATTGACATGGACATGTTTCCGGTCAGCCATTTAGTATTAGCAACTAGGGCCATTTTCATCTAACAATTGCCGCCCCCTACTTAAAAATCTTTAGTTCCATAACGCTCTGAAAAACAACTAAAAACCTTCAATACCTGAAATAAAGCATGGATAAGCCTGAAAGAGAGATAAATGGCGAAGTAGCATTAGCAGTACCAGAAAAAGACGGAGAGTTTCTACTGCTGAAAAGAAGCCAGGAAAACTCCAGCTCCGGCGAATGGACTTTTCCAGGAGGAAAAATAGAAGAAGGAGAGTCTGCAAAAGAAGCAGCCCTTCGCGAACTGAAAGAAGAGACAGGTCTTAAAGGAGAAATAATCGATTTAGGAGACTCCCACATTGGAGAAGGAGAACTAGGCCTCTGGAATATTTATCCTTTTCATATTGAAGTTGATAATAAGGAATTAGAGCTAGATTATGAACATTCTGATTTCAAATGGCTTACCTTGGAAGAACTAAAAACTCATGAGACAATGGGCCAGCTCAAATCATTGAAGGCCTTGAATATGATTTAATTACTCAATGTGAGGCCTGAAAACCTCGTTATCCAGCTTATCAACTATTATCTCTGTCAGCTCTTTGAGGTTTACAGCATCGTACTGATTATACCTAACCAGCTTTTCTAACGCGTCTTCGTTATTGTTTTTCTCGTATTTTTTCCACAGCCTGACTGCTTCTCGTCCATCGATATCCTCTAACTCTCTCTGAATTTGAAGCTCTTTCTCAATCTTCTTCAGGCCTCCGCTCAAGCCAATTCTCTTCGCAGGATACATTAAGTCAATATGTGGGGTTTCAATATCTAAGTCAAAGTTTTGTTCAAGGAAAGGAGCGTCAAATCTCTTACCGTTAAAGCTGACAAGAATCTTTGACTCGAAAAGTTCTTCCTCTAATCTTTCCCTAGTTAGGTCTTGACCTCTAATCAATGTTTTAGACTCTCCGTTCCTATAGAAGCTTACTGTAGTGGTCTTGTTCTTTTTTGCTGAAAGGCCTGTGGTCTCTATATCGAAGAAGCAGGCTTGTTCCGCAAAGTTTTCGTAGAGCCTCCAAAGTGATTTGGAGGGTAATTGTTGTTTGAAGTAAAGTGAGTTTCCGACCTCTAAATTCTTTTCAGCCTTCTCTAAGTGCTGCTTTTTATTGTCGCTTAGACTTCCTGAGTCTCTTAGCTGGTCCCAGTGTGTTAGGCCTTTCTTCCAGTATTTCTTCTCTGTTTTTTTGCCTATTCCAGGGATATGGATGAAAGAATTTTCGATCTTCATAAGAAAAAAGATGTAGGGGAGGGGTTAAAAAGTTGCTTCCAGATTTATCTGGAAGTTCGGACGTCTGCAGCCTGGACGGTCTTACGACCTGCGTGTTCTGCGAACTGCTTGGATTCTCTTGCTCTATCTTCTGCGTGAGCTTCAAGTTCGTCTCTTAGTTCTTCAACAGCATCTTCTGAAACTCTTGCTGCTCCGGACTGCTTGATGATTCTTTTTACAGGTGCTAGTGGTAGTTCTGCCATAATTAATTTTTCACCTCCTTGGTAATGCCTTTCGGCTTTCTTATCTAAATGTTATTTAACCACCTATAAAAGTCTTTCCTGCTCTGAGGCCTTGAAAACTTTAATGATGAATGCAGTAAGTCAGAAATATCTCAAGCACATGAAACATTGTCCCAATCAGTCAATGTAAAATAGAAAGAAAAGACCGGTAAATATCGGGAGACCTGAAATTGTCTTAAGTTAAATTGTATTTAACTCGACCTCAAAATCATCTTCCACTTCCAGTATGCCATAATGTCCTTCCATCACAGGCCCAGGATTCACCATAAGCGTATCTCCTATTTCATCAGTTCCAAATGATTCATGTATGTGGCCTGTGAGCAAGAAGTCGAAATCATTATTTTCTAAAAGCTCTCTAACCTCCTCTGAGCCTACATGATTGCCATCAGCTATGTCAAGATCAGTGTCTTTCGGCGGCTGATGAATCACAGCAGCTTTGAGGCCTGAACTCATTCTACCGTGCAAAACTTCCAGTGAATCTCTGATATCTTCTCCGGACGGCTCAAAAGGCGTCCCAAAAGGTGTAAGGCCTCCGCCAAATCCTACGACATCAAACTCTTCGAAGCTTGCGATCTTCTTGTGAATATTCATTTTCCTATCTATAAGAGATCTGACACATTTCTCTTCAGGATCCATGTTTCCAGGAACTGCTTTAACCAGGCCTGAACTCTCCTCCATCAATGTTAATACTTCATTAAGGCTGGACTGATAGTCTTCAAACTCGGAGGCATCGCTCAGATCTCCGGCGCAGAGGATGCCATCAAATTCTTCTCTTGAAAGGATTTTCTCCAGTTTTGCTGTATCTCCATGGATGTCTGTCAAAAGTAGAAGTCTCATAACTAAGTTTTCAAAATTCCAGTAATAAATTCCTTGTTAAACAAATGAATGTTATGGAGTTTCAGGTCTTTGACGCAGAATATGAAACAGATCCATTGAGAGTTATACTCTACGGAAAGAATCAAGAGGGCTGCTATAAGCTAGTGGATGAGAGCTTCAAACCCTACTTCTATGCTATGCCGACAGACCTTGAACAGTTGAAAGAGGATGTTAAAGAGAATGATTTCGAGTCGGATAAAGGCGAAGAACTTGAAATTCTTGAGACAGAAGTCGAAGAGAAGAAGTATGGTCAGGAAACAGTAGAGGCCTTGAAGGTTGTAACGGATATACCTGCAAGCGTTCCTAAACTAAAAAATGAGCTTTGGGATCTGGAATCGGTTAGAAGATGCTTAGAGTTTGATATTCCGTTCTACAGACGGTATCTAATTGACAAAGGAGTTAGGCCTGGTAGCTGGGTAGAGATAGAGGGTGAAGAAAAAGACTCTGACAATTTTGAGAAAGAGATAATAATCGAAGATATAAGCTCTGTGGAAAAAGAAGACGGTTTTGAGTGGAACAGTATGGCCTTTGATCTCGAGGTAATCGATGACCGGGTTGTGATGGCGTCTTTCAGGTCTGAGAACTTTAGAAAACTTCTAACGATGAAAGAAGTAGACCTAGATTTCGCTGAGAAAGTAGAAGATGAGACAGAGATGTTAGAGAGATTTATAGAGATAATAGAAGACGAAAATGTCGATATACTTACAGGATATAATACAGATGAATATGATTTCTCCATCCTGAGAGAAGCTGCCAACAGAAACAATGTTGAGCTTTCTCTAGGTAGAAACGGTGAGAGAATGAAGTTCAACCGCCGAGGGAGATTTAAAGGAGCAAGAATCAAAGGGAGGATGCATATTGATCTCTATCCATTTATTACTCATATTTTAGCGCCTGGAATAGATTCTGAGACATTGGATTTAGATTCTGTTGCTGAAGAGATGTTGGGCCTGAACAAAGACGATCTTTCATGGAGTGAGATGAAGGAAATTTGGGAAACTGAAGAGAATTTAGAGAAGTTCGCAGAATATGCGATGAAAGATGCCGACATTACATACGAGTTAGGAAATGAGATTACTCCGCAAGTGATGGAGCTCTCGAAGATCACTGGGTTGATTCCTTTCGACTCTTCAAGGCTCACCTATGGCCAGCTGACAGAGAACTATCTGATTCGAGAGGCCTACAACAGGAACATGTTAACTCGTAACAGGCCTTCCCAGCAGAAGAGAAGTAAACGCGACCGAGAACAGGCCTACACTGGAGGATTTGTCTACACTCCTGAAGAAGGCCTTTACGAAAATGTAGCAGTATTCGACTTTAGGTCGCTGTATCCGACGGTGATGGTGGCTCACAATATTTCGCCTGACACATTGAACTTAGATGAATGTGATGACAGGTTTGAGCTAGAGGAGTTCGATTATAACTTCTGTCAGGATCAGCAAGGATTTTTCCCCGAACTGGTCGAAGACTTAGTAAGCTCGCGTTACGATTTGAAGAAAAAATTGAAAGATTTGGAAGAAGATTCAAAGGAGTATAAGTCAGTAGATAATAGACAGCAGGCGCAAAAAATTCTTGCAAACTCTTTCTACGGATATCTTGGATATAGTGGTGCGCGCTGGTACTCTAGAGAGAGCGCCGAAGCAACAACATACCTAGGACGAGAATACATCAAAGACGCCATAGAAATAGCGGAAGATATGGGCTTTGAAATGACCTATGGCGACACAGATTCTGTGATGTTGAGGAAAGACGACTTAGAAGAATATTTAGATGAATTCCTTGACAGAGTGAACTCTGAATTACCAGAGTTTATGGAAATGGAGTTTGAAGGCCTTTTTAAGCGAGGATTCTTTACTTCAAAAGAGTCTGGAGAAGGAGCTAAAAAGAAGTATGCATTGATCGATGAAGATGGATCAATGAAGATAACAGGGTTCGAACAGGTCAGAAGGGACTGGAGCCCTATAGCTAAAGACACTCAGGAAAAAGTACTGAGGAAAGTATTGGAAGATGATGTAGATGAAGCAGTAGATATTGTTAAGGATACGATTGAGGCCTTGAAGTCGGGAGAAGTAGATGTTGAAGAGCTCAAGATTTACACTACTTTAACTAAGCCTCCTGAAGAATATGGGAATACAGCCCCTCATGTAGAGGCCGCGAAAAAAGCGATGAAGCGCGGAGACGAGATAGAGCCTGAAACCACAATAGATTATGTGATTACAAGAACAGGTAAGTCAATCTCAGAACAGGCGGAATTAACTAAGTATGCGGAGAATTACGATGCGGATTACTATGTGGATAACCAGATTATCCCTGTGACTATGAGAGTGCTGAAAGTCTTTGGATACACAGAAGACCAATTAAAGGGCAAAGGTAAACAGTCAGGCCTAGGACAGTTCTAAAATAAAGTTTATTTAAAGACTTTACCAGTTCTCATCGACCATAGAACTAGATCTAAGGCCTTAATATCAATGTTTATTTCCTCTGAAAATTCCTGGACTTTAGATTCAATATTCAGGTATTCTTCTCTATTTTTTGGAGGTTCTACTGTTTTGATTACTTCTAGGTCTGCTAGAGCTGATACGGTGTGTTGTGAGAGGATAGCGAAGTTATCCCCATTACCTATATTTCTCAGGAAATGTGATGCTCCTTTCCAGGACAGGCCTGAAATGTTCTCAGAGAACCAGTCTCTTGTCTTATTGAGGTTCTCAGTTTTGATTCTGGATTTTATTTTTAGATCTGTAGAAGGATTATCAAAGGTTGGCTGTGATAGAAGATTTCTATTTTTAATTATGTAGTCTGCTTTTCTGTTCTCGAACTGAACTTCTTCCTGAGCAAGAATTTCTGAGATTTCAGACTTGGATTTATGTATTAAACCATCTTTTCCTATTCTCTCTGCGGCTTTCCAAGAGTTTTCAGCTGAGCTCTGTGAAGAAAAAATAACGAAAGAAAGTTCCTGGAAAAGCCTCCTCTCGGAGGCCTCACGCAGGTCTTCAAAATCTTTCAGTCTGGATTCTATCTCAGACCTGTTTTCTTTGTAGTGTTTCAGGACTTCCTGCCTGTTCATAGGTAGTTGTCTTCAATGATCGAAACCAAGTTGTTGGTGTTACCAACTCTATCGCCGTTCACGAAGACTGTCGGTGTGGCGCTAACTCCGTTTTCTCTGGCGATCTCGTTGTCTGAATCGACTGCATCGGAAGTCTCTCCGTTGTCTATACAGGCCTGAAGCTCCGTCGTATTAAGACCTTCAGTGTTTTCCTCAGCCAATGTTGTTAGGCCTTCAGCTGTATAAGCTGTCTGACCTTGGTTTTCGTAAAGCGCATCATGGAAACTCCAGAACGCTTCTTCATCCTGCTGGTAAACACATTCGGCGGCTACCGAGGCCTGGCCGTTGTTTGGCTGGAACTGCGGGAGATTGATATCCATGTAATGGAATTTTACATCTCCGCTGTCAATCAGGCTCTGCATCTCAGGCTTCACATCCTGGTTGAATGACTGGCATGCTCCACACATGTAGTCTCCGAACTCTACAACTGTAACTGGAGCATCTTCTTCACCCAGCATAGGCTGCTCTTCCAAATTCAGATCATCATAATTAACGGTTCCTCCTCCAGAGAACATGCCGGCAATTGCAGGCGCAGCAAGATATACCAGTACAACGGCTACAATACCTGCTGTGCCTCTAAACATCATCTTTTTACGCCATTCCTTCTTCTGAGACTTGGCTTCCTTCTTATTTCTCAAGGCCTTCTTAGCCTTCTCACTATCATGAGAGCTCAACTCGTCCATGAGGTTTTCTCCCCAGTAAAGGTGCATGTCCTCTTCGGAGTCAAACTCTTTGTCACTATATTTATCGTCTTTAACCATAACAGTAGAAAATTAGGTTCAAAGGAATAAAAAACAATAAGTCACTCCTATGTATGAATACTTTTATTCAAGGCGTCTTCACAGGCCTCCTGAAACGCCTCGGGGAATGTAGGGTGTGCATGAACTGTGCCTATAATATCATCGAGATAGGCCTGCATCTCAAGCGCTAAAGTCGCTTCTCCAATCATGTCAGATGCTCTCTCGGAGATAATTGTAACGCCAAGCAACTTGTTCTCTTTGGAGGCTATAACTTTCACAAATCCTTCTCCACCGTTAGTTGTCAAAGCTCGGCCAGAATGCTTCATAGAAAACCTTCCAACTTTAACATCTTCATTTTCCTCTTTGGCTTCTTGTTCTGTAAGACCTACAACAGCGACCTCAGGATCAGTATACATAACTTTCGGGATAAACTGTGAATCCATTCCAGTATTTTCCCCGGCTGCTACTTCTCCAGCTACTTTTCCCTCCATATAGGCCTTATGAGCTAGCATTGGCTGTCCTGCGGCATCACCAATCACAAAAATATTTTCAGAAGCCTTCATCTGAGAATCTGTATCCACAAACCCGCTCTCATTGACTTCTAGTCCTGCGTTCTCCAATTTTACGCTTTCAAGCCCTGAATGGGCTTCACGGCCTACAGCAACTAAGATATAATCTCCATCAATTTCAACTTTCTCACCATTCTGATCTGCTACAAGAACAGGATCTTCTCCTTCTCTAACTTCTGAGGCCTTTGTGCCGGTATAAATCTCGTCATTGTAACAGTCAGAAGTCTCCTGAATATTATTGACAATCTCTTCATCAAAGTTAGGAAGAACTCGGTCCTCTGCTTCCACGATTTTTACATGAGAGCCGAACTTGCAGAATTTAGTCACTGCCTCCATTCCTATGTAGCCCCCACCAACAACGACAAGTTCATCTGGAACTTCCTCCAGATTCAGCATTTCTCGCGACGATATTATGCCTTCTTTCTCAAATTCCAGGCCTGGAACCTCTATAGGCCTGCTTCCGGTCGCAACTATGCATTTCTCAAAATTTAACTTGTCGGTTCTATGTTCTTCCTCTACTCGAACAGTTGAATCATCGATGAAATGTGCTTCACCTTTCATTACTTCAACCCCTACAGCATCAAGCTTATTCTTAACTCCAATATTCAACTTTTCTACAATATCATTTTTCCACTCCTGAACTTCACTGAACTCAACATCTAAACCTTCATTATGGATGCCAATCTCGTCCCAGCTTTCCATATCTTTCTGGAATCCTGCGGCATGAATTAAGGCCTTTGCAGGGATACAGCCTCTGTTTAGACAGGTTCCGCCGATATCCTCTTTCTCAACTAATGTTACATCTAGGCCTTTCTGCGCAGCTCTAATCGCTGCTGCATATCCTCCAGGACCTCCTCCTATTACTAGAAGTTCTGTACCTGTCTCGATGTCTCCTACTACCATTTATTTATCACATATCGATTATCAAGTTTCTCGGGTTTTCAAGATCTTTAACTACTTTGTTCATGAAACGAGCGGCTTCTGCACCGTCTACTACACGGTGATCATAGCTTAAACTTAATTTAACGGTCGTTCTTGGAACAACCTCCCCATCTACTACTTCTGCAGTCTCCTGAATCTTTCCAATTCCTAAGATCGCGGACTGAGGAGGATAGATTATTGGGGTGAAGGCCTCTCCCCCTATTACTCCAAGGTTGGTTATCGAGAAGGTGCCGGGCTCCATCTCTTCTCTATCTAGCTCTCCGTTCTGAGCTCTCGAAGCTTTATCGCCGATATCCTGAGCCAGTTCAATCATGTTCTTGCCATCAATATTCTCGATTTTAGGCACTAAAAGGCCTTTCTCGGTATCCACTGCTATATTGAAGTCGTAGAAATTCTTCTGAATTATCTCATCGTGCTCAGCGTCAAGCTCGGAATTCAGGTTTGGATGCTCTCTTAGAGCGGCGACACAGGCCTTCATGATGAAAGGCAGATAAGTTAGATGTGCATCTACATCGCTTTTAACAGATTCCCGGAGCTCCACGAGTTCCGTGATATCAGCTTTCTCAATATGAGTTACATGGGCGGCTTCATCCTTTGACTGGGCCATCCTTTCCGCGGTAACTTTCCTAACTCCTGACATCTCAACTCTTTCAACATCTCCTTCATGCTCTATCTCAGGCCTGTCAGTATTCTCTTCTTTAACGCCTTCAGTTTCTGATTTCTTAGATTCTTCTTCGGATTTCTCCTTTGTTTCTTTAGGCTCAGTCTCTCCCGCTGCCTCAAGCACATCCTCTCTAGTAATCTCGCCATCTCTTCCGCTACCGTCTAGCATAGAGATTTCGATATCATGTTTCCGCGCTAATTTTCTAACTGAAGGTCTAGCATTCACATCACTCATGTCCTGTTTTACTGTTTCATCGGTTGTTGTCTCAGGTTCTGAGCTCTCAGATTCAACTTCTTCTTCAGGTTCGGCTTCATTTTCTACTACTTCGCCTGATTCTGAGGCCTCTAACACATCTTCTTCAGTAATTCTTCCATTAATATCAAGAGCACCAAGATTTACTCCTTTCTCTTCCGCTAACTTTCTAACTTTCGGCAATGCTAGAACATCGCCAGAACTTGATTCTGAGCCCCCTTCATTATCATCTGTTTCTTCTTGTTCCTCTTCATCGTCGTATGAACTTGCTGAAGGCGATCCTCCCATTATAGCATCCGTCTTACTTGACTCTTTACTCCGAGTTTCTTTACTGCTGCTCTCATCTGAATCTTTGTCTACTTCAGCATCCTCTGATCGATTTGAGGTCTCTTGGGAATCTTCATCTGAGCTCCCTTCTTTATCTAGTATCATTATAACATCGCCGACTTTCACATTGTCGCCGGGTGATGCCCTCAATTCTTTCACAGTTCCGTCAGCAGGCGCCGGAACATCTACTACTGCTTTGTCCGTCTCCGCTTCCCCAACTATTTGATCTTCCTCGACCTCGTCTCCTTCTTCTATCTTCCATTCGAGGAACTGTCCTTCTGTTACTCCTTCACCGGTGTCAGGGAATTCGAATTTCAAGTTGAATCACCTAAAAATCAAGGACTCTTTCGAGGCCTTTGACTGCTCTCTTCTTATTCGGCATGTAGAAATCTTCCAAAGTGTAAAGCGGATAAGGCACATCTGGCGCTGTCACTCGCTCAACTGGCGCTTCCATGTTAAGAATCGCGTTTTCCTGGATTCTAGAACTGATTTCTGCTCCGAAACCGCCAGATTTCTGGGCTTCGTGAAGAATCATAGCTCTTCCAGTCTTCTTAACTGATTCTGTTATAGTATCAAAATCCATTGGATAGATTGTTCTTGGATCGATTATCTCGACATCTGCATCTACTTCATCTGCCGCATCTTCAGCTACAGGGACCATAGCTCCCCAAGCTATCAGTGTAACATCGCTTCCCTCTTGAACAACTCTAGAGTCTTCAAGTTCTACTTCTTTATCTCTATCTACTTCCTCCTTGAACGCTCTATAGGTCTTTTTAGGTTCAAGGAAAACCACAGGATCATCCATCTGAATCGATTTCCTGAGCAGAGAATAGGTATCTTGAGGTGTGCTCGGTATCACGACATGAAGGCCTTGTGCATGTGCGTAAAATGCTTCAGGAGATTCTTGGTGGTGTTCGAGCGCTGAGATTCCTCCTCCGTAAGGCGCTCTCATTGTCAGAGGAACTTCGTAGTCTCCACGACTTCTGATCCTCATTCTTGATGCATGCTCCTTTATTTGATAGAAAGCTAGGTATGAGAATCCGGAGAACTGCATCTCAATTACAGGCCTAAAACCGTAAAGGCTCATCCCGATTGCTGTGCCCGCGATACCGGATTCGGCTAATGGTGAAGAAAAGCATCTCTTTTCCCCGAATTTTTCTTGGAGGCCTTCCGTCGCGCGGAAGACTCCGCCGTCTTCTCCGACATCTTCTCCATAGGCTATTACTTTTTCGTCTTCTTCCATTTCGTCTTCGAGTGCTGCGTTCACAGCTTCAATTATATTCATTTTTTCTGTCATTCGAAAATCACCTGATTTTCTGGATGACCAGAAACTCTATGAGTTTCGATCATTCTGTCACCTCTTCTCTCAGTTCTTCTTTCTCCTTCTTGAGAAGATCTGGCATATCCTTGTAGACAAAGTCAAATAACTCATCGAACTCAGGATCATCCATCTCCATCGCTTTATTGGCAGCCTCATTCACCATTTCCTTGGCTTCATCTTCAAAGGCCTCTAATTCTTCATCCCACATTCCATGTTCTTTCAGGTATTCTCTAAATCGCTTTAATGGATCATGTTTGCTCCATTCTTCTACATCTTCCTCATCTCTGTAACGAGTGGAGTCGTCCGAAGTAGTATGGTCTTCCAGGCGATAGGTATCGGCCTCAATCAGTACAGGTTCTCCGTTACGAGCTTTTTCCAATGCCTCTTGAGTAGCTTTAATAACTGCTAAAATATCATTTCCATCGACCTGTATCCCATCAATTCCATAAGCTAATGCCTTCTGAGCTATAGTCTGAGAATTAGTCTGTCTCTCAACAGGCATGGAAATCGCAAACTTGTTATTCTGAACAAAGAAGACGGAATGCGCATCGTGTACTCCTGAGAAATTCAAAGATTCATGGAAGTCTCCTTGTGAAGTTGATCCATCGCCTGTAAACCCTATAACTGCGTTTCCATCTTCTTCGAACTCCATCGCCATCCCAAGACCGGCTGTATGTAGATTCTGAGTCCCTACGGGGATCGCAACAGGTAATGTATTCAGGTCTGACAAGCCTTTCTGTCCGTTTGCGTCTCCCATCCATCTCTGAAATATTTTTTCTAGTGGCGCGCCTCTCTGAATAAATGCGGCCGTCTCTCTGAAAGAAGGAACCATCCAGTCATCTTCCTGTAAAGCAAAAATAGCTCCGATCTGGCAGGCCTCTTGTCCTTTATGAGGTGCGTAAGTAGATATTTCTCCTCGTCTCTGTAGGGAGAAGGCCTTTTCATCAAATTTTCTTGCAATCATCATTTTCTTGTAGAGTTCCCTGTACTCGTCCTCCTCGATCCATGGAAAGTCTTCGTCGTCTTCCGTTCCCATCACTTCGATTCGCTGGATCGAACCAGAATATACTTCTTCACGCGCCATTATACTTTGGAAAGGCCTCTGATTGTATATAAAAAATCGTTTGCGACTTTTCGGTGAACTCATTAATTTAACAATTTAGTATTAATGGCTGCTATATGGAATCCCAGTTCAATGATGATTTATTCAAATATTGGGAAAGATTAAATCGAAGATACAGTCAAATTGCTTCTACTGGAAAATATGGCTCAGAAGCTCTAACTGAAGGCTCTCCAATGATGAAGGTCCTTGGAAATCATCCTAAGAGTAGAGCAGTTGAGGCATTACTAACTAACAAAGGGCAAAATCTTAGAGAGGACGAGCTTTGTAGGTATGCGGGGTTGGATTCTAAAGAAGCTTTGAAGCTTCCAGAGTTTGCCGAGGACTGGGAAGAATATGGAGTGATATCAAGGATAATAGATAGAGAATCCGGTGAGATAAACTATTCTCTTAATACGCATAGTCAAGCAGTAAATGATTTAGGAAAAGCAGGCTTTTCACTATCTAGGTGGAGCGTTGAGGAGTAAGCAAAAATTGAATAATATTTCTATGTTGAATCAGTCTGATTTTAGTTGCGATAAGATTCTTGGTTTCCAATTGTCACTGTAGAATTACTTCACTAACCTATTAATCCGGTCAGTCTAAACTAGGATTTATGCTGGAGAAACTTTTCAGGCCTGAGAAAATTGCGGTAGTCGGAGCCTCTCGACATGAAGGAAAGACTGGCCACGAGGTATTCGATAATTTACATCATGATTTCGAAGGAGAAGTATACCCTGTGAATCCTCGCGCGGATGAGGTTGAAGGGGAAAAGGCCTACGATGAAATCCCAGAAGACTCTGAATTAGCCGTTGTCGCGGTTCCAGCAAAGATAGTTCCCGATGTAATGAAGGATGCTGCAGAGAAAGAAGTTGAGGCAGCGATAATAATTTCAGCAGGATTCTCTGAGACAGGAGAAAAAAAGCTTGAAGAAGAAATAGTTGAAATAGCTGAAGAAAACGAAATTGATCTTCTAGGACCAAATGTATTAGGCCTGATTAATACTGAGAACTCAATGAACGCTTCCTTTGCCTCAAAGATGCCAGAAGAGGGTAATATCTCTTTCATGAGTCAGAGCGGAGCTTTCTGCACAGCAATACTGGACTATGCAAAGGCTGAGCATATTGGATTCCGGCATTTTGTCTCGTTAGGAAACAAATCAATGCTAGATGAAGTAGACTTCCTGAAAAAATGGAGGGAAGACGACACAGAAGCAATTTTATCCTACACGGAAGGTATAGAAAACGGCAGAGAATATATGGAAGAAGCTGAAGAGACTTCTCGAGAAAAACCTATAATTACAGTTAAATCAGGCCGGACAAGTAAAGGAGGCGAAGCAGCATCCTCTCATACAGGAAGTATCGCAGGGAGCTATCAGGCCTACAAAGCAGCTTTCAGAAAAGCAGGGATAATTGAGGCAGAATCAAATAGAGAACTGCTAGATTATGGTAGAAGCTTTGCCTACCAGCCATTACCTTCAGGGAAAAATATAATGATAATTACAAATGCTGGAGGCCCTGGAGTTATTTCAACAGATGAAGTAGCCCAGCACAATCTTAGACTAGCTGAATTAGATACTGAGACTAAAATGGATTTACACGAGTTTATGCCTGAGGAATCCACAATCAGAAATCCATTGGATTTGATTGGGGACGCAGGACATGACCGTTACAAGAAGGCCTTGAAAACTATCGGAAAAGATGAGAATGTGGATGGAATTTTAGTGCTTTTAACCCCTCAGGCCAACACTGGGATAGAAAAGACGGCTAAAACCATTGCAAGAGCCGAGAAAGAAATTGATAAACCGATTCTCGCATGCTTCATGGGTGAACAGGATGTAGGGCCTGGAATCGAGATACTGGAGGAAAACAATATTCCGGACTTTGAAGATCCAGTGGACGCAGTAAAGGCCTTCAAGGAAATGAATAATTACAGAAGCTTCCTAGAGACAGACAGAAACTATATTGATGTAGACTACGACGGTGAGAAAGCACATAACGCATTACAGGACTATGATGGTTACATGGACGGCCACGAACTGCTTGAGGCCTACGGCTTTGATATGCCGATGACAGAAAACGGTGAGGCGCCGCATCCAGCAGAGGAAGCCGCCGTCAATATAGGATATCCTGTAGTCATGAAAATCAACTCTCCGGATGTATCTCATAAGACAGATATCGGAGGGATAAAGACAGGGGTATCAAGCAGACAGGAAGTCAATGACTCCTTCAACCAGATCGTAAATAATGTTCACCACGAAAAGCCTGGATCAAAGATCAACGGAGTAATAGTACAGGAACAGCTCGATGGATTAGAAGTAGCACTTGGAATGAAAAGAGATCCGCAGTTTGGGCCTATGATAATGGTGGGCCTGGGAGGGATATACATAGAAGCGCTTCACGATATATCCTTTGGAATTGCGCCGATTTCAGAGCAAGAAGCAGAACAAATGATACAAGAACTACAGGCCTCAGACCTATTTGAAGGAGTAAGAGGGGAGGAACATTCAATGGCAGCAGTAAAAGAAGCAATCATCAAACTTGGAGAGCTTTCCCTGAACCATGAAGAGATCCAAGAAATCGACATTAATCCATTGATTCTGAAGAAAGAAAAGGCCTATGTAGCAGATATAGAAATAGATTTGAAATGATCCGGGTGTTTAAGTTCGTTTAACTGGTATCCGAATCATCTTCTACAACAGGTTTGCTTTGCCCAAATCCTGCGCTTAACGTTCTTGTTAAGGCCTGTTCTGGTGATTCGTCTGTTTCTATGATGTTTTCTGGTTTGACTTCGAGTATTAGACCTGAGCTGATATTTGGTGCTGTCGGCATGAAAAGTATTTCTCTTCCTTCTTCTGTAGTATTTCCGGTTTTGAAGGCTGTCATTTGCATGCCTGCGACTTCGATTTTGACAGGTTTGCTGAGTTCTTCTGTACCCTCTATGACTGTTTCGGTCGTTACTTTTGTTATTCTGTAGATAGCTCCTAGAAATGGAATTCCTCCTATGATTCTATCTACTAGTTTCTCAAGTTCAAAGCCTGATTTTGTCTTAACTGCTTGACCTGTAACTGTGACTGCTATTGTCCCTATAGTTAGAAGCGCTGCCAGCTTGATGGACTGATTAATGACATAGTAAGAGGTTATATTTAGTATTTCGTTGTAAGGCACTTGCTCAATTTTGCTGAAAAGCCAGTCAACAATAAGTCCAACAACAAAGATTGGAAGCAAAACAATGAGGCCTTGAGCTGCAGGCTTCTTTTGCTGTCCGAACTTGAATCCCAAGTCTTCGAGAACTTCTGAACGATTCCTGTGATAGTATTTCAAGCTTTCTTTCTGGCGTTTACCCTTTGCAATACCGCCTTGCATGATTTTCTGGGCGCCTTCCTGAAGCTGCTCCTTTCCATCTTGAAGCTCTTCCTCAGGATCGCGTTCATCGCTCATAAACTAGTTTTTAGGCCTGAATGTTATCTAATTTTTGGAACTAAAATCTCTGGCTCTCTCTACTTTAGGGCTCGCATTTATACGGCAGTAAGCATCTTCAGGATTTTTCTCAAAGTAGTCCTGATGCTTGTCCTCAGCAATATAAAAATTCTCTAACTCCTTCACTTCTGTCACAATTTCACCTTCATAATCTTCTTGCTGATCCTCTATAAAGGCCTCAATAACCTCTTTTTCCTCCTCATCTTGGTAGAGAATTATTGATCGGTACTGGGAGCCGATGTCCGGGCCTTCACGATCTTCTGTAGTAGGATCATGAATCCTAAAGAAAAGATCGAGAATTTTTTCCAGGCCTAATTCTTCCTCATTATATTCTATCTTGACTACTTCGGCATGCCCTGTGTCTCCCGAACATACTTCCCGGTAGGAAGGATTCTCTGTATGGCCTCCGGCATATCCTGAGGTAACTGATTTGACTCCATCTACTTCTTTGAACGCAGCCTCTGTGCACCAGAAACATCCTCCGCCTAACACAATTTCGTCATTCATTGTCCTTCCACCTCAAATTCTAGCGCTATTCCATTTATACAGTAGCGAAGGCCTGTCTCTTCTTCCGGTCCATCTTTGAATAGGTGGCCTAGATGCGCCTCACAGTTTGAACAGACTACTTCTGTCCGTTTCATTCCGTGAGAATTATCTTCTCTTTTCTCAATATTTTCTGCGTCTAGCACATTGTAGAAACTTGGCCAACCGCTTCCGGATTCAAACTTGTGGTCTGATGAGAACAAGGCCTGTCCACATTTTTTGCATTTGAACTTTCCGTCTCTCTTTTCATCGAGTAAATCGGATGAGAATCGAGGTTCTGTGCCGCATTGTTCGATTACTTTTTTCTCTTTTTCGTCAAGCTCTGTCATACTAATTAATTAGATCTGTAAAGAAATAAAGTGAAAGGGTATTTATTTTGCTCCGCATCTATCGCAAATCTCTGATAGTTTAGGGTAGCCGCATTCGCTGCAGTAGGCCTCCATTTTTTCTCTCCTCAAGCAGGTCAAGGTTTACATGAGTCGGCACGAAGTCAGGGTCCTGGAACTGGTTTGCAGTAGTCATAGTTTTTCCACCTTCTATCCATAAGTTATCGTTCAGGCCCTAATAAGGCGATTCGGGGCTGTCCGAAAGTCCGAAATAGTATAAATATTGATTGCTAAATTGGTATCAATGGAGAGGATTATAGGTACTTTGGTGCTTTTAATTCTACTTTTTCTGATTCTATCAATCTCCAGAAAAAATAATGGCTCAGGATTCTTTGCAGGTCTTATAGGAGGAATAGTGGGCGGAGGCCTACTTTACAAGCTTCTGTCAGGCCGATCTTCTGGAAATTCTGCTAGTGATGTAAATATGGGCTCAGCTGAAACAGCTACACAGCAATCAGATTCAACTATCACAGATATGCGAGAAAGAGCCTCAAAGGTTAGCTCAGGTCAAAGGCCTGAAAGCGATGCACCAGAACCAAGTGATCTCTATGAAGCTGTAGTGAATATGGAAGAACCTATTAACGCGTTTAAACTCATGGTCGAGTCTTCAGGAAGAGATTTAGAGGACATCCTCCAAAAATCCAAAACTTTTCTGCAGCTTAGAAATGACGAAAAAGAAAAGCTAAATACTATTAATGAGGCCTTAGGTCCTGGAAAAGGTATTGTTTACAAACTGAGACAGCTTTCAGGCAGAGAAGATGTAGTTGCTGGAACCGAGGATAACATAGCTAATAACATAATTAACAATATAGAATCTATAGAATCTGCGATAGAAGAAATTGAGTCCAATCAGTCCAATTATGAAGATTTACTGAGTCAAGAAGAACATCAATTAGTTAATGATATGAAACAAAATATGAGATCACTCAAAGATATTGAGGTCTGTATAGATGCTATTTCACAGACTTCAGAAGTTGAAGAAGCGATATCTCGGATGACGAATAAAGCCCAAAGTCATCATGATCTTCAGTTAACTAATCAAGAAATTCAGAAAATTGAATCGACAATTGAACAGATTCTTGGAATGGAAGAAAATATAGTTGAAAAATTAGAAGAACTCCGACAAATAGAACAACAGACAGAGAAAACTACACAGGAAGAGATAAATGAGATAAAAACAGTACTTGAAGGAGCGAACTCTGTAGAAAATTTAGCTCAACAGGCCTGGGAAAGATCAGATCTTACTGAGAATCAGAAAAACAAAATATTAGAAGTAACCGAAAAATTGAAACAGGTCTTGAATACTTTAGGGGCAGACCTAGAAACAGAAGAACAGGAAGAAGAACAGATACAAGAAGAGGCCTCAGAAGCTGAACAGGAAGTTTCGGGGCAGGTGGATAGAGAAGAAAGAGAGCTTTCAGAAGCTGAAGAAAAAATTGAGGCTGAGGATCAGAGAGAAAATCAAAGAAATATTGAACAGAATGATCTTGTGGGAACTTTCGATTATCTTAAATCAGAAAACATAACCGCAGATACAACTTTTGGAGATCTCAAATCTCTTTCAGATACTATGGAGGCGGATGGTATAAAATATGCTTACTCTCCAAGAGGTGATGGGGCTAATCCTGAAATGGCATGGTTTTGGACTCTCAAAGGAAACCAAATTAGCAATTTAAATAAAAATAATAGGGGTGATGAGGTATTCAAAATACATTACTGTCAAGACAGGCCTGACTTGACAGGTAAAATGTTCAAGCAAGCTCTAAGTATTCTATCAGGTCTCGGAATAGACTTTCAGATGAAATTTGATGAGAAACTGTTCAAATTCCAAGATAATAGCAGTCCTGTAAATATAGTAATAATTTATATTCATGAAAATGCTTCTGAAGAAGTACTCAGTAGGCTAGATGAGTTTAGAAATGAGAATAACCTTCCCGAATCCAAAGAATACAAAGATAATGATAGTTACTATCGGCATCCAACTTACCGAGGATTTATAGTTAAACGGGGATCGAGTTCGGAGTAATACAATATCATTCAAGCCGGTCTACTACATCGGCCATCGTCATCGCCATTTCGGATGCCGCTTCTGCTGATTCTTTTGGACTTGCTCCCGATTCTAGGCTTTTTTGGAACATCCAGTCATAGTTATTTTTAATCGTATTTATTTCTGGATTTGTGAAATTAGGTGTTGGCCAGTCAGTGTCTTCTGAAGAGTCATAAGGCTGAGTATTACTTGGGTTATCGCTTGTTGGATTATCCCAGATTTTTGTCTCTTCAGTGTTTTCAGGACTCCATATTTTAGTTTCTTCTGGCTTATCCGGGTTGTAAACTTGTGTTTCTCCATCATTTGGAATATAAACTTCCGTTCCTTCTTCGAGAAATATATTTGTGTTTTCTTCAATTGTCTGAAGTTCTTCTCCTCTGTCTACTAGAACTGTAGAATCTGTTTCAACTTTGTATTCTCCGGTTTCAGGAGTTTCATATTCTACAACATCATTGTCGAAGACTTTGGTATTTGCCATATTAACTAATTAGTAACAACATTTAAATATTATTTGGTTATTCAAAGAGTATTTACCAATTTTACAAACATCTATATTCTATGACAAATAGAGAAGAAGCACTGGAACTTCACCGTAAAAATCCTGGAAAAATTTCGGTCGAACCTTCTGTCGAAATTAATGGGAAAGAAGACTTAGGCCTAGTTTATACACCAGGAGTTGCTGAACCCTGTAAAGAAATAAGTAAAAATAAAGAAAAGGCCTACGAATATACAAGTAAAGGAAACCTTGTAGCAGTCGTAAGCGATGGCAGCGCAGTTTTAGGCCTTGGAGATATCGGTTCTGAAGCTTCTATGCCGGTGATGGAAGGAAAAGCCAATCTAATGAAGAAATTTGGAGAAGTAGATGGATTTCCTCTTGTAGTGGATACAGATGAGCCAGAAGAGATAATTGAAACAGTCGAGAATGTTTCTCCAACTTTTGGCGCAGTCAATTTAGAGGATATTTCCGCTCCGGAATGCTTCAGAATTGAGGATGCTTTGAAGAATAGATTAAATGTGCCAGTTTTCCATGACGATCAGCACGGCAC
>JAWOFP010000021.1:0-16317 GCA_046497485.1 Candidatus Nanohaloarchaea archaeon | reverse complement strand
TCTCGAATCAGAGAGCTCACATCCGCTATGGAAGAGGAGTTCGACTTTGAGAACCCTCAGATTGAGGTAAATGAGATCGAAGATCCTGACGGCGATGCACAGGTAGTTGCAGACGCTATTGCTGACTGGCTTGAGAAAGGAGGCCACGTCAAGCGTGTAGGATATACTTACACAAGAAGAATGAAGGATGCCGGAGTAATCGGCGCAGAAATCGAGATTACTGGAAAGCTTTCCGGTAACCGTGGAAGAACTGAGAAGTTCTCGTTCGGATATGTAAAGCGATGTGGTAACACCAGTAAGGCAAATGTTCAGGATGGTTACGCACTCGCAGTTACTATTCCTGGAGCAATCGGTGTAAAAGTAAGAGTCATGAAGGAAATGCCTGAGTTCATGCACAGAGATGTGGATGTAAGTGAGGAAATTCTTCACGAATCCGAAGAATCAGAAGACGCAGCAAGCAAGTCCGACAGAATAGAGCATATACTGGCGGAAGCAGAGAACATGACTGCTGCAGAACTTGATAGAGCTATCGAAGAGAAGGAAGAAGAACTTCAGACTGGAGATATCTCAAAAGAGGATCTGAGAGAAGCATTTGAAGACTTTGATCAGGAAGCTTATGATGAGAAACAGGAAGAATCTGAGGCCTCAGAAGAGGAAGAAGATTCAGAAGAAGTTTCCGAAGAATCGGAACCTGAAGATGAACCAGAGAATGAGATGGACGAAGAGAAGGCAGAAGTAGATTCTGAAGAATCCGAAGAATCTGAAGGCGACGAAGCAGAGTACGATGAAATAGTTTCAGGAACCATCGGCGACGCCAAGGACGCACTTGACGATTTAGATAACCCGGACTTTGAAGCCGCTCTTGAAGCAGAAAAATCCAATAAAAACCGTACAACCTTCATTGATTGGCTTGAAGGTAAAGTATAAAACAAATCAGAGGAAGTGATTAGATAGTGGCAATATTCAAGATGGATGAGCTCAGAGAAATGGATACCAGCGAACTCAAAGAGCACATATCCGACATGAGCAAAGAGCTTGTACAGGAGAGAGGCCAGATCGAAGTAGGAGGCTTCTCAGATAATCCAGGTAGAATCGGAGAGATGCGAAAAACCATTGCACGCATGAAAACAGTTCTAACCGAGAGGAATAACTAAATAATAATGGCAGAGACTACTTGTCCTAAATGCGGCATGCCAGAAGACCTCTGTGTATGCGACTCAATTTCTCGCGAAGACCAGCAAATCACAGTTAAAGTCGACTCTCGACGATACAACAAAGAGATGACAGTTGTATCAGGCCTATCAGAAGAAGATGACCTGAAAGAACTAGCATCCACACTCAAGTCTAAGATGGCTTGCGGAGGAACCTCCAAAGATGGAGAAATCCAGTTACAGGGAGACCACCGCAGAAGAATCGTCGATGCACTCATCGAAGAAGGCTTCTCAAGAGCCAACATCGATGTAAAATAAAGGCCTAAATTTTTTCTTCATTAATTTATTCTAGAATTTCTAATCAGTTTTTGGAATACCTGTTTATAATTTTCTCCCATATTTTTACAGTGTATCATGGTAGATAGTCAGGAGGATTATGTTGCGACACCAGAACAAAGGCAGGTAGATGGATTATTTAGAAAAATAGTCTATGAAGATGCTGATACAGATTTGATTTCAAGTTACTTTGAGACTTACAGTGACCGTTTTGAATGGGGAAAAGAGGAAGCTACAAGGAACTTTTTTGCGAATGCCGGGTGGATTGCCAATTCCCACTTAGACTTTGATAGCGAAAAGAATCAGGTTTTCAAACAGATTAAGAGGGCTTTGAGCAAAGAAATATCTATGAAACAATGGTGGGGCGATATAATGACTTCAAAAAATGGAGGTCTAGGAGAGCCCGCATACTATGGAGTTCCTGAAACTGAGCTCAGAGAGGCCTATGAAAATATGGAGCCGTATCCATAGTTTTTTTGACTGGATTTTGCTGTACTTCACTACAATTTTTCATTTAATCTCTGAAAACTAATAGTAAATTTATGAGTTCTGATAATGTTTATTACGAGATTCTTGATTATGACGGCTCTGAAGATAGAAACTGGTTTGGTTATGCGTGGAGGTCCATAAAAAATGATGATTTTGATGATGTAGAGAGGTTGTTAGAAGAAAGAGATTCTGCTGGAGACGGACTCGGTGATTTGGAGGTAAGTCTTCTAATAGAGATATTTAAGGCGTATGATGAATCCAATTTAAGGCCTTACACTGTAAAACTTGCTGACGAATATGATGTCAGGGATGACAGTCCGAAAAATAGCTTTGCATAGAAAAATTTTCTACTTTTACTTCTAGAGCCCAGGCCTATCCACCCTTTTAAAGTTTACTTTCTCTTTCATAGTTACACCGTAACGGTGTGTCGCTGAGACTCGGACAGGGTTTCGATACTCTCAACGGCCTGAAAGTTGAAAACCGCTTGTAATACAGGGTTTTCTAGTTTAGGCCTTATTGTCTCGGCAAAAGAAATTAGAGGTGAACACTTTGACCAAATACGATATTGAAACGGAATACTCACTAAGAGGATCGGAATTTGTAGGAACAGTCGTAAGTACCAAGATGCAGAAATCAGCTACTGTAAGATGGGGTTACGCAGAAGAAGTTCCTAAATACGAGAGAAAAGAGAGAAGAAACACTAAGATAACATCCCATGTTCCAGACGAACTGGAAGTGAATGAGGGAGACCAGGTCAGAGTTGTTGAAACCCGGCCTATCTCAAAGACCAAGTCAAGTATGATTGTAGAGGTCATTGAGGAACAGCACGAAATAATTGAAGACGATTCAGAAGTATCTGAAGAAGAAGAGAGTGATGAAGAATGAAGCCACTAGGATCAAACATTACAAAGACCTTAGACATCGGAGCAGAGCTTACTTGCGCTGACAACAGCGGAGCTAAAAAACTTGAGATAATTGGAGTCAAATCCAGAAAAGGAAGAAGATCTAGGAGAAACTCTGCAGGAATCGGCGACAAAGTAAAAGTCAAGATTCTAAGAGGAGACCAGGAAGTAAAACACCAGGTATTCGACGCAGTGATCGTAAGACAGAACAAAGAATTCCAGAGACCTGACGGAATGAGAGTACAGTTTGAAGACAACGCAGCAGTACTTGTAGAAGAAGAGACAGGCCTTCCAAAAGGAAATGTTACAAGAGGCCCAATCGCAAAAGAAGTAGTCAAAAGATACGGTCCTGTAGGAAAGATCGCATCACAGGTGGTGTAAAAAATGGTAGATAAAACACAGAACTGGAGCAGCAGCTGGAAATCAAGCACTAATCAGTCAAAGCAGAGAAAGTACAGAGATAACGCTCCAATGCATGTAAGAGACAAGTTTATTTCAGCTAACCTTAACCAAACTCTTAGAGATGAGCTAGGAGTCAGAAATCTCGGTATCCGAGTTGGAGACCGAGCAAAAGTCATGAGAGGAGACGACAGCGGAGTCGAAGGAATCGTTTCAAACATTGATAGACAGGAAGAAAAAATCTATATTAACAATTTAGACCGTCAGAAAATTGACGGAACAATGAAGGAGAAACCTTTAGATCCTTCAAACCTGCAGCTTCAGGCCTTGAACCTTGAAGATGATTCAAGAATTGAGAAGTACGATGTAGACGACTTCTCAGAGATCGAAGTAGAGGAAGAAGAACTTGAACAGATTGAGGAAGATGAAGACGAGAACGAGATGATGCAGAAGATGCAGCAGCAGGGACAGCCAACAGACTTCGACACAGAAGAAGATGAAGAAACTAAAGACGTAGAAGAGGAATCAGAAACTGGCGAAGAGTCTGAGGAAAAATCCGAAGAATCAGAAGAAGAGGAGAAAGAATAAATGGTACATCAGAAAAGACTATCGGCACCTAAGCATTACGCAATTGATAGAAAAGGCCTTACATACACGACAACTACAGAAGGAAGCAGAAGCCCAGAACAGGGAATCCCTTCAGTGATCTTTCTGAGAGAAGTCACAGGATACGCAGAGACCAAGAAGGAAGCAAAAGAGATAATCAGAAACGGAGTCCTGTTCAGAAACGGCGACCGTGTCAGAAGCGTTAGAGACACAATCGGAGTAATGGACGTTATAGAGATTGATGAAACAGGAGAGACATTCAGGATGCTTCCAGAAGCAGAAGGCCTAGTATTCCAGGAAACAGATGATAACAGGGCCGCAGCCAAGGTAACCGGTAAAACGGTTGAAGGAGATGAATACGTTTACCATCTTCACAACGGCGAAAATTACAGAACAGAAGACGAATACTCCACAGGAGCCACACTGGTTTTCAACGGAGACGTCGAAGCCTTCCAGATTGAGGAAGGAAGCGAAGTAGTGATTCTCGGAGGAAAACACGCAGGTGAAGTCGCAGAAGTCAAAGAACTTCACAGCAGAGGAATGAGGCCTGACACAGCCACAATAGAGACACAGGAATCAGAGTTCGAGATCATGCAAGAAAAACTATTTGCAAAAGGAGACCTAGAGGTGGTTTCAAATGAGTGAAGAGATGAAAGAAATCAAGATCGGTAAAGCAGCAGTAAACATTGGAATCGGACAGGTCGGAGAAAACGTAGAGAAAGCAAAGAACCTGATCGAGAAACTTACAGGAAGAACAGCAGTAAAAACAGAATCTGGTGAAAACGCAAAGACCTTCGGAAACCGTTCAGGCCTGAAGATCGGAGCAATGACAACACTCAGAGGAGAAGAAGCAGAAGAATTCCTAGAGAAAGTAATAACAGCAGTCGAATCAATCGATGCTTCACAGTTTGACAGTAATGGAAACTTCGGATTCGGAGTTTCAGAGTACATCGATGTTACAGGAGTCGATTACGACGCAGACATCGGCATGATGGGATTCGAGGTAACAGTGAATCTAGAAAGGCCTGGTTACAGGGTCAAGAGAAGAGATTACAAGCCTAGTGAAGTAGGAGAGGAACATCAGGTCAGCCGTGAAGACGCAATCAATTATGTCGAGGAGACATTTGGAGTAGAGGTGAATCAATAATGTCTTATGAAGCAGTACTAGAACAGATTAAGCACAAGGAAGGAAAGAGAAAGAAATTTGAGAAGAACAATGCTCCAAAAGAGCGAGACTACGGAAAATCCAAGAAAGAATGCAGAAGATGCGGAAGAACAGGTAGAGGAGTTATCAGCAAATATGGTTTGAACTTCTGCCGACAATGCTTCCGAGAAATCGCAGAAGACCTAGGGTTTGAACAACTCAAATAGAGGAGATAAAAAATGGAACAAGATACTTTAAGCGATGCTTTAAGCGCGATCAACAACGCAGCAAGAAACGATAAGACTCATGCAACGATCGCTCCTACAAGCAGTGTAGTGAAAAATGTCCTTATCGAGCTTCAGCAGAACGGATACATCGGTGTATTCGAGCTGGTAGAAGACGGTAAAGGAGGAAAATTCAAGGTTGAAGTCACAAATATTAACAAGTGCCAGCCTGTAAAACCAAACTTCTCAGTCCAAAAAGATGAGTTCGAGGACTGGGCTCAGAGATACTTACCGGCTAGAAACTTCGGAGATCTGCTGGTAACCACAAGTCATGGAATCATGACACACGAAAAAGCACGAGACCAAGGCGTAGGAGGAAAACTCCTCGGATACGTCTACTAGGTGAATAAGAAAATGACAGAAACAGTAGAGCTACCAGAAGGATTCGAAGCAAGTTTTGATGATGGAATCCTAACGGTATCCGATGGAGACAACGAACTTGAGAAGAAGATGGACAACTCGCTTGTAGATACAGAAGTAACAGGAAACGAAGTCAGTTTCACAGCTGTAAGAGACAAGAGAGATATTTACAGTATTGCAAGGACGTACCAGTCACATACAAAAAACATGATTCAAGGCCTTCAAGAAGAATATGTCTACAAGATGAAAGGTGTTTACGCACACTTCCCAATGACAATCAAACAAGAAAACAACGAAGTAGTAATCGAGAACTTCATGGGAGAACAGCACCCTAGAAAAGTGGACATAATGGAAGGAGTAACAGTCAAGGTAGACGGAGATGACGTTGAAGTTTCAGGCCGCGACAAAGAGAAAGTAAGTCAGACAGCAGCACGAATCGAACAGATGTGCAGGAAAGGCAACAGAGATCCAAGAACTTTCCAGGACGGAGTCTACATCACTGAAACCAATGGAGGAGATCAATAATGGCTAAAAGACAGAATACTCACAAAAGTAAGAGAATTAACACATCTTACAGACGGCCTGTAGGAAAACATAGTAAACAGAGATTAAAACTGAAGTCCGCACCACAGATGCCGGAAGCAGGCCTCAGAACCCCTGAAGATATCAGAGGAAAACATCCTTCAGGTTTCGAAGATGTATTAGTGCATAGGCCTGAGGACCTAGAAGATCTAGATCCTGAGGAAGATGCAGCACGGATCGGTTCAACAGTTGGAGGAAAGAAGACAGCAATGATAGTTGAAAAAGCTGAGGAACTGGATATTAAATTATTGAACGCAGGTGAAGAAAAATGAGCGATTTAAAGAGTCAGAGAAGAATGGCAGCAGAAGTAATGAAAGTCGGTAAAAACCGTGTCTGGATTGACCCAGAACATACTGACAAAGTTGCCGAAGCAATCACTCGTCAGGACATTAGAAATCTTGTAGAAGGAGGAACAATCGATAAGAAAGATGTCAAAGGCACTTCAAAGGCCCGTTCAAAGAAGAACAAGAAACAGAAAAAGAAAGGCCTTCAGAAAGGTCATGGTTCCCGTAAGGGAGCAAAGAACGCAAGAAAGTCCTCAAAAGATACATGGAAGGAACAGATTAGAGCGATTAGAAAAAGACTTAGAGAGATGAGAGACGAAGGAACGGTTAACTCTGAAGAGTACAGAGATCTTTATAACAAGTCTAAGGGAGGATTTTTCAGAGACGTTAACCACGTTGAAAACCATGTAGAGAACAAGATGGAGTTGGAGAACTAAATGGCAGATAATTCAAATTTTAAGGTACCGCACAAGAGAAGAAGAAACCAAGAGACAGATTACGAGCAGAGATTAAACCTGCTTAAATCTGACTCGCCGAGAGTCGTAGTAAGAACGAGCAATAAGCATACTAAAGCACATATCTCTTACTACAACAGAGACGGAGATGAAAACACAGACTTCACATCCACAGAAGAGTTAGAACAGTACGGATGGGATCAAAACACAGGGAATCTTCCATCAGCATACCTCGCAGGATACCTGCTAGGAATGAAGACTGATGAAGACAAAGCAATCCTAGACTTAGGTCTTAGAGAAAGCAAAGAAGGCGGTCGAATCTATGCCGCAGTCAAAGGAATGAACGACGCAGGCCTAGAAGTCCCTGCTGGAGAAAAAGCCTATCCTGAAGAGTCAAGGATTAGAGGCGAGCACATCAAAGAGATCAGAGATGAAGATGTGCCTGAAAACTTTGAAGAAACAAAAGAAGAAATCGAAGGTGAATTTTAATGGCAGAACAGGAAAGTGAAGAGATCTGGAAGCCCAAAACAAAGCTTGGGAAGAAGGTAGCAAACGGAGAAATCACAGATATAGTAGAAGCACTAGACTACGAAAGGCCTATTATGGAGCCTGAACTCGTAGACCAGCTAGTAGACCTAGACGAAGAAGTAATCCTGATTGGAGGAACCCCAGGAAAAGGAGGAGGCAAAAGACGTACAGTCTCCAAGAGAACAGCTAGAATGCATAAGTCGGGAGCAAGATACTCAAGTAACGCCATGACAGTACTGGGCGACAGAAACCGTGTAATCGGATTAGGAACAGGAGAGTCTGAAGATACTAGAGCATCAATCGATGATGCAAACAGAGAAGCCAAGCTTAACTTGATCAAAGTGCCTAAAGGCAACGGATCATGGGAAGACACAGGCGAAGACAACTCAAGCATTCCATACGCAGTAGAAGGAAAATCAGGTTCAGTTACAGTAGAGCTTAAACCTGCTCCAAGAGGAACAGGCCTCGCATGCAGCGATGAGGTCAAAAAGATCATGGAGCTTGCAGGAATTGAAAACATCTGGGTAAAGACCAGAGGAACAACAAGGACCAGAGAGAATCTGACAAGAGCAACATTTAACGCGCTTGAAAAACTTACAGAAATGAAGACAAGAGAAGAGGTAGAAGCACAATGATTGCAGCAGTAAAAGTAAGAGGAAATGTAGATGTTCCAAAGCCAATCAAGGATACGATGACGAATCTAGGCCTAGAGAACAGGAATCAGATTAGGCTTTATGAAGACACAGAGTCTATCAGAGGAATGTTGAACAAGGCAAAAGATTTCATCGCATATGGAGAAGTCAGTGAAGAGACAGTTGAGAAGCTTGAAGAACGATATGGTAATGCTGAAGTAGGAGAGACAATCAGTGCAAGGCCTCCAAGTAAAGGATTTAGAAACACGAGAAAGAATGTTAATCAGGGCGGAAGCCTTGGAAATCATGAGAACATTGACGAACTTATAGAGAGGATGGTATAATGACTAAGAGAAGATCAAAGAAGAATAAGTCCGGAAGCCATGGATATGGGTCCTCAAAGAAGAACAGAGGAGCAGGAAACCGCGGTGGAAAAGGAAACGCAGGATCAGGTAAGAAAGGACAGTCAAAAAGACTGACAGAAGAAGGAGTTCAGAGTCTAGGAGAAGAAGGATTCAGCTCCCGACAGCCTGAGCAGAACGCAATCAACCTCAGAGATATCGACCAGAGAATCGACGACATGGTTGAGGAAGGCCTCGCAACAGAAGAGGACGGAGCTTACGTACTGGATTTAGATGATCTGGGTTACGACAAAGTCCTTGGTAAAGGCCACTTGAACAAAGAGGTAGAAATCCATGCTGAAAGCTTTTCCAGTTCTGCTGAGAGAAAGATTGAGGAAGCAGACGGAGAAGCAGTAGAGAAATAAATGCTTATTTCAATGGTAGAGGTTAAAGACTAACTATGGTATCCTGGTTCCAGGCAGCGCAGTATCTTCCGACAGTAGAGAATCCGGACAAAGAACAGACATTAAAACAGATGCTGATCTGGACAGGAATAACGCTATTACTATACTTTTTACTTTCTGAAATACCGATTTACGCGGCAGACGCCCAACAGGTAGAAACCGCGATTCAACAGCTTCGTACTTTTCAGACACTTCTAGGATCTAATATTGGGTCGCTTATTACACTGGGTATTGGACCTATAGTTACAGCATCGATTGTCTTACAGATGATGGTAGGATCCGAACTTCTTGGATGGAACACTGATTCACAGGAAGGAAAGCAGAAGTTCCAGGCCGCTCAGAAGATGCTTGCCTACGGCCTCACAGTAGTACAGGCCTTAGGTTTCACAATGTCAGGCACATTTGGAAGCGTTGCAGGCGACCCAATGCTACTTTTCCTCATAACAGGACAGATCACGGCAGGAGGATGGCTCGTAATCCTGATGGACGACCTCGTACAGAAATGGGGATTCGGATCAGGAGTAGGACTCTTCATCGCAGGAGGAGTCTCAAAAGGAATCATGACGCAACTGTTCTCACCGTTTGCAGCAGGTAACGCAGAGACAGGTACAGGATCAGGATTCTTCTGGGAAACATCTGCGGCACCACAGGGACAGGTATTTGAGTTCCTGATGACGCAGAGCGTAGAATCAGGCCTAGTAATATTCTCAACTATCGCCGTATTCGCAGGAGTGGTCTACCTCCAAGGAATGAAAGTCGAAATCCCATTGACATTCGGTAACGTTAGAGGATTTGGACAGAAATGGCCTCTGAAATTCTTCTACACAAGCGTTATGCCCGTAATTTTCGTATCGGCATTGATCGCTAACATGCAGATTATAGGAACAATAGCGGCTGACGATGTAACTAACTGCTCTCCATTAGGATGCTTCGACTCACAGGGACAGCCAACAGATGGGTTAGTTTACCTAGTTAATCCTCCAGCAGACTTCGTAGAGAACCTATTAGTCGGAGGAGTTACAGGCGATCTAGCAGTAACAGGATTTGATGTATTACATGTACTATTCTATATACTGATATACACTGCAGGCGCAGCTATATTCTCAATATTTTGGGCGAAGACTACCGGCCAGGACTCAGATGCGGTAGCTGACCAGATTCAAGACACAGGTATGAAAGTACCAGGATTCAGAAAGGACAAGCGAGTGATCAAGAAAGTACTAGATAGATATATTCCGCCTCTAGTAATCGTAGCTGGAGCTTCAGTCGGATTCATTGCAGCTACAGCAGACATATTCAGAGCTGCAGGAGGAGGAATGGGAATCCTGCTAACAGTAATGATCCTGTACAGGCTTTACGAGCAGCTCGCTCAGAAACACATGGAAGAATTACATCCTGCTATGAAGGACTTCTTCCAGTAAACCAATCTCTTTTTTACTTTCATTTCTCCAAATACTTCTTATGATCGAGATAGGCCTACTTCTAGTCGCGATAACTTTACTTGGAGCAATTCTATACTTACAGTTGAACGATGAGGATCCGGAAATTGAAGTGGATCCTGACAAAGTTAGAGGGGCAGTCAGCGAGTCCTGGCGAGATCTGAGGTTGGATAAGGAGATCGGCCAGATTGAAAACCAGGTTTCCGAGATCAAGGATTTGCACACTGACTTGGAAACTATGATGAAGAACCCGAGGGAAAGAGGTGAGTTCGGAGAGGTTAAGCTTGAGGCCTTGTTAGAGGACCACCTCCCTACTTCTATGTATGGGATTCGGGAAAGAGTAGTTGATGGGAAGACTCCGGATGCTTACATAAGAAGCTCACAGGGAAACATAATAATTGACTCCAAGTTCCCGTTGGATAACTTTGAACGATTAATGGATGAAGAGGACAAAGATGCGAACTACAGGAGAAAGTTCAGGAACGATGTAGAAAAACAGTTGAAAGAGATAGAGAGAAAGTATGTGAGGCCCGAAGAAGGAACAGCAGAGTACGCCTTTGAGTTCGTACCTTCCGAAAGAGTATACTATTATCTTGTGAAGGAGGAATATGAATTACTGAACAGATACACCAAGAAAGGTGTCCAGGTGGTTTCCCCGCTCACATTAGGCCATAAACTGGAACTGATTAAGTCTGATGTCAAGACCAAACAGCTTTCAGAGAAAGCTGAAGAAGTACAGGAAAACATTCAGACAATCGGTAACAAACTATCGAGAATCAGAAGTAACTGGAACACCTACTACGATACACATTTAAAGAACGCGTGGAACAAGGCCTCAGACATAAGCTCGGAGCTAGAAGATTTAGAGGATGAGTTCGAGGATATAGATAAGATGGAGGAATAGGTTAGGCCTGAGTTAATGCAACTAGTATTAGGCCCAGTAAAATTATCGTGGCGCCTATTAATCTCTGTTTGACATGTTCCTCGTCAAATATTTTTCCTCCGACCAGAGTTGAGATCAAAATACCGGATCTCTTGATTGCTATTACGTAAACGACTAGTGTGTAGGTGTAGGCAGCCATCTGAATTACTGAAGCCGCTCCTGACAAAAGGCCTATTCCTGCTAGTGCTTTCCCATTATTTCTAACTTCATTTTTCCACTTGCGTGATTTGAAGATCATTAAAGGAGTGAGAAAAAGGATCTGGCCTATATGAAGTGCTGTGCTGTACATTACAGGTGAAGAAGCCTCTACACCAAGTTTTCCGACCGGTGCCGAAATAGCATAGATTAAAAGCATCCCGACCATGAACTTTGAGCCATCTTCGTGAAACAAACTTCTTATCGGAGCCGACCAGTCTCGATCTATCTTATTTAATTTCAGGATATACAGGCCTACAGTCGTGACCATTACGCCTATCAGTCCCAGGACCGATGGAAACTCCTGAACAATGAAAGGGGAAGAAACAAGGACTAATGCGGGAGAGATTGCAGCCAGTGGAGACATCAGAGAGATATCCGAGGCCTTAATCGCTTTCATGTAGAGGACTGTCGCAGCAACTCCTGCTGGAACATCAAAACTTATAGCCATCCAGAAATTACTGGAAAGAGAGGGAATGCCAAAAATTAAGATAGCTAATGCCAATATGGGTAAAGCGAAGAATCTCTGGCTCCAAGAAACTGTGTATTCGTTTAATTCTTCAACTAAAGTATATTTTGAGAGGATCTCTGAAGATGATTTGAATACTGCAGTCAGTGAAGCGAGGATCAGGCCTGTAAATGCTATAATTATTCACCTTCAAAGTAGAGATATATAAGAACTGCTAGAAGCAGGGTTTGTGAAACTTTATCGATGAAATCCAGTAAAGGCTTTCCCTTCAGGAAAAGCTCTAGTGAAGGCTTGTTCAAGTAGTACCATAGAATTATCTGTCCGGCTGTAAAAGGAATTCCAAGAAGATAGGTTAGACTTCTCTTGAAATTATAAAGTATGGCTAAAGATCCTGCAAAGAATCCAAGACCTGCGACCAGGAAACCTATTCCTAGCGGACCGAGGCCTATAGAAGGCACTAAGTAGAGATGGATAAACCCTGAAATAATTGCTGCTAGAATCCCGAGATAATGGAAAATATTCAGATCTTCTAGTTCAGGCCTTATCTCCATAACTTCTGTTTAAGCCGATATCTTTTGAATCTTTAGAAAAATCTACACGATATAAATTTCAGGCCTTCCAAACCAAGTTATGAGGATAACCAAAATACAGGACGATGGAGAAAGATTCATTATACACGGCGAATCAGGCCTCTACAACGAATTAAAAGAAGTCTTTGACCAAATGGGGCTAGGTATTTCTGTTACAGAATCAAATCAAGGAGTAGCTAATATTCTTTACACTGAAAACAATAGAGACATTGTTTTAAGCGTTCTAGATGAGAGAACAGAAAAATAATCAACTCCCAGTACTCGAGTAATTTCCTAGGCCTAACTTCCAGAATCTATAGGCTATGTAGAAGAATACTGGGCCTATGAATGGCGTAATAACTTTCCATGTTTCGAATCCTTCTTTTCCTAGGATGTAGGATGCTGGGAAGAACGATGCGAAAGCTAAGGGGATTAAGGTTACAAGTAGGCCTTGAATTGCCAGTGCGAATATCTCTATTGGATATTTCCTGAAGTTGCTGAGCCTGAATATGAGCCAGACTGCGTTTCTTGATGTTCCGGTCCAGAAGGCTGTGCTTGAGAACAATAGGTAGATTGAGGCTGCTACAAGCATCCCGCTCATCATCGAAAACGCTGCATAAGTTAATGTCAGTAGGTTTGGTGTTAGGCCTATCTGATATCCTGCGTAAAAGATTAAAGCAAGGTTTGCGATCACTTTCGGCACATTGTTATCATGTACATCATCAGCATATACTTGGAATAATGGGTTTAGAGGCCTTACTAGGAATCTGTCGAAGTCTCCTGTGATTAGATATTCTTCTCCTAGTCTGATTATGTTGAAGAAGAATACATTCTGTGCAAATATCACGGTTCCGCCGAATCCTGCTAGGAATAGCATTTCGTTGAATGTCCAGCCTTGAAGATTCTCTATCTGTGTGAAGACCAGTGTTAGGAATGCTAGAGATACTATTACGCTGATTAGTTGTGCGGATGCTCCTAGTACGAAGTCTGTTTTGTAGACCAGTCTGGACTTCCAGTACTGTTTGAAGTAAAGCCAGTAGATTGTTGCATATTTTTTCAGGCCTTGAATTTTTTCTCTCATGGTTTTACCCTCCCTGTACCGTGATTTTTTTCTTGGCTTTTCGCCACAGTAGTTCTGAAGAGATAGCTAGTATAATTATCCACATAAGCTGGATTCCAAATACCTGGATAACGCTTTCCGCAGTTCCTTGATAGATTGAAATAGGGGCATCAACCATGGAAGGGAAAGGTGTTAAGTTGAAGACTGCTCTGATGTTGTCCGGGACAAGGTAGAGAGGGATCATCGCTCCTGAGAACAGGCCTGCTACCATGGTCCGTGTCATCCTGAGGCTCCAACCTACTTTGGTCCAGAACACCAGCATTGAGGTAGTATAAGACAATGCAATTGCTAGATTCAGTGTTAGAAAGATCGAAAACAGGAACTGGAGGCCTCCGATAAAAGTTGGCAAACCTACATTAAGGAAAAGTATTCCAACAATTAAAGCGGGTATTCCTCTAACTACTAGTTTGAAAGAAGACTTCCCTAGTTGGTAAAAATACATCTGAAACTTCAAAGAAGCTGGCTTCTTTAGTTCATTCACGATTGTTCCTTTTCTGACTCTTTCGCCTATCCAGTTTTCCAGATCTGCTGAGGTTGCGTTGTCAATGACTCTTGCCAGTGCAACATATGCGATTATAGTTGAGAAAGGCTGAGCCAGCTCTCCTGAGGCTGCGATCGCCTTCCAGATGAAGTAGAATAAAACAAGGGAAATTAATGTGGCGCCTATACCAGATAAAGCATTCGCTCGGTACTGAAATCCTTCTCTCAGGCCTACACGGGTAAAGGATAGATACTTTTTCAGACTCATCAGATTCCCTCGTTGTACACCTTTTTCACAACTTCCTCGATATCAGGCTCCCGGATCTGGAAGTCCTGGACTTCGTAATCCTCTAAGATAATCCGCATCAGGTCAGAAGCCGAAATAACCTCTCTATCAAACACGACTTCAAGGCCGTCATCCGTATTCTTAATTTCCTTCACTCCGTCCACATTTAATTCAAAGTCTTCAGGCCTTTCAACCTGCATAACCAGTCTCCGGGAAGAGAATCTGTTTACTAGTTTATCCAATGAGCCATCATAAATCTTCTTTCCTTCATCCAGTACAACGATTCTCTTACATAGGTCCTCTATGTCTCCGATATCGTGGGTTGTCAGCATTACAGTAATGTTTTCATTCTCATTCATCTTACGGATGAAGTCCCGGATTCTTTCTTTTACTGCGACATCCAGGCCTATAGTAGGTTCATCAAGATAGACAATCTTCGGATGATGGAGAAATGCTGCGGCTAGTTCACATCGCATCTTCTGACCCAGTGAAAGCTTTCTTACTGGTTGTTCCCAGAACTCATCCAGCTGCAGAACTTCATTGAACTCCTCAATTCTCTCATCGTAGGCCTTGTCTGAGACCTCATAGATTTCCTTCAGAAGCTTGAATGATTCTTTTACAGGTAGATCCCACCAGAGCTGAGTTTTTTGTCCGAAGACTACTCCGATATTCATCGCGTTCTTCTTTCTATGCTTGTGAGGATCTCTCTTATCAACCTCAATCTCTCCCGAACTTGGTTCAAGAATTCCTGTCAGCATCTTAACAGTAGTTGACTTTCCAGCACCATTTGATCCGATATAGCCGATCATCTCACCGCTATCAATCTCTAGATTCAGGCCTTCTACCGCGTGAACCTCTTCATAATCTCTTTTCACAAAAGATTTCAGATAGCCTCTAATTCCCTCGCCTTGACTGTAAATCTTGAAGGTCTTCGAAAGATTCTCTGCTTTTATCAAACTCATAAATCAAGATGTGGGAGATATTTTTACAAACACTAAGGCCTCAACTTTCATTTAATGCTGGAGAAAATATTTGAAAGAAAGGTTCTGTATTTGATAGCTATAGTCAACTTACTTGGAACATTATTTGGATTCTACTATTACAGCAACCAGCTTCTCACAACTGATCCGCTTCTATGGATCTTTGTGCCTGCTTCTCCTATTGCAACACTACTTTTCGCAGTCTCATTATATCTAAATGCGGATAATAGAGGCCTTCCAGCTCTGGATGCTCTAGCATTTATCTCTAACTTCAAGTACGGGCTTTGGACAGTATTCTGCATAACTTATTACTCAGAGATATTTTTCACTGGTAACTCTATCGCTCTATACAGCTTTATGTTAATCTCTCATTTTGCGATGGCTATACAGGCCTTCTTACTGTTCAAATGGGAGAATATTGGTCTGAAAGCTCTAGTTGGGGCTTTTCTCTGGTATAAATTTAATGACTTCATAGATTATACCTTCGGAACGCATACCGAGCTTTACACTGAGTACACTTTTCCAGCCAAAATTGCAGCCTATTCGCTGAGTATACTGGCGCTGGTTTCAGGCCTGTTATTGATTCAAAAAGATGATATCCTAAACAAGTTTCGTGAAATTTGAAAAATTTGAGGAAGGTGATAAAATCCTGTTCAGCGATAGGAAGACTCCTCTAACAGTTGAAGAGGTGAAAGAGGAGGAGATGAAAGTTACCGGACCTTCAGGAGGAGAATATGAGATCTACTATGACGGTAATACACAATTAGTTGCGAAGCCTGGAAACAGGAAATACTCTTCTTACTGCAAAGACTTGAGAAAAGTCGGAGAATGGGTTAGAAAGGATAATGAATGGATTCATTCAAAGACTGAGGCCTCAAT
>JAWOFP010000048.1:0-20555 GCA_046497485.1 Candidatus Nanohaloarchaea archaeon | reverse complement strand
TTTCAGGTTCTGAGGCCTCTCTCTTCAAGTATGACATAATTGGACCTCCTGTAATCGATCCTGAAGTAGTTAGGATGATACATGCATCGTCATCGTAGACTTCTTGTCTCTCATTGTAGCTGCCGATCGCCTTGATATTTTCTTTGAGGAACGGCGAGTTCTTCCGGATTACTTTGTTCTGAATCTTCTTTGAAAGAAACTCGGGGTAAGCTGTGTGCAAAGCGTTTGCGTCATTGATCATTCCATCGACATAGACATTGTAATCAAAGTAGCTTCGATCCATCTCATCAGCGAGCAAAGCAAGAACCTCCTGTGAGCGGCCTACTGCGAAAACAGGTACAATAACTTTTCCGCCCTTGCTCAATGTCTGTTTAACCTTTGAAAGGAACTTCTTGTTAGCTTCCTCTCTAGGCGTCTGCTTATCGTCTCTACCGCCATAGGTAGATTCTGTGATCATTGTCTCAACTCTCTGGAAATCTGTATCCGCTTGACGAAGAGTTTCTGTAGTATCATAGTTGTAGTCTCCTGTGTACAGGATATTATGGAGGCCTTCCCCAACATGAAGATGAGTTAAAGCACTACCGATAATATGACCAGAATTCTTCAGTGTTAATCTCATATCAGGAGTGATATCTGTTACCTCTCCATAGTCCGGTGTAATTGTTCTCTTCACTGCTTTCTTGATTGCTGAAGAATCGTAAGGCGCCGTGTTATTCTCTGAATGCGCTAGGCCTATGTAGTCCAGGCATAGCATGATCATCATGTCACGGGTAGGCTTTGTGCAGTAAAGCGGGCCATCATAACCCATTTTGTATAGGTAAGGAATCATTCCGCAGTTGTGAACTACTTGATCGTTTGCAATGAAGTTATGATGTGGATCAACTCTGATATCCACTAAATATCCGTATTCGTTATTTTCTTTTTCTATGTTATTTATCTGATGCCATTCAACATCCATAGAAAGCAATTTTTTCAATGATTCAATATTTTCTAGGGTATCTGTAATAGCTGACTCTATCTGGGTTTCTAGATATTCTGATACTTCTTCTTGGACCGCTATCGGTTTCCCTTTATCTTCAATCAATTGGACGTGATCCATACTACTTGATGTAGAATTGACAACAGTTTCTCTAGTTACAGAGATAGACTTCCTGGCTTCAGGAATATTATCGGATTCTTTTGATTTTAACTCAGTAACTCTTTCTTCTAAAGTTTGAATCAAAGTCTTTACAGTTTCTTTACCTGCCAAACTATCTGAATCTCTCCTATACCAGTCCACAAGACATGTTTCTAAGTTCTTGTAGTTAGGGCTTCCTCCAACACGACCAGTCATTCCTGCTTCCTCCAATATCCTGTGGAGATCTTCAGATCTAACCGGCATTAACTCTCTAGAATTGGAGTCTTCTATCAATTCTAACAATCTTTCTTGTTTCTCTTTCTTTACAGGGTGAGATGATCCTACTTTTTCAATAAACTTCTTAATCTCGACATTCTGTGAAATTGAGACTCTGATATCTTTGTCAGAATTAGAAGCCTTAATACCTATTGATGAGAGCAAGTTTTGAATCTCTTTTCGTACTTCACTACTGCTTTGGGAGATCCTGATTATGTTTCCTATATCTCCTTCAGCATCAAACAGGCCTCTGATAAATGATTTCATGTTCGAATGAGTTGTTCTCTTAATTTCTGAGGGTATAGTGCCTTCTGAGGAGTTAAGATAAATTCCTTCAAAGTTATCCTCTAAAAATTTGACTATCCCAACGTTGTTAATTTCTAGAGTATAGGCTTCCTTACTACGGTCAGGATGATTTCTGATATTCCCTCTGTAGTTAAATAACGATTCAACCAAATCGTTGTATTCTTTAAGGCATTCTCGGTTTTTATCTGTCAATCTTAATCTATTTACATCTCTATGCCCGTCTCCATAGAAGTAGCCTATAAATTGTGCTAATTTACTGTTCAGATTTTCGGGGTAAACCGTTTTTTCTACATCATTATCTATGAAAAACTGTTTACTATCGATATTATATAGATTAAGGAGTGATTCTAGATTTTCTTTGTAAACCGAGTCATATTTGTTTTCTAAATCATTTACAAAATTGATTCCTTTATCTGCGTTCTTAGATGCCTTTCTCTGCGATAGGCCTTTCTCTTGGCGTTTCTCAATAAGCTCTGATTTGGCCTTTTCTGTCAAGCTTATTCTTTCGCTAAACTCGGGTTCTTCAAGTTCTATATTCTTAGTTTTAGGTCTTTGCACAGATTTTCTTGGGATTAAGTCTCCTTGTTCAAGTTTTTCTGCTTTGACTTCTTTAACCTCTAACTCTTCAAATTTGAAGAATTTATGATCTTCTGAAGCTTTGATGTTATTGAAGTTAGTCTCTATCTCAAGATATTCTTCATCCTTTACTTCCTTAGTGCCTGTACATTTCCCTTCTTCTACTTCTCCAGTTTCCCAGTTCACAGTCTTTAATTTCTCGCCTTTTTCTACTTGTGCGATAGGTTTTCTTGTACCGTCCGCCATTGTTACAGGTGTTTCTGGTGTTAGGCAGTGGTCCATGTGTGCGTGTGAAAGCACGACTGCGTCAAGATCCTGAAGATTCAACTCTGGGGCATTCAAGTAAGGGTAGTTTTCTGGAGATCCTGGTTCTGCGCCAGGACTGATTCCTGCGTCCATTAATACATTTGATTCTTCTGTTTGGACGAGTACGCATGATCTTCCGACTTGTCTGAAGCCTCCGAGACTTGAAATCCTGATCCATTCATCTCCAACGCTTTTATCTAGCCTGATTTTCTTTCCTACGTCGTGTAGGAAATCTTTTCTGAACTCTGGGTCTTCAACTGTTAGTTCACGGGCTTTATCTACAATTTTCGAGTCGATAGCTGGAACTCTTTCGAACTGTGGGCTCCATAAGGCCTCTTCTTTAATTTTGTCTTCTGCATTTTTCAGTTTTGAAGGCCTTTTTACTCTAATTATAACTTTTCCGAGGCTTGGCTGGAAGATGGTATCTTCTAACTCTGCTTCTTCCGGCACTGCTTCTTCAATTTTTTCTTCGGCAGTTTCAGGAGTTTTGAATAGTTTTGATGTAGGCCTTACCTCTATCCTTTTTTTCAGTTTTGAGACTAGCTCTCTCACTGTCTCGCTGTTGTCAAGGAAAAAGTCCTTGCTGTCTGTGTATAGTACTATGTCTGATGCCTCGAAGCGTATATCTGAGATATTTGCTCCTGGTGGCAGCATGCTTTCTACATCGTCTAGTTCTTCCATTGTCAAGAATTAAAACCTCTGATTATAATTAGATAAAGAGTAGTTTATGTGACAGGCCTACTCCATTACCTGTTTTGCTTCCATTTCTTCAACTATGTTGAATCCATCTTCTGTGATTTCAGCTACCATGATTCCGTTTCCGGATGCGGTGTCTCTCTCCATAGCGGATTTGACGGCTCTCTGAGCAAGGTCTTTACCTTCTTCATGGTCCATTCCTTCTTCGTAATGGTCTTCAAGGACTCCGTATGCCATCTGGCTTCCTGAACCTGTAGCTGTAAAGTATCTGTGCTCCATTAGGCCTCCTGCCGGATCCAAGTCGTAAAGTACTCCTTCTCCGTCGTCTAGGCCTCCAAGGATGAATTGGTTCATGTAAGGCATCATTTTACTGCTGTGTAAAATGTTTGATAGAAGTGTTCCTGCGCCTTTGACTGAAAGTTCTTTTGTCTCCAGTCTGTGAAGCTTTAACTGGGATCGCATCATTCGAACGATTCTTTGGGCGTCTCCAACGCTTCCTGCAATTGTCAGGCCTAGATTGTCGTCCAATTTGTAAATCTTTTTGGCGTATTTTGAAGCAGTTAAATGCCCCATTGAGGCTCTTCTATCTGCTGCAAGAATTACACCGTTTTCTGTTGTTAATGCGACTGTTGTAGTCCCTGTTTTGAACTCTTCTACCTTATCATCTTCTTTATTATCCATAAATATATCACCGAACTAGAAAAATTTCAGGTCAATAACCAACCTTCTATACTACAATTCTCGGTTCAAATTTATATAGGTAATCAGTTAGCCTAAGTCTTGGCATCCTAATAAATACACGCAAACTGTAATTCAAAATGTGTTAAACGGATTACAAAACTCACGCCCAGCCAACTTCCTGAAAAACAGGACGGAAGTAGAAGAAATCTTATTACACAGATTTTTGTTCAAGTTCGCTGAAGGCCTTATCGCAATTTTCATTCCTTTTTACATACTTGAAGCAGGATTCCCAGTTACATCAGTTTTCTACTTCTTCATGATTTATTATGGAATGAGCATTCTAGTTCCATATCCATTCGGTATCTTGACATCTAAGATAGGCTACAAACATATCTCTCTAATATCTTCAATATTTATTCTGTCATTTTACTTAATTCTTAGAGCTGCTGATGTCACAAATATCTTATAACTCTCCGCAGTTATAGGCGGAGCAGGATTCAATCTTTACTGGGCCGGAATGAACCCCGAATTCGCTGAAGGAAGCGATAAAGAACAGACAGAGTCTGAAGCAGGCCTATTCTTCTCAATGCCCTCTCTAGCAGCTATAATATCTCCATTAACCGGAGGCCTAATCCTGTTCTACGGTACATTCAATCATTTATTTGGATCAGCCGCATTACTCATGTTTTCATCTTTCATTCCTCTATTTTTTACTTTAGAGCACCGTAAAGGAATGGAAGTCGATTTCATTAAATTCTTTAAAGACTTAGAATTAAGCGAAGTTCTAACCTATAGTTTTGAAGGCGCACACAGCGTAGGAGAAAAAATAGTCTGGCCCATTTATCTGGCTATTGTTATAGGAGGAAGTCTAGAGATTGGAGGCGCTGGAACACTGATAGCAGTCGGAGGCGCAGCTACTAGTTTTGCAGTAGGAAGATACATGAACGAAAATAATAGGCCTAAAGTACTGGTTACAGGCGCAGTATTAGCAGCTATAACATTAGTTCTAATGTCTCAAGTAACTTCAACATTTCAAGCGCTTATAGTATCGACACTTCACGGATTAACATATACCCTGGTTAATCTACCTATCTTCACAAAGGCCTCAAGAAGAGCCCAGGAAAAAGACTTGATAGAATACTTCATGATGAGACAGATATTCTTTGGAATAGGAAAAGTAACCGTCATCACAGTAACACTAATGATTTTCCTAAACTACAGGCCTATATTCTTCGAGTACAGCCTATCATTCATCGCATTATGCATTTTACTGACAGGATACTTCGGATCCAAAATCAAATAATTCATGAAAACTAAAATAGAAATAGATGAACTCAGCTGAAGATGAAATACTCCATGTCACAGAAGACATAATCAAGTTCAAAACAGTTAAGGGAAATAACGAGGAATTTGATAAGGCCTTAAACTATATCAGAGAATATTTTGAAAGTTCAGGACTGAAAATCTCTGAACATGAAAAAGAGGGGGTAAAGAGCCTAGTTGTAAAAAATGTTGAAGACCCAGAATTAATGCTTCATGGACATTTAGATGTAGTAGATGGAGAAGATGAAATGTTCAACCCTGTTGAAAGAAATGGTAGGCTCTACGGCAGAGGCTCAGCAGATATGAAGTCAGGCCTTGCATGCTTAATGAAGGTGTTGAAGGAGACATATCATCCATCAATAGGCCTGATGATTGTATCCGATGAAGAAGTTGGAGGATTTAATGGAGCCAAATACCTGGTTGAAAATTTTTACAGCCCAGAGTTTGTTATCAGCGCTGAGCCAAACAATACCGATGGATACCTGAAAATAATTAACAAGCAGAAAGGAGTAGTCAGAGCAACAATCTCCGCCGAAGGGAAAAATGCTCATGGCTCAAGACCATGGAACGGTGAAAACGCAGCAGAAAAACTATGGGAGAAATACTTTCAGTTGAAGAAGAACTTCAGCACAGAGAAAGAGGAATGGGGCACAACAGTTAATCTCGGAAATTTCACTTCAAAAGGAGCAGTAAATGTCGTCCCTGATTATGCCGAAGCAGGCCTAGATATCAGATATACGGAAAAATATGATCCAGAACAGATAGAGAACGATATAATGGATATTGAAGGCCTAAATTTTGAGATTAATGCTGTAGATCCTATGCTTGATACTGATGCTGGCAATTCCGTTGTTCAAAAACTGAAATCTGTATCTGAAGACGTTATAGATAAACAAGTTGAAATCACGCGGAAAGAACCTGCCAGCGATGTAAGGCATTTTTCACAGCAAGGAATTCCTGGAGTAGTCTTCGGTCCTGAAGGATATAATGTTCATGAAGATGGAGAATATCTTGTAATCAGTAGTCTCGAGGACTACTATGACTGTATTCAGGCTTTCATAACAAAAGTTACTTAAATAATAGATTAAGATTCTAAGACATGGTTAATAGCTGTAAATCAAATATCTTTAGATTTATCGACAGCTTTAGCTATTTCTATTACTTCTGAATAACGTTTCTCTTTTTCCCAGCTTGGAGAAACACATTCTACAGGTGACTTACTAAAACATGAAAAAATACACATTACCCCATGGTGCATAAATCTTGTCAAAATCGCAGCAAATAGATCCGATAATACGGCTTTCTAGGCCTGAAGAAGCAGAAAATATTACAGAAACTTTCATCGAAGAATACCTAGACTACTATGGAATGTATGTTAATTCAGATCTGCTGGAAGAGTTCTTAAATGATATGAATGATCAACTTAGAGGCGCTGAGAAACCTGAAGAAATAAGAGCTGGATGGGATCGTCAAGAGAACCCTGAGATAGTGAGAACTGTCGAAAACAATGATGAGTTCTTAGGCGTAGGATCTCTCAAACTTCAGGACAATCTTCTAGAACTAGGATCAACTATTATAGACCCAGAATACAGAAACTCAAGGACGCCTTCAGACAACTCAGTATACGATGAATTATTCATGAATCGTTTAGAGACAGCGAAAGACATGGTCTCAAGGCCTGAACCTCAATCTGAGATAATATATACACAGTTACTGGCTGATAAATCGGCAGCCACTCAACATACCGCTGACAAACACGATTTTGCAGTTACAGGAGTGTATGACAAAAAGTTCCCTCAAGCCTACGAAGGGAAAGGAAGAGTAACAGTAGTTGACATGCTCTGGGCCGATAGCTTAATTGAGAACGATCAGTCAGAAGTATATGTCCCAGAAGAGGCAGAAGACATAGTCGAATTAAGTAGAGAAAATATCAACAGTAAAAGAAGTGAAGGTCTTGAAAGAATAGAAAGAACGATTAACAATTCCGGATCTGACCATAGAGATGGTTCCTACAAAGTAAAACCGAAGGTAGTTGAAGACCCTATGAACTTCGCTGAGATAGAAATAGTCGAATCAGAAATGGGGAACTATACCTGGGAAGATGTAATGGACGAAATATCAGCAGCGGAAGAACGACTGGAAAATAGCGGTAGCGAAAGTAACGATTACTGGATAGGGTTGACACTTGATGCTAACAGCGATTATTTACCGGGAGCTGCTACATTACTAGAAGGAGAAGGATTCGAGTACTGCGGATTCAATCCAGGGAAAATAGATTTTAACGGAGAGAACCGAGATGCATTAGAGATGCAGTACAGGCCTTCAAAAGAAAGGATAGAAAAAGAGTTTGTGGAAGAAGCAGCGGAATTCATTAGAGGGACAGGAATGGCTGCTGAAGAAACTGCTTCAGAAACAGACTACAGTAATTCAGAGATAATAGCTATCTAATCCTTCCGCCTAATTTATTCACAGAATCAGATAAATCTGAGGCCTCAATACCCAATATTCTTCCTTTATCTAAAACTAGTTCGCCATTAACTATAACCTCATCAACATCCCCGCTGAAAGAATAAACCAGGTTAGATATTATTCCTCTCTTCCCGTGAACCGGATTCATTTCAGGCCTGTTGAGATTAATAGTTATCAAGTCGGCTTTCTTATCTATCTCAATTGAACCGATTTCATCTTCCAGGCCTAAAGCTTTTGCACCATTAATCGTAGCCATATCAAGAACCTGTCGCTCAGTGATGTTTTCCGGGCTTTTCCTCTTATGAAGTATAGAAGCGATCTTCATTTCCTCAAATAAATTAAGATTATTGTTTGACGCCACTCCATCCGTGCCCAGTGCTACATTAATATCTCTGTCAACTAGTTCAGGTATGTCAGCCATCCCAGAACCAAGCTTTAGGTTAGCGGAAGGATTGTGAACAATGCTTGCATTTTTACCATTTAATATTTCTTTATCTCTTTCCTTCAAATGAACGCAGTGAGCCGCTATCAAATCCTCATTCACAAGATCTAATTCATCCAAATACTGGACAGGAGTAAGGCCTCTCTCATCCATTGAATCACTGTTTTCCTTTTCCGTTTCAGAGACATGGGTATGCAGCTTTTTCCCGAGAATTTCAGAGGCCTCCTTTGATTCTTTCAAAAGCTGTTCAGAAGCAGTGTAGATCGAGTGCGGAGCAATATTTGTTTTGATTCTATCATGATCTTCAAATCTCTTGATTAACTCCAGTGCATCATCCATTCTCTCATCCTTTCGATCGTCCATATCCATAAGGCCTCTACCGAGAACAGCTCTTATACCCGTTCTATCAATGGCTCTACCGACTTCATCCATTTCAGCATACATGTCATTGAAAGTAGTTGTACCGGATTCAAGCATCTCCACGCAGCCCAAGAGAGATCCAATGTAAACTTCCTTAGGACCCATTTTTTCTTCTGCAGGGAAGATATCCTCCTCAAGCCAGGCCTGTAACTCTTTGTTATCAGATATTCCTCTAAGCAAAGTCATTGCAGCATGAGTATGCGCATTAACCAATCCAGGCATCACAACCTTATCACTGCAATCAATTACTTCATGTCCTTCAGTAGAAAGATTCCTGCCAAGGCCTGAAATCTTATCCTCTTGAATCTGCAAATCAATGTTCTCCAAAATCTGTCTCTCAGAGTTCTGAGTGACTAAATATCGAATGTTTTTGAGTATCATGATTCTATAAGATGATCTAGATTATTTCCATATTTGTGAAATTAAATGAGGCGGAAATGCTGCAAGATCAGATTTTATGAAGTCTTTATCAAATGTTGCAATTGCGGTATTTCCATCTAATTCTGCTGCTGCATCTATAATAACATCATCTTCAGTGAAGCTCAGGCTATTGAAGCTATTATGGTCGTATCCGTTACTTGCTTCTTCGTACATTCCAGCATCTCTCATTGCATGAAGTTCTATTGCTTCTTCATTTAATGCAGTGATAATCTGTGAACAAAATTTGTTGTAATCATCTTTCTTGGCAACAAATTCTTGGTAAGAGCTAAAACCTTGGGTTTTAAGATTTGATAAATGATTATTTTTAGCTGCCTTTAATCCATCCTGTAAATGATCAGGGTAATAAATGTCAGCTGTATCGGAAAGCTGAGCTATACTTTGAAAAATTTCTCTAGGATTTATTTTATCATGAAATGTTCCTTCAGTAAAATCTTCTCCGCTTGGTTCCCAGTGGAGTCCAAGATCAGAGCCAAATACCCTATCTAATGTTTCATATACTCTATCGCTTCCGACATCAAATTCTGAAGACCAAGAATGGTTAAGGTAACCACTAAGTGCTGTGCTTAAGTCTAAAACAACATTATCAATTTTTGTATCTCTCAATCTACTATTTGATTCAATATCATTTTCCCTTACAAGTTCTTCATAGAACTCAAAAGGTAAATCCTGATTATTGCCTTGATACGCAAGTTCTGAACCTGCCTCAGCAACATCATAAAATCGTGACTGCATGATAACAACATTAAATTAAAACTTTAAATATGGCTTGCAGATTTTGAGAAATTCCTTTTTCCCAACTTAGGTGCAAGAGTTTAGTCAGTAATTCTTTGCGAAATAGGCCCATCTCTCTGCTTTTTGTCCGCAGACTGCGCATTCTCCTTCTATCTCTTCTTCTAAGGCCTGGATTGTTGCTGGTTTAGAGTCTTCCTGGAACGGTAGGACTACAATTTCTGCTGAGACCTGGTCTTTGATTTCTTCCTCGCATTCTTCTTTTCCGCACCATTTGGTCTTGACATAGCCTCTATTCTTTCCAATAGTTGAAAGAATATCATTCTTGGAGCTTGCTTCTCTAATATTTTCCTGCAAGTACTCTTCCAACTCATTATACATTGAGGCCTGAATGTCGTCCAGAATTTCTTCTGCTGAATCAATGAATTCTTCTCTATCGACCCCCATTTCTTTTTCCCCATTGTCCCTTCTAACGGTTGTAACTGCTTCGTCTTCTACTTCGTTAGGACCTATCTCTACTCTGAGCGGGACTCCTTTCAGCTCCCATTCATTGAATTTGTAGCCAGGCGTTCTATGTTCCCGATCGTCTAACTTGACACGCAGATCTGAGCCGCAGCTGCAGCTCTCACAGCCGCATCCAGAGCTATTTTCTAGGCCTTCAACTACTTCTTCTGCGTAATCCATAACTTCTTCTTGGTTATCTTCTTGGAATATTGGGACGACTACTATCTGTGTTGGAGCAACTTCTGGCGGCAATCTTAGTCCATCGTCGTCTCCATGCGCCATGATTAATGCTCCGATTGTTCTAGTTGAGAGACCCCAGCTTGTGGTCCAAGCTGTCTGTTCTTCGGATTCTTCATCTTCAAACTTTATGTCGAAGGCCTCGGCAAAATGCTGCCCAAGCTGATGAGAGGTTCCTGACTGAATGCTTTTTCCGTCAGGCATCAAGGTTTCGATTGTTGTAGTATATTTTGCGCCAGGGAACTTGTCGTGTTCCGGCTTGTAACCCAAAATACTTGGTATAGCTAAATGGTCTTCAATTACTTCCTGGTACTGTTCAAGTCTCAGCATTGTCTCTTTATCTGCTTCTTCTTCTGTTGCATGTGCTGTGTGTCCTTCCTGCCAGAGAAATTCTCTGGTTCTGAGGAAAGGCCTAGTATCGGTCGCTTCCCACCTGACTACATTGGCCCATTGATTTAATCTAAGCGGTAGATCGCGGTGGCTGCGGATCCAATCACTCATGAAAGGTGCGATTATAGACTCGGAGGTAGGCCTTACAGCAAGTCGTTCCTCTAACTCTTCCTCACCGCCATGGGTGACCCAGGCAACTTCCGGGTCAAATCCTTCAACTATATCCTCTTCTTTTTCAAGATAGGACTCAGGGATGAATAGCGGGAAGTAAGCATTGTCCACACCCGTCGAAGTAATCTTATCATTAAAGTCTTCCTTGATCGATTCCCACAGCTTCATGCCATAGGGCTTAATCACCATACAACCCTTTACAGGCGCATAATCTGCAAGGCCTGCTTTCTGTACTACCTGTGTATACCATTCTGAAGTATCCTGATGCTTATCGACCGTAATCCCGAGTTCCTGACTCATAAACTCTTTAGAGAAGTGAATTGTTTTAAGGATTTTATACATAACACAGATTATGGCAGAAGTCCTAGAATGCACAGAATGCGGCGAAGTATTCTCAAAAGAAGAAACAGTAGAGAAACACGCAAAAAGAGTTCACGGAACAACCAATGTAGAAAAAGAGAAAGGTCTATTCAACCTCTAAACCTATTTTCTTAGTTTAATTTCTGAAAAATATCAAGCTAGAGACCGCTGCAATCACTGCTAACTGTAACAGTGTCAGGCCTGGAATAGTTCTCGATTCTCCTGAACCCGCCGAGTTCCGATCTCTAGTAGCAATGTCTACTTGGTCTTCACCATCCAGACTTCCATCTGAAGACTCTGCAAATACCTCAATATCCGTTCCTGATGCGCCAGAAGTGTTTATCTCTCTGTTTGCCTGAATTTCAAGTCTATAGGTGTTTGAGCTCTGGCCTGGAACTGTTACTGTCATATCATTTGTTCCCGTATCTTCGAATGAGACCATTTGGTCTAAGTCATCTGCTGTTTCTCCTGAACCTCTTGGATTAATTCCTAGTTCGAAAGTCTTTGACTCTTGATCAGGATTAATGATTCTGAAAGATGTGAATCCTGTTTCACCAAGATCTACAGTTGCTGTATCCTCCATGAATACTATAGGCCAGGAGCTCCACCATTGTCCGCCGTAACATGCAACAGTTCTCCGTGTGTCTCCTGAGTCAAACGTTACCGAGTCTCCTTCATTGTACAGCATTCTTTCATCTTGAAGCTGGGCCTCAGTGAAATGATCTTTGTCCAATGCATCTGAATCAATATTTGAATACTCTGAATTGTCTAATACACAGCTATCAGGGCTTGCTGCAACTCCCTGAATTGACTGATCGGTTTCCACATATTCACTCTGAGAATCCTGATGAATTAGGTATTCTGAAGTATCATCCCCGCCGCAGAAGCCATACTCCATTCCTATCTCGCTTGGATCAGCCACTCTATCACTATCAAACCCAGTTTGTACTGGGGTATAACCTGCATCTAAAGGATGATTAGTCCACTCTTCTCCTTCATAATCGGATTCAAGACTTGCATGACTTCCTTGGTCCAATCTCTCACTCCATGAGTCATCAATTCCTCCTGTGAATGCGTGAGGGTTATTATTTATTTCATCGTAATCTATCCATTGCTGGCCTTCAGGCCCGTAAAGACTGTTAGCATTACAAAGTTCTTGAGTATCGTCATCAGGCCTGTACTGGGCATAGTCCTGATCGAACCAGATAGGATGCTCATGAATTTGGTCATCTTGGGAACAAACTTCTTCGTCCTGCTTCAGTCTTCCTTCTTCTTCACCAGGCTCGTTAGCCTGCTCATATTCGCCAGATTCATACAGATTCCTGTCGTATACACAATAGTCTGGGGTCGTAGCACAGACATAAGTACCTGTAAACTGTTCAGTATTATCGGCTTCTCCTTGCTCTTCAAGCAGATATTCTCGGCTGTCATCTCCACACATAGGCGGTTCAAGCGGATCAACTACATCTCCGGAACTATCATTCTCCCAAGCGATTTCGGTAAATACAACATGGCTTTCATCTCCGAAATCAGGATCATCAGGATCATAACTTCCACTTGATTGATAACTGTCCTTCCCATAATCCCATCCGAGACCTGAGTCTGGGCCGGTCAAATCTATTTCAAATATTCCTGCTAGATTCTTCCAGTCACTATCTGGAATCTGCTCGAGACTTCCTCCATTTAATCTTGCCAGGTTTCCTTCATCTAAATGATATCTTATATCATCAGGATCGATCCAGAAAGCTTCACCGCTCTCTATCTCATTACCTTCCTCATCATTCATCGCATTGTTGGATAGTACTGCCAAGGAGTTACCCATAGCTTTGTCAGTTTTAACATCGAAACTGCTGTCAGGACCGGTTCTTCTGTCTCCTGTATAATCTACATTGTAATGTACTCCGAGAGATCTGTCGGATTCCTCTAGTATGTTGTCATTGTCTTCGTAATTATTTCCATTCGAGAGATCTACTGAGTAAGCTGGATATGGCGCTCCTGTAGAGTCAATAACCCAGGTATTATTCAGGGTATATGAGTAAAGCACAGAGTTATCTGCATCTATCATAGTGTTTTCATACCATTCTCTGCTGAAATCTTCGTAATCAGGATGCCCAGATGAAATCTGGCCGTTGTAACGACTGTCCCCTGAAATGTCCTGAAGGCTCTTAATCATGTTCATGTGTCCAATGAACAACCAGTCTATTCTCGCTGTATATCCTTCATTAGAAGGCCCTCCATGAGGATGAGCATCATCGTCCCATGCATCTTCTTCAAAGAAACCGAAGAAGGTTCCCTCATTATCATTTACAGCTCCTCTAATATCTCCTTGATTTTCTCCACAGCCATCTAGAAGAGGTCCACAATCAGCTACCAGAGAAGTCCCTGTTCGACCGCCTTCAGGATTATATTCTGCATCATAAGGAGAAGGATTCTCACCGTAGTAATAATCAATGTATCTTGGAGAGCCTGCTCTCTGATCCGTTGAAAGGCCTAATCTTCCTTCATTTGATCTCAAGTAATCGTTAACTACTTCATCATCAAGATCGTACCACTGCCCTCCAAATGCCGTGTTTGAAGCATCATTATACCTGTGATTGTATGGCGTATTCGAGTTACTTTGATCAATATTTAGGCAGACTTCCCAGTCAGGACTATCTGAACCTTCCTCAAATGATTCATCAATAACAGTATTTCCAATATTGCCTGTAGAAGCAACATTTGCAACTGTTCCTTCTGCTACAGCCTCTCCTTGAATAGCACAGCTATTTGAATCAAGGCTTTGACCGTGTTCACTGTAGAAATAACCTTCATCGTCGGCCGAGTCCCATGAAACACATTCCTGATAGTAAATAGGGTAATCCTGAACTACTGTCTGATCTACCTCGTTTCCATCAAAAACCATTACATGTTCTTGAGTATCATCTCCACAGGCCTCAGGTAGAGGGGAAATATCGGCATGCCCTCCGCTTGGCTGAGGTTGTGAATAGTCACAGTCAATTAATGGATGTCCGCCGCCGTGTTCTTCATTTATTCTGTTGATATTCTTACAGACAGAATAGCTTTCATCAGCAGTATAAGCTCTTGATTCATCAGCTCTAACAGCTGAACCTGCTACTTCAGATGCAGAAGGATTATCGCTTAAAGTGTAACCGCTGTCGTAAGAATAGTAATTTACATATTTCATACAGGTTCTTTTACCGTTACAACCAGTATCAATTAGATTAAGGAAAGTATCCTGATTCCCAATATTTGAACCATCAACAGAGACATGATCTCCGACTTCATCATTTCTTTCTAAGTTTTCAGTTGCAACAATATCTCCTTCTTCTATAACTACAAATCCATCGCTTAGGCCTTGCGGTCCGTCTGCATCAACAGTAGTTGTATAATCGAAACCGCACCACACTCTTCCTTCTGAACCCCAATCGCTGTCAAAGTAAGATGTGAAATCAGTATAAGTTGCCGCGTCACTATTTGCATATCTATAAGGGCTATCAGTTCCACCATCTACAGTATTGTGGGTATCACAGTTTTGGCTATCTGCCTGTTTCCAGTCCCTATTTGTGCCAGAAACAGAATCTGAGTCTCCTCCGTAATAATCACTATCTCCGTCATCTACACATGACTGGCATTCCCCTGTACCAAGATCTACCCCATCATAATTTGTACAAGATTTATCACTGCCACTAGAACCTGACGCATATGTTTCAGTTCCATCCGTTTCACAAGTTTCCTTGTATAAAGTACCTGAGCTTTCGTACCAGTAACTTTTTCCTTCGTCCTCGCTCCAATCCTCAGCAGAATCGCAAGTTGCATTATCTCCATCACTTCCTGTAGCTCCTCCACAAGGACATGAACTATCTCCATCAGAACAACTTGCATCTTTACCGTCATCGCATGATAGATCTAAGTTATTTCCTTCAGAATCCATGTTGTCATCTCTACATTTAATCTCATTATCTTCAGTCTCAAAACCTGACTGCTCTCCAGGTTCACCAGGCTGTTTTGAGCCTCTACTGGATACATCGTATCTTTCCCACCGCCTACCCCAATCAGCCCGACAATCAGTATCATATCCCTCAGTGTTTGAATCTGGAGGAGAACTTGAGTCATCATCTCCCTTTGGATCAGTAGAATCTCCAGTATTCTCTATTCCATCCCCACACATACCGCCATCAAGGTTGTGAGGTGGAAGAACTATTCTATCATTATGGACTGTTGCTTCAGCAGGGAATGTATCAAAGGTTGTGTCTTCTAGAATTCCGAAACCCCAGTCTTCTCTTGAACCTCCTTCACTTCCTTCATAGTCTGCATAATAAATATCTGCTTCAGGATAAGTACCTGAATCATCATAGGTATCTTCATTAACTGTATTATCTAGATCATTTCCTTGAATCGTAGCAGAGTTAGACATATAGAACTGAGGCCTTCCAGCATTACCTGTACCTGAGGTAGGGTCTCCAGTTATCGTACTGGAAATATGGTTCTCCCATATAGCTCCTTCAACATCGTCTTCAGGCAACGGAGCCACACAACCAGTATCATCAAGGCCTGTATCACCGTCTTGATCGCTGTCCACAAGACTTCCACCTATTCGTGCATGACATTCTATAGGATAATCATCATCCCCCGGATCATCATCGTCACTATTATCATGTTCAACATTGACAGTTTTCACCGCAGTATCACTCTCACCGTTATCATCTGTCACCTTGAGAGTTACTTGATAGCTTCCACCATCTGAAAATGTTACAGAACTGGTTGATCCTGAACTGGTTCCATGGTCCTCAAATGCCCATTCATAATTCGTTATACTGCTTGCTCCTTCACTTGATTGATCTTGGAATGAGACAGACTCTCCTTCCTCAGGAGGATCTGGAGTCCAAGTAAAATCTGCTTCAGGAGCCTCAGAATTTCCTCCGCCAGGCCCGCCGTCTCCACTATCTCCGCCAGAACCGTCCCCAAAACCTCCGTCACCAGTAGAAGACTCGTAAGTTGAAGCATAGAAAGAAAAAGTCAGTAAAGCTAGAAAAGCTAAAAGTAGAATAGAACCTGCCTTCCTATACATATCATAGAATTACCTAGGCCTGATTAAATAATCTTTCATAACCATCTGAAAATCGGTCTAGTTATTGATAGAAAGATATAAAAAGCATTACTGTGTTGTTATTACATAGTGGATAACATGGGAGATGGTTTCAATAGAAGACAGGTTCTAGGTGCATTAGGAGCAGGAGTAACAGGAAGTTTAGCAGGATGTAACCAGGCACTAGAGCCAAAAGATGATCAAACTAATGATCCAAATAGTAATGGAAGCCAAGATAAGCCACAAGAGATAGGTATTACTGACGCCCCTAATCCTAATTTATCAAATGTCGATTTGAATAGACATGAAGGCGACACATATGGATTAAGTTTCACTAGAGATACAGCAGACTTAGAAGGAGATGTAACCGTCCAAGTTACCAATGGAGTTCAAGAACAAGTATACGAAACTACTGCAGATGAAATCGCTAAGCTAGATAATAGAGCAGCAATAAATCTCCCAGAAACATTATTCACTCATGGAGACAGCATACTATCAGTAGAATTTCATGACGAAGACATTGAAGGTCCGTTACAAGCCGAAATAAATACTCAGACTCCGCAAGCATTCCCAATAGATAGAAGCATAGAAGGAGAACAGGCCTCAAGTTTTCAAACAGAATGGGGTTTTGCACAACAAGACTTAGACACGGAAGAAGCCATTCAGGCACACCACAACTATCTTAACAACAAAATTGTTAGAGAACCAATAGCAGATGGATCATTATATGATGGGACTCATGGATTAGGGAGTGACTATGACGATAGAATAGCACAGATAGAACAAATGGATCCAAGTACAGAAATGCTTGATATACTAGAAATTGCTGGAGATATAGCGTCGGACATGGAACACGATGTCCCTAATACACCAACAACAGGAACGACACAGAGCGGAGAAGAAATAGGTCATGGCGCAGCCCAAATAATCAGAGACATACATGATACAGATTTGAAGACAATTGTTGCTTCAAGCCCAGAAAATAGCCTAGACGAAATAATTCACTACAACCCAGAATCAGATGAATTAATATGGCAGGGTACTAGTGGTACATCAAGGCCTATGGAAGAACAGTTTAAAGTGATTGAAGGAGACAAGATAAATCCTGCCATGATTTATGGGTTTGAGCCTGGAGAGATTGAAGGTATTGATTATGAAAGAAAATCAGAGAACGCAATTAACTCTCTGAACTCTGCAGTCACAACTACTCCTGCGCTATCTAGCACAAAGCCAATAAATGACTATGCTATTGAGATAATTTCACAAGAACATTTATTCGGAGACGGAGATACACAAGAAGCATTTGATACACTGGCTTCCCTAAACAGAGTTGAAGAGATGGTGAACCATGACATTAATGGAGAGCCTCTTTACGAAGTAGGTGAAAGTCTACAAAATGCAATGTATGTAGGCCTGGCCGCAGATCCTGGCGATAACTTGGAAGACATGACTATGTTTGTTACAGATAATGGAGCGGTATACGATAATATAACAACTGACTCTGAACCAACAAGTAAGTCAGAACTGGAACAAATAGCAGGATTAAATTAAATAATCAAGAGGTAAGATAGATAAATGGCAGAAAGATCAGGCAATATGAATAGAAGACAACTGCTCACAGCACTAGGAGCAGGAGCAACCGCCGGCCTAGCAGGATGCCAAAGAGATAATGAAGGGTATGAGACTGGAAACGACGATAACCTAGATCCATCAGAAGACGGCAACAGTGATGAAGATTTAGAAACTGGTTTGAAGGAAGTTGTCGATGCAAACCTCTCTGAAAAAGATCCAGCGAACAGCGAGCCAGGCAACCATGAAGTATACTTTACTCAAGACACTGCTGAACTCAACGCAGATATACTTCTACAGTTAACAAACGGTATCCAAGAAAGTAGTCATGAAGCTTCCTCAAGTGATTTAGAAGTTGAAGATGATAACGCAGTCCTATACCTTCCGCAAGAATTGCTTCCGCATGGAGATACTGAACTCACAGCAACAATTAATGGGGAAGAATACAATGCTAGCTTCGTAACACAAACTCCTTCAGCATTCCCGATAGATAGGAGAGTAGAAGGAGAACAGGCCTCAAACTTTGAAACGCCCTGGGCTTTCGCACAACATGACCTAGACGGGGATGAAGCCCGAGAGGCACACCTAAACTACGTTAATGACGAATTTGCCTGGGACTATGATAAGAGTAATCCTGAATACTCTGAGGCCTTCAATGAAATAGCTTCCCTAAATCCAGATCAACAGATGGAGACAATATTAACAAGAGCTGGAAACATAGCTTCAGATATCGATGGTAAAAGAAGTCCCGGAACTACTCAAAGCGGACCTGAAGTAGGATTTACAACATCAGAAATAGCTCGAAGAGTTAACGATGAGATTGATGATAACAGGTTAAAGACCATGAATGTAAGTAATCCTGAAAACTCACAAGACAGAATAATACAACTAGACGCCGAAACTGAAACAGTGTATATACAAAGACCTACCAAAGTATCGGAAGGCCTAGATGAACCAGTAGTTAACAGATTAACTAATATAAGTAACAGTAAATATGCTAGATCAACTATATTTGGATTTGAGCCGGGTTATGTTGATGGTATCGATGATGAGAATGCTAGTAGTAAGACTTTAGGAACACAGGCCTCAATCATGAGCATGGCGGAACAAGCAAACACTGCAAACACCAACTATGTAATGAACGACTATTTCCTTGAAGAGGCCTCTAACCAGATATTTGAGGAAGGTGATGTAGAATCAGTCAGCAATATTGCTTCTGCTGTGGCTGAACTGGCTTTAGCTACAGATCAAGCTACATCATTTGAGGCTAGAAATCCTGAAAATAATGAGGATTTACCTAGCGTCTCAGATAACGGAAGGATAGCAGTATACATAGATGAAGATGAATCATTAGAAGATGCAACTCTAGCATATGTCCAAGATGAAAACCTTGGAACCAACTTGTATGACAGAGTAGTTGAAACAGCAGAACCAGCAGGAAGAAATGAGATTGAAGAAATAGTAGGCCTGAATTAAAAAAGGAATAAATTAGGAAAAGAAGGTGTTTTTACTTGTACTCTAACCCCCTTTTTTTCTCAGTTAGCTCTGTTCTCCCAGGCATTCAAGCTTTCATTTAGCTCTTGATGATCTTGGTAAGTTAGTTTCAGCATTCCATTCCCAGGATCATTGTAGGCTGCCATAAAGTTCGCAATCGGATTACCTTCTTCACCAAACTCTACTGCATCAGGCCTTTCTCCATCTTGTTCTATAAAGTCTATTACAGTTGGCACTTCTACAGGCTCACCTTTGATACCAGGGCCATCGTTGAACCAGTCTGGACATTCCCATTCAGGCTCTTCTCCATCATCATCTGGCCCCCAATCGGAGCTAGGAGGAGAAGCTGAATACACATGATCAATATCTGAATATGCTGGGATACCTGAATAACTACTGTACGGATTATCATATTGATTGATAGCGGTACATGAGTTATCATCTTGTTCATCTCCATAGAAAGGAGTATAGGTATCATCAGTTACAATCTCAACGAGGCTTCCATCTCCTTCATACCCTAATACATCAAATGTTGTACTTCCTGAAGGATCACCTTCTGGTATAACAGAGTCTCCAATGTTATCAAAGATGGTTTGAGGAGTTTCAAGCCAGCCCATTGCTTCAGCCATTGTCCTGCTTGCTGCAACTCCCTCTTCAAATGAAACTGGTGGAGAGGGAACTCTAGCAAATTCAGGGTCAATACTGGTTGCTGCGGACCAGTCCGCAATGCTTAAATTGGAAGTTCCTGAGTCGCTTGAAATTGCATGTAATTCTCTGACATCGCCTGAAACATTGACTGCTCCGCTTGAATCAGTTTGATACTCCCAGTTACATGTGTAAACATCATAATTCGATAGATCAAATCCTTGATCGCTCCCGCTGTTCAGCCTTCCTGTTACACCGTAAGGAACTCCTTCCTTTACATCTACAAAGTTCCATTCAAGGTAACGGCTTCCCTCATT
>JAWOFP010000031.1:0-7523 GCA_046497485.1 Candidatus Nanohaloarchaea archaeon | reverse complement strand
CACATGCTCGTTCTCGCGCCAGGTTCTCAATCTTGTCGTGGTATTCACAACCGGCGTAGTATCTATTACCCGGATAACCCTCAGCATACTTGTTTGTCAAGATCGAACCTTGGGCCTGTAGAACCTGTTTAGGCACGAAGTTCTCACTTGCTATCATCTCAAGGCCTTCATGTTCCTGCCTCTCCATTTCGTTTTTCAGTGCTTCATGTACTTCAGGATCTGCTTCAGAAAGATCACGGTGCTCCATAACATATTCTGTAGAAGTTACTCATATTTGTCTTTCGATTCAAGTCTCTTCTACTTCCTCTAGAAGTATGTTGTCTTTGAATCCGCCGCGTTTTTCTCTTTTCTCAGACTCTATTTCTTCTAAATCCGGGATAGAGATATTTTTTCTATCCATATATTCTTTCATAACGGCGTATAGATCCGCTAATTCTGCTATTTCGCCTTCTTCTTCAAATTCTTTGGATTCCTCAACTAATTTTTCTCTTAAAAGTTGTTCAGCCTTTGAATCTGATACTTTTTTCCATTTTGCTTCTTCTCCCTCGTTATCCTCTATAATTTCAGGGATTTTGTCTCTAACTAGTTTAGGTAGCTCTGACATAATTTATTCCTCCAAGTAGTATCTCAGCACCATTTGCAGGATCTGGATGAAGACTCCCATGAATGCTACATAGATTCCGAGACCGTTCATCAGCGGTGAGGCCTGCTGTTCTCTGAGCACATAGATCTCATAGATCAGATAGGTTAGGAAGCCTGCTAATGCTAGGAAGAATGCTATTGCTCTAAAGTAAGGCAGAAATGTACCGAATAAGGATAGGCCTAGGACTCCGAGGAACATGTAAGTTGAGTAATTGTCGAAGCTTGAGAAGTCTCTGCCTGTGAAGTAGACTAATGCTGCGGATGCAATTGTAAGGCCTAGAGTTGCGACAAAAGTTGTTCCAATTATGATTGGCATCAAGTTTGCTGGAGCCATACTAAGTACTCCACCTCCGAATAATCCGTAGGCTATCTGCAGTATCCCGACTCCGAGGCCTGATTTTATTTTATTGTTGTTTCTGATTCCTGATTTGGCGATCCATACGCCTCCAGTTAACAGGGCACCGAAGAACAGTACTCCGAGAATTAGATATGAGAAAACGTACTCCATTACGCCTGCGAGAGGTGTAAATGCAATAATCGACATTAAAGCTATATTTAGTGCGACGAGGCCTGATGCTATTCCAATGGTTTTGTATTCGTGTTTCATACTCTGTTTTTAGTGTCTTGTTTTGATAAAGCTCCTTACGACAGATACAAAAAGAAAAACTTGGAACTCTTTTCCTGTGAAAGAAAACGGTTTCCTAGGAAATTTTATCGTAATAGAAGGGCCTGACGCTTCTGGTAAGGAGACTCAGACAGGCCTTATAGTAGAATGGTTGAGAGATTCTGGTTATTCGAATATTGATTCTGAAACTGAAAAAGAAATAATGGATAAGATGCCTGGTAACTATCCTGATCCTTCAGCAGAGAAAGTGAAAGATACTATAGAGAACGGCGTATGGAGATTATCTTTCCCTACATACAGTCAGACTCCTGGAGGTAGAGTTGTTCAGGCCTATTTGGATGGTCGTTTGGGTGATAGAGAAGGCCTGGAAATGAAGGAGATAGTAGATATTTTCGCAGCTGACAGGAAGCAGTTCAGACTTTTGATTGAAGAATTTCTGTCTAAAGGAGGAATAATTGTCTGCGATCGTTACAGAGAGGCAAACCTGATTCATCAGTTAGTAGGGTTTGAAGGTGAGGAATGGGAGGATAAACTCAAAGATTTCAAGGCTATTGACTCTGATCTTCCTGATGCAGATTTAGTTTTCTATTTAGATATATCTCCTAAAGAGGCCTTAGAAAGGATGTCTGACAAAGATAAGGATATGCACGAGATGGATGACAGTTATATGAAGAAATCTAACCTCAATGGACGGAAGGTCGCGGAATATGAAAGATGGGAGATAGTTGATGGTGAAAGACCCAAAGAAAAAGTTTTCAAGTCATTGAAGGAAATTATCGAGTCCGAAATTCTAAATTCGTGATTAAAGGTTAGACTTTTAAGCTGGCTCTCCCTTTAAAGCATTATAGAATGACTGATGAAGGCTTCGAGGAAACGAATGCGGGTTTGAAGAAGAAAGGCGAGATTGAAGAAGTCGCGGAGTTCGCGGAGAAACTTGAGAAAGGCCTAGAAGATGAGGTTGAGGATGAATCGATAAGCGATTTTGATGACTGGAGGCCTAGACAGGAAGACGGTAAAAAAGATATTGAGGAGAAGACTGTCAAGGCCGCGTCCATGAAGAAGAGTTCTAATGAAGAAAAGTCGAATGGAATCAAGGATTTCTCAGAAGCCGGTAGGAAAACTGTTGAAGCCGGTAAAAAGCTAGCTAAGGGAAAGCATCCAAACAACGAGTTAAAGGAAGCCTCTAGAAAAATGGCTAGACCTGTAGAATCCGGTTCTAGAAAAATGGCTCGAGGATTTGAGCATCAAGTATATTCCAAGATTATGATTAAGTTAAATCCTTATTTCTTTGATGCAAAAGAGTTTTCCGTGGATCTTAGGGCTAATAAGGATGGAAGCTACTCTATGGAAGTTAATATTCCTGATTCGTCGAAGCGATCTCGTTTAATGGATAATTTGAAAAGTGAAGAGAACTGATGGAATTAATCTTTATTTTTGCACTGGTTGCCTCGGTTTTTATGGGTATTTCGATAGGTGCGTCTAGTGTTGCGCCTTCTTATGCTCCTGCTAACTCTGCAGGTAAATTTAATGTTATGCAGCTGGCTCTACTTTCCGGAATATTTGCTTTTCTCGGTTCAGTAATACAGGGTCAGAATGTTGCGGATACGGTGGGTTCAAGCCTGTTGATAGGAGAGATAGGAATTTTACAGGGTGCAGTAATTCTAACGATTGGAGCAGGCCTAGTAATTATAAGTGTCTTAACTGATTATCCGATGCCGACAGCTTTCACTATAATAGGGGCAGTTATAGGGTCAGGAATAGGTTTTGGAAACGCAGTGAACTGGATGGAGTTCGCAATGATTCTTGGATTCTGGATTGGGACTCCAGTATTTTCGCTAATTGTTGCTTACTCGCTTGCCAAGCTGATGAGAGCCTATATCCCTAAGGAAGGCTCTGAAAAAATAATTAATTATCTTCTGATAATATCGGGCAGCTATGTTGCTTATACTGCAGGAGCAGCCTCAGTAGGCCTGGCAATAGGTCCGCTACAAAGCACAGGCCTAGGTATTACGCCGTTACTCTTCCTAGGAGGAATCTCGATTTTAATGGGGTCATGGATGATATCTCCCCGTATAATTAAGGCGGTGGCGTATGACTACTCAAATGTTGGGCCTAGACGAAGCGTTGCAGCACTAGCTACTTCCGGAATACTGGCTCAAATAGGTATTCAAATTGGTGCGCCTGTATCATTTAACTTAGCGATTGTGGCAGCCGTGATTGGCTCAGGCCTTGTAGAAGGCACTGATAATAAGAGTGATGATAAAATTCACAGAACTGTGCTGGCATGGATTGGTGCTTTCTTGTTATCCATTACATTAACAGCAGCAATAGGCTTACTTCTGACTTCTTAGAAAATTTGGATGTGGTTGAGCGTTACTATTTTATTCAGGCTTGACTCACTGAAATTATGGAGAACCTATTTGAGAAATTCTATGCCGCCTCAGGCCTTTTCCTTATGGTTCTGGCGTTAGTCAATCTTTTTGCTGAAGTAGGCCAAGTAAGAGATGTCTACATTTTCATGTGTGTTGGAATGTTCATATTTTTCGATTCGCTAAACTACTTCTTGGTCGATCAACACTCCTTGATAAGCGGCGATATCTCGCTTTTGAACGGAGGTCTATTCGTTCTAGTTATAGGAAGTCTTTCAGCTTTCTTTGGAGAAGTCTATGGAGCATTTCTAACAGGTATATGGCCCGGAATATTCTCAATGATGGCTCTGGAAAACATGGGAGTAGGCCTCATAAATGAGGTGGTAGAAGTAGTTTTCCTCTACGGAATCCTAGCTCTGCCAGGATACTCAATCTACAGAATACTTTGTAAAGTCTTCAAGGCCGAAACTATGCTACAAAATGAGTTTGGCGTCAGCGATTTCTACAAATACTTTGTTCATCTAGGCCTACTGCTTCTAGCAGTGCCGTTCGTACTCGTGTTTGTAGATCTAGGAGTTAATATAGCTTATCTAATGTTTATAGCTTCGCTCGTAGGCCTGCTGCTAGTTATAGAATATTTTGAGTTTAGGAAAAAAGGCGAGGGGACAATTGCAAATATTGCCTACGGAGAGTTTGATAAGTTCGGAGCAGTAATGGGAATTACAGTCTTAACAGGATTTTTAGTTTCCTTAATGACATATAACGCAGGTTTATGGACTGCTAATGTCCCATTCGAAGAATTTGCTTTGCTAAATGTCCCGGTTTCAATATTCTTCATCTGGGTGCTGGTAGTATGGGTGATGACTTCAGGAATAAACCTGATTTCCAGTACGGATCTTCCTAACTTCATGCCTGACAAAGTAGATGAAGAATAACTCCTAATTATCTATCTCTGATTCTCCAGGCGGTAAAGACCTGATAATATAATCCAAATCCAATTTATAGTCCTGGAATTTTCTGTTAATTGTTTTAGCAACTTCAGATTTCTTGGTTCTTCCAGGCCTTAACTTCACATATTCCTCACAGTTCTCCTCTATAGCTTCTTCTGGCCCGCATATTGGAAGGTATACATCATCTACTTTGTAGACTCCCAGTGCTGCATCAGTTTTCACATTATGGAGATATTCTCGGTCTCCTCTGATTACGAAGGCGCCTTTACTTAGATACTCGCCGGACTCAGGTTCCTTGGTTACCTGATCGGGTTCAACATAGTAGACATCTGCTGCGCCTATACCTGCTCTCCAGGCCTTTGTGAATGTGACGGCTGCTCTTCCTGCTTCTTCTAAAGTTTTCTCTGACGCATTTTGTCCGTCTTTAATGACGACGCTTGGCGCACCGTCGAAGTCAACATGCATGTAGAGGTCGTTTTCCTCCATATGCTTCTTCACCAGCATCTCATTGGTCTGTTGATCTCTACCGATTAAAACTAGAAAGTCTTCGCTCGAATAGAACCACCGATATTTCTCAAACCATTTTTTCTTCCTCTTTTGAGTCTTGTCTTCCATTACTTCGTCTTGGAGGTCAATTTCCTCCTTTTCCAAGTCTTCAATTTCCTCTTTAGTATTCTCCAAGGCCTTCTTAGCGTTTTCGATCTTTGACTCTGCGTTCTTCGCTTTGTCATAGTAGTCGGACGCAGTCGCCTCAAGATCTTGGAAAAGATAGATCTTCAAATTCTCGCCATCTAGGTCATAGGAGAAAAAGTCATTCTGTTCGTTCAAAGTAACTATTTTCTCAGCCTCAGGGTCCTCAGACTCCTCAATCCTATCAATAGTTTCCTTCCAGCCCAATTCTTCTATTCCTTTCTCTATAGCTTCACGAGCATTTTGAAGCTCTCTATAGTTTTCATATATTTTTTCAGCGTTTTCACGATTCTGCTCCGCTGATTTCTTCAGGCCTTCAATTTTTCGCTCCTGCTGCTCTTTCTTGTTCTGGAGGCCTGACATTTCTTCCTCATACTTCTTCCTGAGCTTTCTCTCTTCTTCTTGTTTTTCCTTCCTGTAGTAGAATTCATCAACTGCTTCAGAATAAGTATCGAACTCCTCAGAATCATAATCTGAATAAGTCTCTAGATGGAATGGTGCCGAACGAACAGGCAATTCTTCAAAGTATACTGTAGGAGTTCTATCTCCGTAGAGAACTTCCTCTATTTCCTCACTGATTCTCTCACGCTCATTCTCATTCAAGTCTTCTATTTCTCTATCTTTCTGTATTCCTGTTCTCTCACATATCTCTTCTGCGTAAGTTCCTCCCAGTGAGAGATATGAGGCCATACGCCTTACAATCTCGCCTTCATCCATTAACTCAAAGTAATTATCTGATTCTCTCGGATCCTTTACAGGTTCAGGGAACTCATACTCTAGGCCTACCCGAATTTCTCTGTCAGCCGATTTTTCCTCTCTTAATGCTCCTATTATCTTGTTTTCTTTTGTTAAGATGAAGTTCCCGCGGCCGAACATTTCTGCGATTAAAGTTACTTCATCACTTTCAATAACCAAGATTCGATCGAATCCTTTCTGTTTAATATCTGTGACTTTCCCTAGATGCTTTCTGAGCTCCATCGCAAAACCTGGAGGCTTCTGGGGATTATCTCTCTTGTACTTAGAAATAAATGCATGATCCGTACCTACAATTAACCGTTTTTTACCTTCTCCGCCTACATATACCTCTATAGTTAGTTCATTTCCTCTCTGGTAGACCTTCTGAACATGACCATCCTTCAGGCCTGAAATTTCCTCTTCCAGAATTGAGAGATCTAGGCTGGTTACTTCCATCTAATCGTTGATTAAATCTAAAATGTAAAAAAGGCATGTCTGCTTAATTATTACGGTAAAGAAGATCAGAGTCTATATGATTCTTCGCTTCTTCTAACTCATCTTTCTGATACCCGTTACTCATCATTCTTTTTTCAACTTCCTTTAGAGAGATGTTTTGCCTAAGAAGTTTTCTCATATTTCTTTCAAGATTCTTGTTTCTAATATTATCTCCAGTTTTTTCTTTAGAAGTCCGATTCTTTGTAAGTATAGTTACAAGTAACACTCCGCTAATTAAAGTTAGGGCTCCAGCCACTATTTCTACAGTTTCTAGGCCTGCAGACCCTCCATCATTTTCGGATTCCTCTGATGAATTATCCGTTTCATTATAACCTTCTAAACAGTCTTGAGGGCATGTGCCTTGAATCTCTGGCTGGCAGACTCCATCCCCGCACTCAACAGAATTAATATCGGGTTCTGGAGGCTCAACATAACCATCTGAACCAGTATATTCTTCTTGGGCGATAACAGGAGAAACTAGAACTAATGTAGTTAAAATCAAAAATAGCTTCATTGATCAAATTCCTCCTCGTAAAGGCCTTTCTTCAGGTAATTATCATTATTAGTTTCAACTCTGATATACTCAGGCCTGATTAACTGATCCTCAAGATCGGCAGTGGTTGGATCTAGATACCAAATCCAAAATCTGAACCTTCTGAAATTTTGAGTTCCAGTGTCTGAATTATCCTCGTTGTTTTTGATTGAAAGATTAATTCTCTCAATGTTTTCACTGAATGTAGAAGTAGGCGCACTGTTTCCGCCTATAAGGTTGTCTATAGATCGCGCAATATCGCGATTACTGGATCTGTAAGAATTACAGTACCTGTAATTACAGTTTATATCTCCCGATATATCATAATCATACCTATTGTCTTCTCCATTAATTGTTAGATCATATTGGTAAGGCCAACCAGTATAAGTTGGTTCATTGGTGGAGAAATCAATTGATTGATACCTAAGATTAACCTGTGTCAGTTCATCGGTAGTGTCTCTATCTAGGTCAAATCCGTACTCGAA
>JAWOFP010000054.1:0-14431 GCA_046497485.1 Candidatus Nanohaloarchaea archaeon | reverse complement strand
TCAGGGTCAATACTGGTTGCTGCGGACCAGTCCGCAATGCTTAAATTGGAAGTTCCTGAGTCGCTTGAAATTGCATGTAATTCTCTTACTTCCCCTGAAACATTGACTGCTCCACTTGAATCAGTTTGATACTCCCAGTTACATGTGTAACCATCATACTCAGCTAAATCAAATCCTTGATCAGAGCTACTGTCTAGCCTTCCTGTTACACCGTAAGGAACTCCTTCCTTTACATCTACAAAGTTCCATTCAAGGTAACGGCTTCCCTCATTGTTGCCATTTTCAATAGAGCTATTAGGCCTGTTATCAGGTCCTCCAGCCCAGCAAGTCGCATTCATGTAATCCAGAGTATCTTCATTCCTATGTGAAGCAGCTTCTGTGGCAATTGGATAACTCATCCATCCTTTGAAATTGTTCTGTCTTAACTCCTCACCAGAGTCAAAACCAAGCGTTCTATCTTCATTATCAGGGTAATCAACATAGTCATTCCATTCATCTTGGTTATTGTATCCCATTACAATTAGGCCTACATCCATCTGAGAGTCTTGATCAGGGCCTTCAAACTCTGGAAGATGAACGGCTTGATCCCATTCAATCTCACCACTACATCTCCAATCGGGGTCACTTGGGTCATTGTTTGCATCTTGCCAGGCCTCTTGTTCTTCACAAAGCCCGTAATAACCGCCTGAGAAAGGAGTACCAGCTGAACTGACGTTGGAGTTAGTTACTCCTGCATTAGCAAAGTTCCAGGCCTTACTATGGTTTCCAAATGTGTTAGCAGTATTGTTGTATGCTTCTTCTACTTCCGGGCTTCTAATCCTGTCATCCCATGTTTCATATCTGAAGAGGTTGTTCTCTCCTCCTACTGACACAGTAGAATCTGCATATTTATCCTTTGATTCGAATAAGGACTCGTATTTTGGTTTCCATCCTTCATCTCCTACAAAACCTGTTTCTATTACTTCTCCATCACTAAGTCTTCCTTCATACTGATTGAAATAAGCTCTTTCGGGGTAGTATTCTACAACTCCTACTTCATCGTATTCGTTATCGTTTACTCCGTAGATATCGTTTACTCCGTAGATATCAGGATCATCTTCTTCAGCACGTGCGCATTGTCCAGGATTAATTGTATCTTCATCATTTTCACACATGTAAGTTTGAGGTTCGAAAGATACCGAGTCTTTCCAAGCGTCATATATTATATCGTCACCTGTTTCAATAGTTCCTTCCGTACTGCAACCCTCATCTTGTTCATATTGCGCTACTAAGGCCTTATAACTCCCCCCAGTAGGGTCATTTACTGTTTCATATTTTACCCCTTCTTCACACGAGTCATCGTAGTCATTACTGACATATTCATTGTTATTGATAGAGTTTCCACAGGATTCTTCGTCAGATCCAGTATTGTAATTCCCATTATAATAAGAATTACCTGAATCTATTCCTTGGTCATCATCATTATCGAGCCCGTCGTTACAGCTGTCTACAGAATTCCATTCACCTGTATCTGGAGAGCATCTGTAAAGTTCATTATTAGCTGAAGCTGATGTGTTCACTACTAATGGCACATCATCGTCGAAACCGTTTTTCATTCTAGCATCTTCTTCACAAACAAAGAAATACTCAGTATCTCCTCCTATTTCGTTGCCATTTGAGTCATAATGTATAGGTAATGTGCCTACTTTGATATCTCCTTTAGGCACATAAGACCTATCTTCATTAACTGGCGCTATAGTACTTAAATCTTCAAAGAAATTGTAACTAACATCTATATTACTATCAAATCCTCTATTTACAGTTTTATGATCGATATCATTCGATGTAAATGAATTTAGAGTTTCATCGTCAGAGACTGTAGCGCCAAGATCTGCATTGAATGTCTCCCAATAGCTATCAACACCACCACAAATAGGTAGTGTGCTCCCACACTCCTTATTAAGAGCTATTACATCTCCAGGTTCAATGTTATCTATATCACCAAGGTTTTCAAGTTCGTTTTTATCATTAGTTAGATGGAAATACTCCATTTCATCATCTTTGTTTAAAGAAGCCATTAGATATTTCCCCATATGGGGATTTATATTTCCTTTTGGATTTAGTTCGAAGGTAGTACTGCCTAAAAATACTGATCCTCCTCCACTGCCATAGGCTTCAATAGTAATTTCTTCAGTATCACATGTGTATGTTTCAGGCAGTTCCAAAAGCATAGAACCTGAGTAATTAAATGGGGTATTAGCAGAAGTCCTCTCCTCTATTGTAACTTTTTGATAATCTTCACCACACATATTAATCTCTGCTGTATCCCAAGTAGAACATTCTTCGGAACTAGGATCATTAGGATCACACCAAACATGAACTGTAGATCTTTCAGTGTATGTATTTTCTCCAGAATCGAATGGTTCCATTGAAACACTCCATCCTAAGTCATCTTGAGCAGAAGCGATTGGTAAAAGAACTAACAAAAACAGCAGAGAAAGATAGTGACGTTTACTCATAATACACTAATATTACTCTCCCTGGATATAAATATTTCCTAAGGAATCATCTCAGGCCTTTCCAGATCACCGAGTTGATCATATCTCTCTGCTGTGACTGGTCCGGGCCTCCCATAATACTCATCAAGCCCATGTAAGAGACATCCTCATCTTCCTGCTCTTCATATTCTTTCCAGTATTTTCTGAGCTTATTGTGGACTCCATTTGTCGATTTGCGGGTGTTTCCGACTCCACAAGTGTTTCCAACTCCTACAATTGCTACATCTCCATCAAATTCTGAAGCGATAACCTTTGCTTTCTTCATAGCAGGTTTCCAAGCATTGAAGATCTCTTTTTTCATTGGCTTTGAGGCCTCAGGAGCGGACTGCTTGATTACTACTCCTTCAAGAGGGATATTGTGTTCAGTTGCTACTTCTTCAATCTTTGATTTCTCTACGCCGGGACCTCCCATCATAACGCCGATACCTTCATTGACTGTTCCTGTTTCTTCAGACTCAAACTTTGAGGCTGCGTCTACTGTAATTATTGCTTCTAAATCGTTTTCTTCCGAAATCTGTTCTAGTGCATCACCATACTTTCCAAGTCTTGCACCAGGACCTTTACTTTTTACGACGTGAACATTTTGACCTGAGATCTCTTCTTCACTGTGTACAATGTTTTCTGAAATTTCTTCTGGTTCTTCTTCAATCATCTTTGCTGCAACTAATGGTCCGATCGTATCGCCAATCGGAGCATTGTCTGCAAATGCACGAGTTGCTCCCTTCTGAGATTCTGCTAACTCTGTGTAGATCGGAAGCATCATCTGAACCAGTGTAACAACCTGGAAATTTCTAGTCTTCTTAATCAACTGCTGGAAATGCTCTACAACTTTGTGAATCTGATGAGTTCCCATAACTCCTTTGAACGCCATGTTCAAATCAGCAAGTTCTTCCTCATCTTCTGTCTCTGCGTTTTTCTTTACAAAACGCTTGAACTTTCCTTCTGAAGCATCAAGTACATTCTCTAGTCTTCCAACCATTCCGGCAGGGTCAAGGCCTGTCGGCTGACTGAACTGGAAGTTCTTCATGGATCTGTAGCGCTCTTCAAAACCATCTATAGGCTTCATATTCTGCAGGAAGTACTCCTCAGAATCATTGTGATAGGCCTTCAGCTCTGTAAGGACTGAAGTAATCCTCCTATTCGCCTGCCATACCATTAGTTTGGGCAGGAAGAATATCATCACGAAAAACAGTAGGAATGAAAGCACTTGCAGTGCTACAAATATCTGTGAGAAATCCATGTTTAGTATTGTGTTAATCATAGAAATTGAAGAGGTCTCCATCTTTTTTAATTAATTGATGAAGTGAAAATCTTATCTTTCAGCAAATAGTAAGTTAATATATGAATATATCAAAAATCTGTCTATCAGTATTATTGCTGGTTTTGCTTATTTCCCCAGTGTTAGGCCAGAATGATTTTAATACAGAGTATTCAGTGATAGAACCAAGAAGTTTTGAAGGAACCTATAATATTTCTCCAGCAGAGAATCCTGAAATTGAAGATAATGGTAATGAAATATTTTTTTCATTCAAAGCTGATGTAGAAGGTTTGTCAGAAAATCAGGCCATAACTGTTAAGATAGATGACAATAGATCCTGGTATGAAAATATATCAAGAAGTTCAGTATCAGGATTTAAAGGAGAAAAAGTAGAATCGACAAACACATTCACAAATAATGATTCATTTGAGATAATTGTTGATGAACCAGGAAAGTATTATCTTATCGGTTTAGAATCGACTTCTACCTGGGATTTTTACAGAAGTAATGGAAAATGTAAAATCGTTCTATCACCAGATAGCTCCGATTATAAAGTTGAAAGCTGTGAAAATACTGTTATCAACAACATAAAATATAATTTGGATAAATTCTCCGATAACATACTCATAAACCTGGTTTTAGGTTTACTAATATTATTAGCTACTATTTACTATATCATTCCCTTCATTTTGGAAAAAATCGTTATTAGGAAGAACAACAACGTAATGAAGAAGGCTACAAAACTGAAAGACCCTAAATTAAGGAATGAATCTTTGAAAGATTTACTTGATGCCGATGAAAAAGCTTTAAATGGCGAGTATCTCAAGGCCTTAAGGATTATCAGAGATATTGATTCAAAAATTAGCTAAAAAAAGTTTAGATTATCAGTTCCCGCCGAAAGATGCACTTCCTGCGTTGGCTTCTGCGACTTCTCCTTCAAAGATCATTGTCAAGTTCTCAGGCCTGAACTCTATATCTCCTTCGAAGGCCGTAATCTCTAATTCAGTGTTGCTTCTGCTGATGGTTGTCTCGTTTCCGACTGCTTCAATATCAACTTCTGTAGCGGAAAGAGTGTATGCATTGTTTGACACGTTGTATGCTTGAACGCTTGAAGTATTTACTTCTTGGTTCAAAGGCACTGTTGTGGAAACATTCATGTTTTCAGTGTAGAATCCTGTGGCTGAACCCATAATCTCAGTCGGATCTCCCATTAATATATTGCCATCAAACTCTCTCAGGCCTATATCACTTTGAGAGTTTATACCTGTACCTCCTTTCAACTCTCTAAGGCCTTCCACCTCTAGTCTATCAGCGTTCAAGTTTATCTCAGTTGTTTCATCCAGTCTAACCTCTATAACTGCTTCATGCTCCGGCTCAGGTAAAGCAAATAGGCTATCCATTATTCCGAAAGAGGAAGAGATTTTATTCAGTGGAGAGTCTTCTTCAGGTAATACTTCATCAACTTCAGTATTTACTGAGCTACCGCCTGATACTCCAGCAAATACTACTGCCAGAGTTGTAAAAACTGCGGCAACGATTTTCCCTTCCATAACCCTATATTGGATAGAGGTTCATATAAAACCGTTTGATATCCTTCGTTATATGTGAGAGCGGTTATAGTTGTAGAGCCGGAAAGCGCTGAGAACATAGGTTTTATCGCAAGACTATCTGAAAACTTCGATTTCGGTATAAGGTTAGTAAGGCCTCAGTTTAACTTGAAAGAATCCAGGACCACAGCAAATAACGCTCAAGAAAAGCTTAGGGACGCTAAAATATTTGATGATCTTGAAAAAGCAATAGAAGGCTTAGACTTTGTGATAGGCACCAAACCAGGAAAAGGTATAAGTTCCAAAGAGTTTGAGTTCAGGGAAAATACCTCAATAATGCTGGGTAGGGAAAGTTCAGGTCTCACCAAGGAAGAACTAGAAATATGTGATACCGTAGTTCATATTGACGCAGATTATGAATCGTTAAATCTCAGTCATGCTGCATCCGTTTTAATGTATGAGGCCTATAAATCAAAAGAAAGCGGAGTTGATAGTTTGAGACTAAATTTCATTAAAGAAGAATTTGGACCGATTCTCAAACAAATGATTAGCCGGGCAAACCCGACAAAAGAAGAAATAGATCGTTTAATTGGAGAATTAAAATAAGTTTTCAGTCATCGTTCAGGACAACTTCTTTGGTGGACTTATTCTTCTTTTCCTCTACTTCTTCCTCATTTCTTCTCTCAATTTTCTTTTTAAGCTCTCTGTAACCTTTCTTAGAGTACTTTTTAGTAGGCCTGAAAACCCCCATGAAAATCTTGTAAGGAATCTTCAAAATAGTCTCTGCCGCTGTAAAAGCTGTGATAAGGAAACCGTATAGCATGTAGAGTGAGGCTCCTAGGAATGAGAAAAGCAGTAAGTCGTTGAAAGCGAAAGAGCCTCCGAATAAGTATATCATTGCTGCATAGAATGCTCCGGATAATGCTGCTATTGTAACAGTTTCGAACACCATTTCCATGACTTTGAATGCTAGCATTACAGCTAGTATAATTGAAACTAGAAGAATTGCTGTGACTACTCCTTCTGGCAATCCTAAAATGGTTTCGAGTAAGCTCATTAGTTAAACACTCCGTAAAGTGGATCTCCTTCTTCAGGAATATAGCTTTCAAAGAAGATAAATCCTCCTACAATCAATAATATTGCTACAATTGCAATAATTGGGAGTATTGGTAGGCCTCCACTTTCTTCTTCATCAGGATTAGGGTCGGTCTGGTTTTGATCAGGAGTTCCTCCGGTATCTGTCTGTTGACTTTCAATCTCTGTCGCTAATTCATCTAACGTTGACTGAGTCTCTTCAAAAGTTTCCTGAGCCTGTTCATAGTTACCATTGTTCCATTGTGTCCTGACATTTTCTGCCTGTAAAGTCAGATCTGTAAGATCTCCATCAAGTGAAGGATCTTCATTGTCAGTTCTGAGCTCTCTTACCCTATCTTCGATCTCTGATGCTCTTTCCTCGTAGTTATCCATCTCATTGACGGTTATTGAGGCCTCTGCTGTGACTTCTCCATCAGCGGATTGACCCGTGATAGTTAATGTATCGGACTGATTGACTTCCACCTCTATTTCATTAGTTCCTCCACTAGAAAGATCAAACGAATCAATATTGGCTTCACCGTTCTCAAGTTCTGCATTTAAATCAGTGATTTCTATTTCACCAGGGTTTTCAACGGTGAACTCTGCTGTACCAGTTTCTTCCTCTGGAACTGACACTGTTGTTTCTGAAGGCGAAATTGAGAGGTCTGAGTCTCCTGCTTCTGTAATATTAGAGACTGCAGTCAGATTTACAGAGACGGTCTCCGTAGCTGTAATTAGATTTAGTGTACCTATGAAGTTTCCTCGAGAGTTCGGTTCGAATACTATTGGGATAGTTTCTGAATCATTGAAATCTGTAGAGTTTGTGAAATCTAGGTGATCGCTTATATTTCCTTCAGCTGAAATATTCAAATCCATTTCCGGTTCATAAAGATTGAAAACCTCTAAATCTTCCGTAGTATTTCCTTCAACTGTTCCGAAGTCTATCTCTCCATGATCGGCACATAAACTTCCATTACGGACTTCGCAGTCAGGTGCATCGATTTCAAAGTCCTCTTCAACGGAGTAACCAGATGACTCTGTCAAATTAATCTCTCCTTCGACATCTTCTGGTTCGGTCAAATTAACGGTGTAATTAATCATCCTGGTTTCATCCGGATCCAGATCGAAGCTATCTGTCATATTAACTACTCCATCAAACTCCTCCGATAGATTAACATTTACTTCAAGTGATGCCCCGCCATTGTTCTGGATTTCAAGGCTTCTATTTACTTCATGAAGCTTACCTACTTCAACTTCTAGGCCTTCCATCACCTCAAAGTTCTGATCAAATTCATTAACTCTGAAGTTATCGGAAACCGACTTGGTTTCATTGTATATATCTGTAAAGTTAAACTCGACATCATGAATTCCGGTCGATGCATCCTCTGGAACTGTGAAGTCAGCTACTATCAAATCTGAAGACTCATCATATGAGAAATCCTCATCTGTGAAATCTAATTCAAATGAGCCAGAACGACTAACTGTACCATTGATTTCATTAAATCTAGTTAAATTATAGTTATCGCCAGAATAGGCCTTCTCAGCTTCGAAAGCTAGCTGATAATCTGAATTTATAAATGCGTTATTATTTCCTTCAAATCCTAGACCGTAAGATTCTAGGCCTATCTGTACGTCTTCTGTCACTGAGTAATACTGGTTTGATGCATTGAATCTGAAGATTGCGTAAGGCTCATAACTTGATTTGTTAATATCAGGCATCTCCATACTTCCCGTGAAGATATTATTTTCAGATGATAGAGAATTATTTTCTACTCTTTCCAGTTCTGAACTTGTACTGTTTCTCAACCATGTTGACACGTTTACGGAGTCTGCTTCGTCTTCTGTAATTTCTACTTCTGCTGATAGATCCGTTTCAGGCTCACAGTTTGAAGCTATACCTGAACTGTCACAGTTCAAAGAGGTAAACTCATTGATATCGAACTGTAATCTAGGTAAAACCTCTACAAATCTAGAGTAGGAGCCAATCTCTCCTGTATCTGGGTTTTCAGCAATTACTCTCAGTACATAGTCCGAGTCAGGGTTATCTGGTACAGAAATATCTCCGTAGTGAACTTCCTCGCCTGTATCTACTTCTGTAAGATCCTGTTCTGAAGTCTTGTTTGTATGATTATTGAAGTAAGCGGTTATATCGGCGTTTTCATCAAAACCTCCGTCCACAGATACATTAACTTCTGCTCTTTCATTGGATCCAGGCCTAACAGCATCACTGAAACCTGACTCCATATCAAGAACATAGTCGCCTACTGTTACATTAAATTGGGAAGTCTCTACACCGTTAGAATCTTGGTATTCTCCGCCAGAAACTCCTTGCGCAGTAAAGTTAATTTCCTGTGGCGCAATATCGTAAAGCGCGTACCAAACATCTAGGCCTTCATGGTACTGAAGCCTTTTGCTAGACTCATTACCTTCGGAATCTAAAGTGGTCGCGTTAATGTAGTTATCTTCATTGAACTCATCAGGATAGAAAGTAAGCCTATCAGGAGTTAATTCATCCCCGTCATCAGTGTAAAGTTTTGCAGTATAAACCGAATTACTTTCATTTGAAATATTTTGCACTGTGCCATTGGACTGTTCAAAGCTCCAGTTAGCGGCTGAAACAGTTAATGTGAAAACAGATAGCATAATTAAAATTAGGCCTATCTTCCTTCCTATAGTATCCATGTAATAATAGGTGTAACCCGCGCGTTAAAAACTTACTCTTTTAGGACCAGATAAACCTCCTCAAAAGGAAGCTTTTTCGACTCAACAATATCTAAATCATATTTTTTCATTAAATCGCTGTGATCTGCCAGGGAGCTCACCATTGTAAGAACCTTTCCGTCTCTATTTAGGTAATTCGAGGCCTCTTCCAGGAATCTTTCGGTAACTTCAATCCCTTTTTTCCCGCCTTTCCAGGTCTCTGAACCTTCAATTTCTTCCTCTCCAGGCAAGTATGGCGGATTAAACACGATTAAATCAAACTTTCCTTCCACATTCTCAAACAGATCAGATTCAATAAACCGGATTTCTTCAGGAACTTGATCCGAGGCCTCAGAATTTATATCGACAGCTGTTACTTCAGCTCCTTGATCCAACATTGTCTTAGCTAGAATGCCTGAACCTGTCCCCATATCTAAGACTTTCTTACCTTCCAAATCCATGCCTTCTAGGTGTTCCTTGAACATGTAGCTATCTTCTCGAGGTTCGTAGATCATTTAGCTGCCTCAATGAAAGAATAAAATAATGGAGCTGGTTTTTCAACCTGAGACTTAAACTCCGGATGAGCCTGAGTACCTACATAGAAATCATGATCCTCTAACTCAATGAACTCTGCTAGGCCTGAATCAGGGTTAAATCCTGAAATAGTAAAGTTTCCATCTTGGAGTTTTTCATAGTAGTCGGGTTTGAACTCGTAACGATGCCTGTGACGCTCTTGAACATCTTTTTCACCGTAAATTTTCTTTACTTGATCTGAAAGCTCAGCATTATAAGCTCCTAATCTCATTGTCCCGCCTTTCTTACCGTCTTGATCCGGCATTAAACCTATGACGTCTTCACCTTCAATCTCAAATTCTTCGGAAGTTGCGTTAATCCCTAGTTGCCGGGCGTATTCAATTGTCATTATCTGCATTCCAAGACATAGGCCTAACAATGGCAGATTGTTTTCTCTACAGTAATTTGCGACATCTATCTTTCCCTGAATCCCTCTACTCCCGAATCCTCCGGGTATAATAACTCCATCAAAGTCTTCTAACTCATTTACATCGACATCTTCTGTACTTCTGTACTCTATCGCAACTGCTCCTCCATGGTGGGCGGCTGCATGTTTTAAGGCTTCTTCGACGGATGCATAGGTATCATCCATGCCAGTGTATTTTCCACAGATCGCAATCCTGGCCACAGGACCGTTCCGCATATTCTCAACTAGGTTCCTCCAGTTTTCAAGTTCGATACTTTCTCTTTCAAGGCCTAACTTTTCCTGAACAATCTCCGCGACATTCTGCTCTTGGAACTTTAATGGGATTTTGTAGACGCTATCAAGGTCAGGATTAGAGATAACCTCTCTTTTCTCGACATCGCAGAACAAGGCGATTTTTTCCTTAGTCTCTTCATCTAGTTCTTTCTCGCTTCTACCTACAATTATATCGGGTTGAAGGCCTGCTTCACGCAGTTCCTTAACTGAGTGCTGAGTCGGTTTAGTCTTTAATTCGCCGGTAGTATCTAGATAAGGAACTAAAGTTACATGAATATGACAGACATTATTCTCCTTCCTCAACTGTCTCAAGGCCTCCAAATAAAGCATATTTTCAATATCGCCAACTGTTCCACCAACTTCAATTACTTTTACTCCTTCACCCGAGAACTTATCCTTGATCTGATCTGTGACATGCGGGATCATCTGTACGGTTTCTCCAAGATAGTCTCCTTCTCTTTCTTTATTGATTACTTGCTGGAAGATTTTCCCAGATGTCAGGTTCTGATTCCCGGTCATTTCTTCTCCAAGAAATCTCTCGTAATGGCCGAAATCCATATCCACTTCAGTTCCATCCTTCAATACGAAGACTTCACCATGCTCATTTGGATTCATGGTCCCTGGATCCACATTGAGATATCCATCACACTTCACCGGATAAACATCCAGGCCTTGGTTTTTGAGAAACTTCGATACAGAAGCCGCTACCAAGCCTTTACCCAGGCCTGAAAGAACTCCCCCAGTCACGAAAATATATTTATCCTGCATAAAATAGTTGAGAAGTTCAGATTTAAAATTCTGACTGATACTACGCTGTTAATAATCCAAAAATAATTCTCTGGCTATTCTAGACATTCTTCGAATACGGATGAAAATTAGATAAATTAGCTTATCTGTAACCTTTTATTTAATAGCTCTAAATCATATCTATATGTTAACTTTAGAAGCATTTGAGAACAAACTAAGGTCTAAAAAACAATTTGTTTCAAGTGGTTCTGGCAATACTTATTCATCTCAGGAACTTGAAAAGAGATTGCGAAAAGCGATCAATGAGCTTGAAAGCGGAGAGAAAAGTGCAAAAGAAACTGTAAAGTATTTCCCGAGAGGCGACATAAGAAATGCTTATGAGGAAGTATTGAAAACGGAATGGTTCGATGTAGTGAGCGAAAGATTTGGTTATGAGCCTGACAGCAAAGACTTCTATCTTGAGCATAAACCGTCAAAACAAAGAACGACACTCCCTTATCAAGGCTACAAATTACGGATTACTGCTCAACCAAAAGAAGCGAGAGCAGTGGCTGAAGCAGTATTAGACCCGCTCAGACAGATGGGAGAATTCCACAAAGTAGTTCCTAATGTAGAAAAACTTCAAGGTATGCAAGATGGTTCACAAGAAGGTAAATTCATCACAGTATATCCAGAAGTGTCAGAAGAGAAAGTCCTCAAAAATGGGAAACAGAGATTTACTCAGGGTTCAAGAAGTGATTTAAACGAGGTTTCAGTAAATGCGAACTACAGAAGCACTGAAGCAGTAATAAAAAATATTGAGAAAGCGTTAAAGCAATCCTCTGTGTCATTAAATGGAGGCAGTATACCTCCAACAGATGTCCGATATAAGAACACGAGAATTTCCTACCGTTATGGAATAGTTGTTCAAAGTAAAGGAGTATTCATTAATGGCGGTTCTCCTGCAGGCCAATTAGTAGATATAAATGGTAACTTGGTGGAGGATAACAGAAGCTCAAGAGGTGCAGATAATTGGAGAAATCTTAGCGGCAGGAAGGAATTGAGATAATCAGCAGATTGTTCTGTTCCTTCAAGTCCAACAATATTCCTAAAATAAATGCTTTTACTGTAAAATAATAAACGAACAAAGGTTGGCTGCCTAAACCGATTATTTCTTTAAATATTCAACTACTACGATTTCTCATTTTTAATACCTAAAATTCTGACTGAAGCCATTCACTGACTTCTCCCAATTTCTTCACATCAAGATTCACGACTCTCTCTTCAGAGTGAGGTGCTTCATCTCTGACTTCTTTAATCTCATCTTTTTCTAAGTCTAACATATTTCTCGAATCAACTAATGCATTCCTCAATTTCTTCCTCTTATGAGTGAACAAGGCCTTAATCGTTGAGAGGAAAAATTCTTCGTCTTCAATTCCATGCCTGTCTTTCCCTGGATATAACTTGATTATAGCTGCGTTTACTTCCGGAGACGGATGGAATGCCGAGGAATTTACAGTTCTCAACTTTACGGGTAAAAAATAGTAATCGATTAAAGCGGAGAAATGCCCGTAGTTAGAGTCGCCTGGATCAGATACTACTTTATCGGCTAAGGCCTCCTGAACTATTAGAGAGGACTGAACCTGGTTCTCTCCTAGTTTTGTGATTATATCTGAACTCAAGTTAAATGGGATATTTGATACACATCTCTCAAAATCTGAGATATCTGAATCTAGAATATCTTCTTTCCTGACTTCAATTTCTGGGAACTCTTCTTTCAGATGGTTGGCAAGACTGGAGTCATTTTCAATTACAGTTAAGTAATCAGTCTTTTTCTGAAGCTTCTCAGTTATGGCTCCGAGGCCTCCACCAATTTCCAGAGTCTTGTGGTCTTCTACTTCTCCAGCTTCTACTAAGGCCTGTATAGTTGGTTCATGTATTAGAAAATTCTGACCTTCTTTAGGGTCGAGGCCTAGCTTCGCAAGCTTTTGACGAGGATTCATGTGAATAGTCTGGTTCTGATGTCTTCGCCTTTCAGTTCTTGAATTATCCTTTTCCTGACCGTCTCTTTAGAATTCGGCATCGAAGGAACTCTGTCATTAATATCCTCGAATGACTCAAACTCTTCCTCGTCTCTCTCATCTAGAAGCTTCTGCATGTGCTTGCTCCCGATTCCTGGAAGAAGCTCAAATGCATGTCTTCTAGGAGTTACAGGAGTAGCAGTATTGAAGAACTCCACAAATTGATCTTCGTTTTCGTTGATCATTGCGTCAAGCACATATTTCAGCTCGTTCTTAGCATTTCCTGTAAGATCATCGTAATTTATCCTAGATTTGATGAACTCTACTTTGTCTCTGTCTCCTTCTCCAATGTACAGTTCTTCGCCGCCTTTAGGCCTTTTATCTTCTCTCATAACGACTTCCAATAAGGTGTAGTGTTCTGTGCCTATAGTCTGAGCTACACGCTCCTCTCTTTCATTGCTTTTTCCGTGTTCTAAAAAGTCCAGTACCTTTACGTATTCATCTTTTCCCATTGTTACATCTACACCTTTGAAATAATAACTTGTTAGAAATGTTTTAAGAGTTTATTCTACTTCAATCGACTCACAGATCTCCAAAATCTGTTCTACATCAGAGTCATCAAGCTTAACTCGCTCCTTGGAGAAAATCGATCTAACAGTAGACTCAAACTGAGGTACTACTTCAAGAAGCTTGAAAATATGCTTATCCTTCAAGGCCTCAATCTCCTCAAACTCAGAGTAAAGCTCTTTAAGCGTATCAACATCAGTGATTTTTGTATGACGTGTCAGATTTTCAAGAGCAATCGCCTGTTCATGCGAGAGATCATCTTCATCTCTCTCATCTAGGACTTCAAGCACTTCAACAGGATAGACATACTCTTCATCCTGAACTTCCATTTACTCGTTCACCTTTTCAAGATGTGCAGGTTTCAACTGAAGAGTCTTAGAAATTCCGCCGTCCATAAACTCTACTTCGTAGGCATCTCCTCTCTTACCTGTAACATCTACAGTTCTACCGTGGAAACGATGGTGAGGCCTTCCTTCCTGAACCTGTGCGTTAATATGAATTCTTGCTTTTTCTCCTTCTTCAAACTCTTTCATCTGCTCATTTACTGTAAGCTTATCTCTAGGTCCTGAAGAAAGCTTGTGACGTGCTCCGTGCTGTGATCCCCTGGATTTCTCTGCCATTTTATATCAACTCTTATAACAAAATAAAGGCCTGCAAATCTTTTAAATACAGACCTCAGGCATCAATATCAATCACATCAAGCTTCACACATTCAGCCTCTCGATCTA
>JAWOFP010000058.1:0-4495 GCA_046497485.1 Candidatus Nanohaloarchaea archaeon | reverse complement strand
TAAAATACCGGAGAAATTCTGGGATAAAATAGAGGAAGCCGACATAACAGTCCATGCAGGAGATTACGCAAGAGAAGAAACATTTAATGCTTTAGATACTTATTCAAACGAATTTTATGGTGTTAAAGGGAACTGCGATTTCTTTGAATCAGAAGAGCTAGAACAGTCTTATACCTTTGAGGTTAAAGGCCTGAATATAGGCGTCTATCATGGAACAGGAATAACTCCAAGAGGCCACAGTCCTACACTGGAGAAGATAGCCGCTGAAGATTTAGAAGTTGAGATCTTGATCAATGGGCATACTCATCAACAGGACATTGAGAAAACCGATAAGGTCTTACTCTTGAATCCAGGGAGCTGCACAGGCGTCGGCGGAGGAAGCGCTAGACCTTCGAATCCATCAATGATGATGCTAGAAGTTGAAAAAGAGAAATTAGAAGTAAAGATTCTAGAAATGGAAAACGATGAAGCAATAATGGCCGAATCAGAGTCCTTTGATATAGAAGAGATTAAAAAAGAGTAGAATCAAGTATTAGCCATGGAAAGGCTTGAAAGAAAGATTAGGAATGTATGGATATCGGTTTCAGCTCTTACAGGGATTTTTATTGGAATGGTTTTTGCCGGGATAACTTTTGCAGCTACAGATATTACCGCAGTTGCTAATGTAGCCTTTCTAATATTCCCGGTTATATTCTCAGTTTACTCATACTACAGATACCAGAACTGGTTCTTCAAAGTACACGAAGACCACCTAGAAATAAACCATGGAGTCTTTAGAAAAACTTCTGCAGTAGTGCCTTATGTCAGAGTTCAACACATCGATATGAATAGAGGGCCTCTGGAAAGAGTCCTAGGCCTTGCATCGCTTAGAGTATATACAGCAGGTTCGAAAGGCGCAGATATGAGAATTCCAGGCCTTTCAAGAAAGAGGGCTGAAGAGATGCAGGAAGAGCTTAAGTCAAAGGCTATCCAGTCAGAAAAAGGGTTTGACGCAGTATGAAGCTGTCAAAGAAAGGGATGTACTATAGAACAGTATCCAGAACCGGAGCAGGAATCTTAGGCCTAGCAGTCTTTTTCCCGCCTGCTATACTGTTATTTCCATTTATATTGTTAGCTGGAGGAGTATACGAATACCTTTACTGGCAAAATTATGAGTTTTATTTTGAAGGCGATGATTTGAAGATTAAATCCGGAGTTATAACAAAGAATGAACTTGATATTCCTGTTAGAAGGATTCAGGATCTTGATACAAGCCAGAACATAATTCATAGAATACTTGAAATCACTCTGGTCAAAGTAAAGACTGCGGGAGGCGACACATCGAAGGCTTCATTAAAATATCTTGATGAGGAACAGGCTGAGCAAGTTCAACAAAAGCTAAGAGAGTTAAAAAACAGGAGAAAGCAGGAAGAACAAGAAGAATCTCCTCAGAAGATTCAGGAAGAATCCGCGGAAAAGTTCTATGATATTGAAGATGCATTAATGACTTACAGCCTAGTCAGTGGGATTCAAGGCCTCGCTATTCTATCAATTCTAGGCCTAATCGGAGGAATAGGATTTTCCGCATATGTTGCGACTTCAGCAGTTCAGATGATTGGATATGCATTAGCCTCAGTAGTCGCTGTTGCGTTATTGTCAGGAGCAATGCTGGTATCCTCGGCTATAACCGCTTACAGCCGTTACTATGATTTCACAGTCGATAAAAGAGGAGACACTTTCGAATACGAGAGAGGCCTGTTCAACAAGGAAGGAGGCAGTATTCCAGAAGAAAAGATCCAGAAACTAGAAATTACAGAGAACTTCCTGATGCGTTACTTCGGCTACGCATCACTTAAAGCAGAGACAGCTGGATATACTTCAAGCGAAGAACCCGGAGCTACAAGCACAAAAGTGCTGATCCCGCTTGATGACAGAGAGAATGTTTATGAGCATGCCCAGAGGTTAGGAGATCTTCATATGGATGAGATAAATGATATCGGTCACACCGCGAGAAAAAGATATTTCAGAAGATACTCAATGATTTCAGGTATCGGAACAGTGATTTCCCTAGGTTTGATCTATATTGGTTTCCATCCAGGCCTTCTAATATTGCCGATCGCAGGGTTTACAGCTGCTAAAAAAGCAGCAAATAAGAAATGGATGAATATCGGATACTCTTTATGCGCCAAAAACCTAGTAATTACAAAGGGTTTCTGGAACCGGAGAACCTACGCAGTTGAATTCTTCAGATTCCAGAACTTGATGGTATCGGAATCAATATTCCAGAGACGCTGGAACTTGGCATCGCTCACAGTAGACACTGCAGGCGACAAAGTAGTCAACCCACAGATAGTAGACCTTGGAAGAGAGAAGGCCTTCCAACTTAGAGATAAGCTTCACGAAAAATTCAAGGATTCGATTTACTAAGGAGAAAGGAGTTTTAGTCGAAAAAGAGAAAATATAGGTGATGTGTGGGTTAACTAGACCTTAACGGTTCCTAATCTCAGGATTTAGTTCTTGAAGTGCCAAAGTAGCAAGACGGGCATTATCGTCCCCATTTGTTAGTTTAGACTCATGTCTTCTCCTTAGTGAGTCTTCCTCATTAATAAGTACTCCAAGAGAGGTTCCATAAGCATCAGCAGCGTTTTCTTCAATTCTATCGGTTCTAGCTGTGTCTCTTTGAGATTCTTCAGCTTGTTCAAGATGGCCTTGAAGTTCTTGGAACTGGCCTATATTATTTCTGACTTCTTCAGGGCTTGCATTAAATGGACTAGATTCTCCCGACATTAAATCCGCGAATGTTTCTCTATAGTCTTGAGCTTGCTTATCAGCAGCGTTGCTAGCTATATATATGTCTCCCATTCCTTCTGCACCATATTCCATTGCTTCAGCAAGTTCAAAGAGACCGGTGTCATCCAATTCTTCAGCTGCTCGTGTTTGATGAGCTAGTTCTACAACCCCCGATAGCATACTTTCTCTCAACTCAGGATTTTGAATATCATTAGCCATACTGTAGGCATTACCTACATCTTCGTGTACCGTTTCAAGATTGTATCGTTCCATTATATGTTACTTTATAGTAGTAAATATTTAAATAGTTTTCTTTGTAACGCCGCTAAAATAGAATTCTGTATTTAAAAGATTCTTTTTTCCTATTGTACCTATGGAACTTGGAGAAAAGGCCTCAGAACTTTTAGAATTAGAGATATGTGATCATTGTTTGGGAAGACAGTTCGCCCAGCTCGGTCATGGACTGGAAAACCACGCTAGAGGAAAAATTGTTAGAGAACACGGAGAAGATCTAGAGGAAGAGCATTTTGATGAAAGGCCTGAAAGCGAGTCAGGTGGCGAATGCGAATACTGCAACGGAATTTTTAATGAGATAAATGATTACGCTGAGATGGTTATCAGCTCAGTCGATAGATATGAACTGAAGACTTTCTTGATTGGTATCAGGCCTCCAGAGGACTTACTTGAGAAGGAGGAAGAACTCTGGGAGGATTACGGTGTTGAATTTACTGAGCCGATTAAGACTGAGCTCTCCAGATTGAGCGGTAAGAAGATTGAAGAGAAGACAGGCCTCTCAGTGGACTTTGAGCGCGCTGATATAATGGCCGTCATTGACATGAGAGAAGGAAAGGACAGGATCGAGTTACAGGTGAACTCTCTGCTTTTCTACGGGAAGTACAATAAGTATACTAGAGAGCTTCCTCAAACGGAATGGCCTTGCAGCGAATGCGGAGGGTCTGGATGCGATGACTGCAACTGGACCGGTCAACAGTTTGAAGGCTCGGTGCAGGAAATTGTTCAGAGGCCTTTCATTGAGGCGACGGGCGCGATCGATGCAAAGTTCCATGGCGCTGGAAGAGAAGATATTGATGTAGAATGTCATGGAGAAAGGCCTTTCGTAATTGAACTTAGAGAGCCTTTGAAGAGAGATGTGGATATCGAAGAGATTCGGGAAGAAATCAATGAAGATGATAGAGTTGAAGTCTTTGAGCTCCAGGAGACTCACCATGATAAACCAGCCGAAGTCAAGGATTTGGATGCTGATAAGACTTACAGGGCTTGGATTGAAGTAGAAGATTTGGAGAATGCCGATTTTGAGGTCTTGGAAGAGATTATAGGAGAAGTTGTTCAGAGAACTCCGCAGAGAGTAGATCACAGAAGGGCCGACAAACATAGAGAAAGAGAAGTCAAATCAGTCGAGTGGGAAATTGAGGACGATTTACTTGTCATGGATATCAAGGCAGAGGCAGGAACCTACATTAAGGAGCTGATTTCAGGGGATGATGGGCGTTCAGAGCCAAGTGTCGGAGGCCTTCTAGATCGAGAGGCTGAATGTGTGAAGCTTGATGTGATTGATATTGATGCCTGAGGTCTGTATTTAAAAGATTTGCAGGCCTTTATTTTGTTATAAGAGTTGATATAAAATGGCAGAGAAATCCAGGGGATCACAGCACGGAGCACGTCACAAGCTTTCTTCAGGACCTAGAGATAAGCTTACAGTAAATGA
>JAWOFP010000040.1:0-38462 GCA_046497485.1 Candidatus Nanohaloarchaea archaeon | reverse complement strand
GGTCCTGATGCTCTTGCCTGCAATTAGGTCGATACGTTCAGACAGCGGCATGAGATCGATGCCGGCGTAGATTCCAGCCGCCAGCAGGGTATAGTAGATCGGCGGTTTTTACCAGGCGGTTGAAAGGGCCTTTCCTTAATATAGATTTTATTGCAGGAATTTGAGGTAGGCCTCCAGTCTCCCGGGAAAGTGGGGGGGAGGGGGTTTTGAATATACTTCCCGGCTCTTTGAGGCCTTCCTCTGGCTTCCTGCTAGCATGAGTTTTACAGGCCGTTAGGCCTCTAACTTTGTTACTTCATCACTTCCAGTCCTAAGTCGTTTACATCTCCTGTTACTTCAGTTTCCTGTTCTTCCTCGACATCTCCAAGGATGTAAGGGCTTTCTACTCCTGTGATGATTGAGATTACTTGGAGTGTTCCCTGTAGTTCGTCTTTGACTCTTGCACCCCAGATTGTCTGGGCGTTGTTGTCAAGCTTGGATTTTACATGTTGTCCTACTTCGTTGATTTCGTTCAATGTGAGGTCTGTGCCTCCTGCTACATGAAGTAGTGCGCCGTTTGCTCCATCGAACTCTACATCAAGTAGTGGATTGGAGAGTGCTTCGTGGATCGCTTCCTTTCCTTTGTTGTTGGTGTCGGACTCCCCGTATCCTACAACTGCTACTCCGCCTTCGTTCATGATTGCCTGAACATCTGCGTAATCTAAGTTAACCAAGCTTGGCTGGGAGATTGTCTCTGTGATTCCCTTGATCATTGTTGTAATTAATTCATCTGCTACTCCGAAGGCCTGGTCAAGAGGCATGTCTCCTGCGATATCAAGTAGTTTGTCGTTTTCAATTACGATTGCTGTGTCTACATGCTGTCTTAGTTTGTAGAGGCCTTCTTCTGCTTTGCTCATTCTTGCGCCTTCAATTTCGAAAGGCATTGTGACTGTTCCGATTACTATGCAGTCTTCTTTCTTTGCGATTTCTGCGAGTACTGGTGAGGCTCCTGTCCCCGTTCCTCCTCCCATTCCTGCGGTAAGGAAGACCATGTCTGCGTCTTTGAACAGGTTTCTTAGTTCGGCTCGGTTTTCTTCTGCGGATCTTGCGCCTTTTTCTGGCTGTCCTCCTGCTCCGAGGCCTTTTGTAAGATCTCTTCCGACCAGTATTTTGCGGTCAGCTGAGCTCATCTGTAGGTGTTGTTTATCTGTATTGATTACTACTGTTTCTGCGCCTTCAATTTCCTTATTCTGTATTCTTGTTACCTGGTTGTTGCCAGCTCCTCCAACGCCTACAACTACAATTTTAGCATCTTTTACATCTTCTAGATTTTCGGTCTTTTCTGTATTTTGAGCGTTGTCGATTATAGATTCCATTATACTTTTCTCCCGTGTATCGATATACCTAACCTTTTTAAATCGGCGTAGGTAATTCTACCTTAGAATAACTTGAAGTCTTGCCCAAGACTTTCAACACATGATACTTGTTCGAACTTTGCCCAAAGTTCGATTCGATATGTCGCATGAACCTGATCTCGTGCCCGCGAGTCAAGTTCGATCTGAATCGTTCGCGCCCAAGCGAACAAATGTAGTTCTTACTATACTAACATTTTCTACGCCGCTTTATAAACCTTATTGTTGAACCGTTCATAACTGTTCACTGACCTGATTTTCTAACATCATTCAAACCTAAAAAACATTCTATTCCAACAGTTATCTATGAAAGAGGAAATCAGAAAGGTCGCAGAAAACTCAAGGATAAAACTTGATGAAGATGAGGTAGAAGGCCTAGAAAAGGACTTTAATGAGATACTTGAAATGTTTGAAACACTGGATGAGATCGATACTTCTGATACTGAACCATCGTTCCATCCTGTAGAAGTAAAGTCCGAGACTCGGAAAGATGAAGTTGAAGAGTCTATTGATAACCCATTTGAAAACACTGAAAATGTTGAAGACAGCTTCTTCAAAGGCCCTTCAGCATAAATCGATAATTAAATTAGAGGAGAAGAATTATGGAAGAAGGCACAGTTAAAGACTTTCTGCAGAACAGGGAAAAATACTCAAACAAAGAATTTTTGGAAGAGTTGAAGGAGAAGAATCAAGGCCTCAACTTCATGAGAGAAATTGAAGAAGGGGAAGAAAATGAAGGAGAGCTCGAAAGTATCCCGTTCCTAGTTAAAGATGCTATCTGTACAGAAGGAACAGTTACTTCTGCAGGAAGCAAGATGCTAGAAGATTACAGGCCTGTATTTGATGCGACAGTAGTTGAAAGACTGAAAGAATCTGGAGGACAGTTCTTTGGAAAGACTAACATGGATGAGTTTGGTTTTGGAACTTTCTCCACAAACTGTGCATTTGAAACCCCTAAGAACCCTCATGATAATTCTCGTGTAGTTGGAGGTTCCTCAGGAGGAGCCGGAGCAGCTGTGGCAGCACTCGATTATCCTGTGATCTCGATAGGAGAGTCCACAGGCGGATCAATAACAAACCCTGCGGCATACAACGGAGTTGTCGGCGTAACCCCTACTTATGGCCGAGTATCTCGTTATGGTCTAGTAGATTACGCAAACTCACTGGACAAGATCGGCGTTCTATCAAAAAAAGTATTCGGCGCAGCCAAAGGCCTAGAAATAATAGCTGGAGAAGACGAAAACGATCAAACAACTTCAGAAAGGCCTGTATCAGCGTACTCCGATCTGAATGAGAGAAAGAATTTGAAGATTGGAGTTCCTCGACAGATGGCAGAAATCAATGGAATCCAGGAAGGAGTAAAGGAAAACTTTGAGGACTCATTGGAAATGCTTGAAGAAGTAGGTCAAGTAGAGTACTTTGATGCACCGCTTCTTTCCGCAGATGTCACACTTCCAGCATACTATATACTAGCTATGGCTGAGGCCTCAACCAATCTAGCAAAGATGTCAGGAATGAGGTATGGATTTGAGAAAGATCCAGAAGAGTTTGAAGACTTCAATGAATACTTCTCAGAAGTTAGAAGCGAGGCCTTTGGAGATGAAGTAAAGAGGAGGATTCTTCTTGGAACCTATATCAGAAAAGCAGGTTACAGAGACCAGTACTACATCAAGGCAGCTAAAGTCAGGACCAAGATAATTGAAGAATTCAAGGAGGCCTTTGAGGAGTACGATGTACTGGTTACTCCTTCGATGCCGAATATCGCTCCAAAAATCGAGGAGGCCGAAAGTTTGACTCCTGCAGAGATGTATGCTATGGATTCAATGACAGTCGGACCAAACCTTGCAGGAGTCCCACAGGTATCTATTCCAAACGGAAAAAGTGAAGGTATGCCGACAGGCCTCCAGTTTTTAGGCCCTCACTTTGGTGAGGAAAAGCTACTGAACATTGCGTATACTTTCGAAAGGTTAAAGTCAGAGTAACTCAAATATCTCTGTATGGTATACAGTTTAAGATGTTCAGAATGCGGAACCGTGATAGACTTTGGTTCAGGAGAGGAGCCTGAAGATGTTCCAGGGAAAGCTATTCGATGGGATGGAAAAGTTTACTGCAAAAATTGTGTTCAGAAGTTTGTGAAGCTAGGTGTAGGAGATGTCAGGTCTAGGATAGAGTACCTTGAAGAGAAAATGGAACAGGCCTCAGAAGCAGTAGGTTTCGAGTTCCACTTCCCCGATGAGAAATAGTAAGAAATGAGTTATTTGTCGCTGATTTCGTCTCCTGTTCTCTCGATCTCAGCATAACTTGGAGTGATTACAATCCAGTCTTCATCCACTCCAGCGATGTCCCCATCTACTGATCGGACAGTCTTCTTCAGTCTCTTAACTGCTCTCTTCAACTTGGACATGTCCTTCTGCTTCAGTGGCTTGATATTCACCCAGACAATTTGATTATCTCTTAATCTATTCTGGACGTCCTCCACATCGTCAAATTCGCGGAGTGTTTCTGCTCTAACTACAACTTTCTTGTTCTCATTTGTAGTCTTTGCGTCCAGCTCAACGAAATCGTCTTCAATTACAGTTTCTTCAGAATTATTCTCTTTCTTGTTCAGGAAGCCTAGTGCCACTTTTGATTACCTCTAGGTAATAGTCCGTATCAGGTTTTTTTATAGCTTTTTAGTCTAAGCTTTCAACTTTTGATGCTAAGTTCCAGATCTCAGTCCTGGTATGCTGCCTGATATTAGGGTCATTACTGATTTGATCAAGGATGGATGACGCTGCATTAACTCTTACAGAAAGATCTTTGTCTTCATCCTGAAGTTCATCTGAGGCTTCTTCTAACATTTCGGAGACATTGGAAGGAATCGAATCCTTCTCCGCTATCTCAGTCATCATATCTGAGACCTGTTCCACACTCATGGTTATCCCTGCATTCCTTGGGTGATCTTTTCCTGAGTTTTCTGAAGCTTCTCTCTTAACTTGTCCTCTTTTTTCTCTAGGCTTTTCAGCCGTACCTGAAGGTCTTCTTTCTTCTCGGAAAGCTCTTCTTCTAGAGAGTCACGGTCTCTTGCAACCATTAAGTCTCCGACAGCGCGGTAGACCTGGCCCTCATTTTCTCCTTCTAATTCTTCTAAGGCCTTTCTAATTCCATTCAGTTCATTCTCTGTTTCTTGGCTTTGCTGAACTACCTGCTGTAGATTTTGCTGTACCTCTTGCATTTCCATCATAGCTTGTTGTGCATCTTCCATTATTTGATCACCTTAAACGCTCTGAGAGGCTGACTAATCTGAATACAGAATCGGTGGCGCCTCTCAAACTTCCTAGCCGATTTGTTTCTATTTCAACTCTAAAATTATGTTCTGAACTGTACTTATACTTTACTTTATCCGAGCTTTCTAGACTCAAGCCTACTGCATCTTCCAGTTCTTTTGGATTATCTGTGTCAAACTGGAGTGAGGCCTTCATCTTGAGTCACTAAACTGCTTTTACTGTGTCTGGAGTCTCAGGTCTTTTCTTCATAAGGACTCTGTGACTGCATTTAGGACAGATTACTTTCTCCTCTACAGGATCAAGCTCTACTTCTTCCTCACATTTAACGCATACATAGCTCATTTATTCATCAACTCCTAGCTGTTCTTTTGCAGCTTCGAGTTCTTCTGCTTCAACTTCTGTTTGAAGCGCTTTGTTCATTAGTTGTGTTGCTCCTGTATCTGCTTTGTATGCTCCACCTGCGAATTTCTTACCGCATTCCTCACATGTCCAGATTCCTGCAGCATTTCTCTCTACATCTCCTTCGCATTCAGGACATTCTTCTTCCGTTCTGTCTTCAGCTTCATCTACGTTTTTCCTAATTCTATTTCCGTATCTGGAGCCGAAACGCTTTGAACTTCCCATAATTTTTGATTACCTCTTAAAAGAAAAAGTGGGAGGAAACTTTTTTATTCCTCCAACAGTTCTCGGAACTGCTGTGTCTGATTTTGAGCATCTTCCATGATATGGTAGATCTCTTCTTGGGTCAAAGGCTCGCGGCCTCCCTTCTGCATAGCAACTACCTGGCCTTCTTCAGTCAGAGTCACGGTCAGACGGGCGCCTAATGCCTCTTCCTCTTCACTTGTGGTATCCCATAGAAGCGTGTCACCAATCTTTCTCCCTGTAGCTGTTACAGGAATCTTGGTCATTGGAATATCTCCAGCAGCTTCATCGTAATTCAGCTCATCTTCCTCAGCGTCGTACTCTGGAAGATAACCTGAAGTCAGCGCTGCAATAGCTCCAAGAGCTGCAGCATCTAATAGGTTTCCATCGTTGTTCAAAATGTGAACATCGATGAAAGTAGCGTAAACTTTCTCGCCTTCCTCAATGCATAAGGACTCAAGGTCGATTGCTTCTGACTCTCTGATTCCACGATCTACAACTCTTGCAAGTTCTACACCTATCTCCTGCGGAGGACCGGACTCATATTCTCTGTCTGCCATAGGAGCAAGCTCAGCGTTTGTCACGATGGTTCCTGCGTTAGGCCTGTCATCGTAAGGAGATTCGACATCGAAGCTGATTCCGACTATTACATCGGTATCTCCGATTCTTACTCTTGCTGATCCTTGAGCTGTAGTCGGGATGTAATCTGTCTCGACTGAAACATCTCGGTACTCATCAAGATTTCTATCGTCTAATCTTTCGTTGTTTGAAGCCATTTCTTTGATTGTCTCTGTATTCAATTTCATTATTCTTCACCTCCATATGTTTCCTGGATGGTTTCACGCTGCATCCTATCAAGATCAGCGCATCCTTCCTTCGCAAGTTCGACACATTCATCGACTTGATCGATTGTCAGATCTCCGTCCATCTGGAGAAGTGTAATTTCTTCTCCGCCGTTAATGGTTGCGATCGGAATATCTGCGTTTCCTTCCTTGTCTTCTTTTCCGTTGACATCAAGTACTACATGGTCGCCGACTACTCCTGCGGCACAAGCACTTACTAGGCCTTTCATAGGCATTCCTGCGTCTGCTAGTGCTAGTGAAGCGGCTGTGATTCCTGCTGCTCTTGTTCCTCCGTCTGACTCAATTACTTCCATTGAAATATCGATTCCTGCAGTCGGGAACTTCTCCAGCTCAATCGCCGGTTCTAAAGCTCTCTTAGCTACTAGGCCTATTTCTTTTGCTCTTCTGTTTGGTCCCGGTCTCATTCTGTCATCTACTGAGAAAGGAGCCATGTTGTAACGCATCTTGATTACTGCACGATCTGATTCCTGCAGGTGTTTTGGGTGCAGGTCTTGAGGTCCGAATACTGATGCGACGATTCTGGTGTTTCCTACTTCTACCATTGCTGATCCGTCTGCTTCAGTCAGTACTCCGATCTCCATACTGGTTTCTCTGAGTTCATCGACTGTTCTTCCGTCGACTCTTTCTCCGTTCTCGTCTACCCATTCAACTTCTGTATTTTCCATTTTATTGACCTCCTGTCTGTTCTTCAAGCCATTCTCCGATTTTATCAGTCAAGCCATCTTCGTGGGCTTGTTTCTCTACTTTCTTGACAGCTTTCGCGGCTAGATTTGCGTTGTCGCCGTCAATCCAGATTAATCCATTCTGGCCTACAATTATGTTACAGTTAGTGGCTGCGTTGATCTGCTTGACCATCGTGCCTTTCTTACCGATAACTCTTGGAACCTTGCTTGGAGGGATCTCAACTACACGGCCTCCTTTAAGCTTCTTACATCGATCATCCTTCATAGTCAGATCGACATCCATGGACTCTGTAACTCCTTTGACTTTGACAACAACTGCATCTCCTACATCATAGAAGTCAGTTAAGTCATCTTCATCAAGGTCTACATACTCCTCTGTAGCATCTGCAATATTCAGGTTACCGTCGTAAGGAGACTTTAGATCAACTGTCCAGCGAGAATAACTTACTCTAGAGATCTCGCCGATAACAGTATCTCCTTCTTCAGGAATGTAGCGGCCCTGCATAGGCCTTACCATAACTGAATTATTGGAGTACATTACCGTTCCAAGATACTTTGATTTGATTTTATTATTTTCTTCAAATGCTCCGGAATCTACCTGTAGATTCTCATCTTCAGCTAGAATATCTCCAGGAGCAACTATTTCGTCAGATTGTTTCACACGTGTCATAAAAATTATTACCTCTTTATTTAATCGAATTAGGTCTTCACAAAAACGAACCTTTTCTTTATAATAGAGAATCAAAAGGCAAATGTTTTATATACTAGCCAACTTCAGGCCTACCTATTCTAATGAAATTCGAATAGTAATTTAATTATCCAGATATTTTCTAGTTTAAGCAGAGCGGCCGCCATGATGTTTTCCAATTTATTCAGAAAAGAGGTTCCCACTCTCATATTAATGCTCGGAAATTGCCTTTTTAACTTCTCTATACGACTTTTTCTTATCTCCATTCTTATCAAAAAGCAAAGGCCTATCAGTGTATTTCTCATTATAGTCCTGGAAATGATTTATCCAAGATTCGCCGTCTCTTACACCCCAAACCGATAGATTTGTAATCCCATTTTCTAAACAAGTTTGGAAAATATCTCTGTAACATTTGGCTTGTTTCTCATCCATATTTTCAGGTGCTTCCCCCTTTTGATATGCTACATCCATCTCTGTCAGCCTTACTTCTAACCCAAGTTCTTGGAACCTTTCAATAGTTTCTGCAACTTGGCTAGGTGGGGCCTTTATTCCTATAAAGTGCATCTGTAACCCGATACCATCTATCGGAACTCCTTTATCTAACAGGTCTGACAGGAGCTGATAGACTCCTTCTCTTTTCACATCATCGTATGGAAGTCCATATTCGTTGTAGAACAGTTTAGCATTGGAATACTTGGAGGCCCATCTGAAGGCTTTCTCAATGTAGTCTTCAGCGAGGGTTTCCAGCCAGAGATTTTCTCTGAGCTCTCCATCGTCATTTATCCCTTCATTTATCACAGTCCAGGCATCAATTCTGCCAGAATATCTGCTTACAACGGTTTTTATGTGGTTTTCTAGGATTTCTTCAAGTTCTTCCGAACTGAAGTCGCCATTTTCAAGCCATTTAGGGTTCTCCATATGCCAGACCAGAGGAATACCTGTAACAGTCATATCATTATCCTCAGCGAAATCAATTAATGCATCTGGCTTTTCAAAATCAAATTGGTCCTTTTCAGGATGAATATATTTCCAGCTCAGACAACTCTCAGGAGTAATAAGATTAAACTCTTTAGCAATAAGATCTCTATATCCCTCATCATCCTTCCAAACACTATAATCAACACAGGTACCTATCTGAAGGCCTCTATCATCAGCAATTTCTCTTAAACTGCTCATTTTTCTGCCACCACGATTAGTCTGTCTGCTTCATCGTCAAAATCATCGCCTTCTACATTACCATAGAAGTTTACTTTAGAGAACCTAACTTGTTTCAGCATTTGTTCAAGTTCAGAAGCAGCGTAAAGCCGTTGTTCCCAAGTATATTCTGCTGTTTCTCCATCTTCTACTTTTATCCAAGTTCGTTCTACTTTCTTCCAGTTATCTTTAGGCCGTCCTTCCTCCAAGTTGTAGATGCCATCTTGTTCCGACCAGTGTGGGGAGAAATCGTTCATAGCGGCTAACTCCTTACTCCATAGATCCATCACTAAAACTCCATCTTGCTTGAGAGAAGTATAAATATTCTCGAGCATCTGTCGGTCATCTCCTTTATCTTCAAAGTAGCCGAAAGAGTTCCACCAATTCAGGACGACATCAAAACTGCGTTCCCTCCTGAAATCCTTCATATCTTCCTGAACGAACTCTATCTCGTCTGATTCATCTTTCTGCTTTGCGTCTTTAATATATTCAGAAGTTTTGTCAACTCCAACTACCTCAAAGCCTTTTTTCTGGAGCTCTATGCTGTGTCTTCCGACTCCACACGGCATATCAAGTACTTTTGAACCTTCTTCTAAATCGGCTAACTCAATTATCTTCTCGATCTCTTCTCTAGAAGATTCAAGTTTTTCTTCGGCAAATAGCAGGTTTTTGAACTCTGTCCAGAACTCTTCATCAGTCAGTGTTTCGTCAGTCATGATATCACTTCAGTTCAATTTCCTCGTTTTCTGTATCTATCCTGATTTTCCCGCCTACTGGTAAAGGAATAATAGGATCTGCATGTCCGAAGTTCAGATTAAATATGATAGGAGTATCCGAAGCATATTCATCCACTTTATTTTTGATTATCTGTTTTTGCGTTTCCCTGAACTTATCTCGTTCCTCTGGTGTCGGATCTTCATGATGCCGGGCTTTTGCTCTTCCAACTATTATAGCAGAGAACTTTTCTAGTAGGCCTCTTTCTCCCAAAGCCATCATAAAACGATCAACAAAATGTTCCTCTGGCATTTCTTCAGAGGTCTCTAAAGCCAGTATTTTGCCTTCTAATTCTTCTGGATTTGGAAGCGGTTTATCTGCTTGAAGGTTAATCTCTACAACTTCAAGACAGCCTCCCCAGATACGGCCTTCAATTATTTCTCCGTTAGCATTGTACCATTCCAACCCGGGATTTTCTTCCATCTCTCTATATTTCTCTAGGTTTTCAGGATTATCCCATTCTAAAGTTTCGTCAGTGAACTCTTCCGACGCCTCTATTTTTCCAATCTTGTCTTCAAAGAATGCTTTCTCAATGTGTTCTACAGTGTAATCATGCATTTCTCCTTGCATAGCCATTTCAGTCATTATCATAGGTCCCTGAAAACTGACTATTCCATGCTTCCATAGATAAAGGCAGAGACTGGTGTTATCGCTGTAACCATAAAATCTTGTAGGATTATTTTTCAGAACTTCTGGATCAAGATGCTTGAGTATTCTGATCTGTTCGCCTGAACCTCCTATTGGAGCGATTACTCCTTTTATCTCGTCATCTCTGAAGGCCTCCATCAATTCCTCTGTTCTCTTTTCAGGATTCTCTGTTCTCTCCTCCATACTCATTGTGGCTGTCGGATATTCAACAGGTTCTAGATCAAAAACTTCTTCTAGCCGCTCTAATCCCAAGTCGTATACTTCAGGAAATAAATCGTTAGTAGGTCCATTTCCAACCCCAACAACAGCAATCTTATCTCCTTTTTCTAGTGCTGGAGGCAGAACAAATTCTTTCATACATCTTCTACCTTTGATTTGCCGGATGTCAAGGCTTGGATCTCTTCCATTAACTCTGTCAGAATTCCTGCAGGGACTCTAATTTTGGCGTAAAAGTATTCGTTACCCCACTGCTCTTCAATTACTTCGGCTTTCTGTTGGATCATGTTGTAGGCCTTACCACCGGAATCGCTCGGAACTTTGATTGCGACAGTTTTCTCGTCTAGTGAGACCGGTATGATAGGCCTGATCGCTTCAACCGCATCCTTGAACTGACTTTCCACGTCTTCCATTGCATCAAAATCAAATCCTGCTTCCTCCAATGCGTTCTCGACTCGCTGAGGCGGATGAGGATTCCCTGTCTTTGGGTCCTGTGCCCGTCTAGCTATCATGGAAATCACTTGCTGTCTCTTATCTTCTCTCATCTCAGCTTTTTGATCTGTGGTTAGCTGCATCTTTCCTTTCCTGAATATTTCATCGGCAGCTTCCATAATTTTCTTTGTTCCAAACTCGTCCTCTAACTCGCTTGGAGAGGCCTTCTCTCCCTCATTCGCGTCAATGAATACTTCCTGTACAAACAGCAGTCTTTGAATCTCGTGGTCTTTGTCCTCGAACTTTACCTCTTTCGCAAGTTCAGGTTCGACAAGTATCTCGAAGACTTTGTCTCCTTCATATCTGATTCTAATAGCTTCTGAACTGTCGAGATTTCCAAGGTTCTCTCCAGATCCTTTATCTCCAGTGCTTACATTTCCCTGCTGACTCATAACATGTAATTGCTCCTGAGATTTAAACAGTCTTTGAAGAATTCAGGCCTTGACATTTTCCTGATATAGGATTTTTTATTCAATCGTCCTGTTCTCCCGATTCTCTTCTATTCTGTCCATCTTTTCTCCAAGATGGGTGACTTTGACACTTTCATTTTCAAACACCAAAATATAGTTTGTTGTTCTTGCGCCGCCATGTATGGTCATTACAGCTATATCTTCACGGCTTTCGCCTAACTCTAGAGTAACAGAATCTCCCGGCAATATAGGGAACCGTGTAAGGCCTTCAGAATTGAATGTAAGAAGGCCATCTTTGGCCCAATAGTTTGTTTTCTTTTCTCTACCATCTGTCTTAAGTGTAAAATTAGTGTTACTTTCTCCATTAGATTGATAGAATCTTATGTGGGTGCTCCTTAACTGAGTGAATGCTCCTTCTTCTACTGCCAAGGTAAGTTCTTCATTTTCAGAATCATAAGAGGTATTCAACTCAGGCCATTCCTTTGAGAAAAAAGGATCTCCCTGATAGAACGGGGTGTATATGCCTGAAGCAATTATAGCTATTAGGCCGCCTGATAAAATTACAATAAACGCTATTATGAAAATCGCTCTGCGTTTTTTGATCAAGGCATATCCACATCCATCTAATTCATAATGCTCTAAGCAGTAATAAAGATATTTCGACTTTATTATTTTATCGATATTTCGCAAGTAAATTGATTCTAAGGCCTATTTCTATCTTGTATCGATATTCTTTGAGAGAAAAAGTAAAGTGGAAAAAGTGGATATGTAGTTTAAAGTTCTACGCCTTTGTCTTCAAGGTCTTCTGGACTAAATCTCTGGAAGCCGTTTTCTTCGTCTACTACTGAAAGCTCTACATTGTTTAATTCAATGTCTTCTTCTCCTTCTTTCAGTGCTGAAACTGCTAGGTCGATTGCTTCTTTCTCTGAAAGATCTTCATCCCAGTTTTCGTTTAGATGTTCTTCGGCTTCTTCACGGCCTTTACCAATTGTTACTGCGTTCCATTCAGAGAGTGTTCCTGAAGGATCTGTATGGAAAACGGTTGCGTTTCCGTCCTTGATTCCTCCTGAGATTGTGGAGAGTCCGTAAGGCCTTACTCCTCCGTACTGTGTGAACTGCTGGCATCTATCTGCGATGAACTTTGCTAGTACGCTTGGAGGGATGTCTTCGTCATAAGTCATTAAGTGTTTCTGAGCTTCGTTCCTTGCTTCTTCTACAAGTGTTCTTCCGTCAGCTACAAGGCCTGAAGTTGCGACACCGATGTGATCGTCGATTTTGAATACTTTTTCAGGGTTTCTTACCTGTAGCTCTGGAGTGCTTCTGGTAGCGGCTAGGACTGTTCCGCCGTCGAAAGTTATTCCCAGTGCTGTTGCTCCTTTTTTAACTGCTTCTTTTGCGTACTCTACCTGGAAAAGCCTTCCATCAGGGGAGAAGATTGTTTTTCCGCGGTCATACTGTTGCTGCTGTGGATTAGTCATCTGCATTCATTGACACCTTTAGAACTTTACAACAAAAAAAGGTATTGGAAGATTTATTAACCTGACCTAAAGTTCTTCAGTATACTTACTGGGAAAGATCAGTAGTTTGACTGTAATCCTCAGGTATTTCAGGACTATCTGATTGAAGTTCTTCTACCCATCCGTCGATACTCGCACGTTCTATAGCTTTCTCTAGTGGTAGGTCTTCGTACTGCCCCTCATCAGAATAAAAACTCATAATTGCTACTTGCCAGTAACTATTAAATAATTTGTCCTATCGTGTAAGCCTTTTTTAGAATAGGCCTCCTCTACAACATTAAAGGGTCCACTAGCTCAGGGGTTAGAGCACCGTCCTTATAAGGACCAATAGACAGTATTCGCCGGAAAGGCCTGTCTGTTGACCTCGAGAGAGGCGGCGGTCCCGGGTTCGAATCCCGGGTGGACCATGTCAAATAGGGTTGTAGTGGTCGGAAAACCGAGTTTGTTTTTAATTCCTACAAGTTTTAGATTAAACTATGTCTTCAGAAAATATTTATCCAGCTACTAGCGTAATCTTGCCGACTCTCTCAAAAGGCGATGTAGTCAGTGAACTTTCTAGTCAGATAAGAGAACAGGACGAACTTCTAGTAGTTTGTGATTCTGAAGGGGATGAAATTGCAAAATCAGATGTATTCGCTTCCAATGAAAATATCAGGTTGATTGTAGCTGGAGAACCTGAAGGTTGTTCTGGAAAAGCTAATGCTATTTTTGAAGGGATGAATGAAGCTGAGAACAATAGAGTTGTATGGACTGATGATGATTTCCATCATCCCGATAATTGGCTTGAAGCACTACATGAAGATTGTGACAAATACGGTGCTGTCTCAGAACTTCCCTTCTTCATAGGTCAGAACCCGCTTGGTGTCGTTACCGAACCAATTTATGCCCTAGTAATGTTTGTAACATGGTTTGAGGATCAAGCATGGGGAGGAGCAGTCATGTTCGATAGAGATACTTTCAACGAGGAAAAATTCCTGAAAGAACTAAAATCTACTATAGCTGACGATGTGCTTCTTTCAGAACATCTTGATGGAGAGACAGTTAGAAGAACAAGAAGAGTGAAGATAGATCAAACATTCAAAGACTCTCTAGAGAGAATAACCCGTTTCATGAAACATGTAAGATATCATGAACCAATCAAAACAATTTTCCTAACTATAGGATTTATTCTTATCTCAATAGGATGCTTAGTATATCCTTTTGAATCTTTCTTGCTTTCAACAACTGGTTTTCTGGGAGTATATGGTTTTCTAGGCGGGAGAAGACCAAGTTTCTTGCTAGGATATGCCTCACTCTTGCTTTTTCCCTTCCTTTCGCTCTATGGATTATTTAGAAAGGATTTTGTATGGCGAGGACGAAGATACAAGTACAACAGTAAACTAGACATAGAAATCCTAGATAGATAAGTTTTCTTTTTCATAACTAAACATAAGTCGAAGAAGTAGTGTCGTCCAACCTGATTAGGGTTGGATGTTGCGGGCGGACCATTCTATCCTAATTCCATATCGCTTAACTTATCTCTTCTAAATAGATCTAATTCTTCGACGGTGTTGGTGCTTTCCTGCTTTGCCGCAAACAGAATTCCTTCAGCGATACTTTCTGGCTCAGTAACTGATCCTTCCTCGAAGGCTTCTTTGAAGGCTGTTCCTTCTTCTGAGTTGAAGTCGGTCCGGACTTCTGAAGGATTAACAACTGTTACTGCTACTCCTGAATCTCCGATCTGTGCTGAGAGGTTTTTCGTAAAGCTTATTGTCCAGGCCTTCGAAGCCGCATAGACTGGGTTCCCTCCTCTAGGATATTTTCCTGCGATGCTGCCGAGGAAGATCAGATTTCCTTCTGTTTCTTTCAGGTAAGGTATTGCTTCTCGACCTGTGAAGAACATTCCATCAATATTAACTCCATTATTCTTTCTGTAGTGTTCTGTCGGCATCTCTTCTACTTCTCCGCTCATCGCGAGGCCTGCGTTACTGATGACTATATCTATTTCTCCAAATTCTTTCTGAGTTTTCTCGAAAAGATTCTCTACTTCTTTTTCATCCGTTACATCCGTCGGAATAACCTTTGTCTTGACTCCATGTTTTTCCTCGATCTCATCTGCTATTCCTTCCAGTTTTTCCTTGCTTCTGGATGCGAGAACTACTGAGGCCTGGTTTTCCGCTAGTTTGTGGGCTGTTGCCTCTCCGATTCCTGAGGAGGCTCCTGTAATTATTGCCGTCTTTCCATTAATGTTTTTCATAAAAAATTTAATTGTTTCCTGATTGTTAAGTTCTTAATTTTCTAGGACTTCTGTAGAATAGAATTTCTGGTGGGCGATGTCCGGTATAATTCAAGTTGAGGCCTTGGTTTTTACCATGAATAAGAGCTTTATTTAAATTTTGTTACTGTAGTGTGTTTTATGGACTCAGAGGAGCATTCTTGTGAGGCGGTTGTGGATCGAATATTGGATGAAGCTCCGGATAATGTGCCTAATATTAGGGTCAAGGTTGACTATGAAAGAGATGAAGAAAGTCTTTTCTATGAGATCGAGACTTACGAAATTAATATTGATACTCCTTTTGATGATGGAGTCAGTGAACTTGATGAATTTAAGCAGGCAGGATTTATAGAAATGAGCGATTATGGTCTCGGCGAAGATATTCACGACTGGTTTGTTAGCACATTTGTCGGGATGGATAATGAAATACCGTTAATGTACAATGGAGAGGTCGTGACTAATGTTCAAAATGGAGATGCTTTCAGCGATTATGCTGCAACAGGGGCATCATCATTTGACACAGATATAGTAGATAGAGCTTATTGAATCAGATCTCAAGTCTTGAGGCCTCAGTGCTGGTATTGTATTAATTATTTCTTTTTCCACACACTATAAATTCCAGATTCTCGAAAAATTATCTGTGATTCAAAGATGTCCAATCCAATAGATGAAGAGCATATTGAAGATTCTCAGGAATTTGTTGAGGCCTCAGGAAGTATATGGGAGAAGTATCAAGAATGGCAGAAAGAGTTAGCGACTGAATCAGTTTTCGACAATAAGACTCGTGAACTTCTGATGCTTGCTGCGAGTGCTGCGGCTCAGTGTCCTTACTGTGTGCATACTCACGGCCAGAAAGCAGCTAAGCATGGCGCATCCAAGGAAGAAATTGCTCATACAGTTCATTTAGCTTCGGAGGTTAAGGCTGGTGCTTCGATGGCTTATGGTCTTGAGGCCCTGGAGCATGTAGATTAAAAGTTTTCACTCCTATTCTTTTCTTATTAATGAGTCTAAAAATGCTGGTAGCGGGAGACTTCCACGCTCGAGAGGAGCTTTTGGAGGCATGTAGAGAAGAACTTGAGGAGAACAATTACGACCTTTACATAAACGCAGGAGACTACATGGATCTAGACTACGCTGAAAGGCTTTTCGAAGGACTAGATGTCGCGGCTATCGGAACAACAGGTAACAGAGATCTTCACATGACTGAAGAAGACCTGGAAGGCCTGCCTGTTTTCCATTTTTTGGAGGCGGATATCGATGACGAGTACAAGTTAATTATGATTGGCGGTGACTTCCCTGATGATGTGCAAGAGAAAGTTGCTGAAATGATTGAAGACACAGACCCTGAAAAATTGATTATCTGCTCACATTACCCTCCGAAAAAGTTGGGAGACAAAATTACTTCAGGTAAGAGAATCGGTTTCGATCAGTTCCGTAGAATGATTATGAAGCATAAACCTGCTCTATGGGTTAATGGACATGTGCATGAAGACTTTGGAGAAAATGAATTGATGGGTACAAAAGTACTAAATGCCTCCAGCTTTGACTCAGGAAAGGCCTTTTCCGTGACTCTGGATGACGGAGAAGTTGAAGTGGAGGAAGTTGAACTACTGTCTTCTAAGTGAAATATATTAAGTCTAAAATTTAATTTTGAGTTAGTATGATTAGAGGATTGATTGCTCAGTATTTTGGAAATATAGAGATGATTTTCCAAGAGCTGTTAATCGAATATGGCCTGTCGATGTACGCGGGAGCCCAGTTTATCAGCGGTATGGGTCTTTTACTTGTGGTGCCGGATGCAATTGTTACTCCTACATTTGTAATGGTATATGCTGACAGTTTCCTTGAAGTTTTCGGTATCGCAACTATTTCTGCAATGATGCTGGTCGCAGGGAACTTCATAATGTTCCTATTTTCAAAATTCTTAGGCCATAGATATTTCGCAGACGATAGATTTGATTCCAGATTCTGGAAATTTATGAACTGGACAGTTAAGAAAAACGCTCCCACAAGCCTAATAGTGATGAGGTTTCTGCCAGTAGGGAACGGACTGATAGCGATTCCTGCAGGGCTACTAGATGTAAATGTAAAAACTTTCTTGAGTTACTCTTTCGTCGGATTTCTGATAATGGAGATGTCACTGGCCTTCGGAATGTGGTACGGCCTAGAAGAAGGAATTTTACAGGCCTTCATTGGAGAAGCGGAAATAATTGGCTAATAACATAGGTCATCTAACTCTCTTTCTCCCACATACAGGATTTGATTATCTCTATTCCAGGCCTGAATATTATCTTTTGCCAGGTCAAATAGTTCTTTTAAAGTACTATTCGAATTTTCAAGGCTGTTGATATCCGAATAATTATGGGTGTCGCTGTAACTGCAGTCTTCCCCATCAACTTTTAGATGAAAACTAGTGCCATAATCCGTACCTCTCACATTATAGGCCTGATTACCTATCATTACCTCGCCTTCAACTCTTCCTGAAATATAATCAGGTGTAACAACCTTGGCCTTCATATGCTACCATTCGATAGTAAAGCTTTATGTATCTCGTAATACCTTTTAAAGAATCACTGATTCACCACATTTTACAGGGCTCTTAGTTCAGTCTGGCAGAACGCTTCCTTGGCAGGGAAGAGGCCTCGGGTTCAAATCCCGAAGAGTCCAAACTTACCCCGTATTCGAATCACTGTTCTGATATCGTATTTACCATGCGGTGACAAAAATATCGAAAGTTTTATAATCTCGAATAAGAAATAGTAAATATGGGCGAATCAGGTTTGGAAAAGCTAAAAGGACAAGTTGAAGGTGAGATGGGCGACAGTTATGACTGGACGCCTGTAGATGAGGGCTTGAACACGATCTATAAGCTTGAATCCAAAGACGAACAATATATTCTCAAAGTTCATACTAATGAAGAAAACGAGATAGGCTGGTTTAGAGCCGAACCCAAAATCTACGAATTAGTCGCAAATAATACTTATGTTCCTTCTCCTGAAATAATTTACAAAGACTTTTCTGAGGAAGATTATGAGAACTCGTTCTACGTGATGGAGAAACTGACAGGGGAGAACCCAGATAAAATAAAGCACGACTTGTCAAACGAGCAACTTGGCAACCTGATGTATAAATACGGAGAAATTCTCGGTAAGATACACAATATTCCAACATCCTTTGAGAACTACGGACTACTTTCTGCAGAGGATGGCGAACTTCAAACCACGGATGACGCAGAGAAATGGACATGGTCGCTACAGGGCACAATTGATGCTTGGGCAGATATTGTAGAGGATAAGTGGGAAGAACCTGTGGAGATAGAAACGCCAGAAGCAGAAATACGAGAGCGAATACCTGAAGAACCAGAACTTGTCCTTAACCACTCGGATAACCGACTTGACAATCTGCTTGTTGAAGGAGATGAAGTTACAGGTTTCATAGATTGGAGTCATCCAAGAATAGGGCATAACGAATACGACTTGGCAAGGGCAGAATACTTGCTGATAGATTGGGATTTGCACTTTAAGGATGATGAAACCAAAGAATCCTTGAGAGAGAATCTTTACGAGGGCTATAGGCAGAACAACTCGATTGATGAAGGATTTGATGAGAGGCGAGAAGTTTATAGGTTTGCCACGACTGCCTGGCTTGCTGCTGGATTCGCCAACTGGGGTTCACAGTTCGATGAAGAAACACACGCAGAAATGAGAGAAGGGATTATAGAAAGACTTGAAGAAGAATCTCTCTAAGTTCGAGACCGAATATTTGTAGGGCTTGGTATAAAACTAAGCTAATTAAAACTTTGTTTAACAGTGTAAAAAACATAGAGAGCGTTGGCTGTAATGCCTTTAACCCGTGTTCGGGGAGTGAAAAGGCACAGAGTCCAAACCTATACTGTATTCAAGATTGCTTTTTGAGTAATTCGGATTGTAATCTCTATAGATTATCTTGGCTAAAATATGGTTCAGGGAAACATATTTAAAATGTTGTTACTAAGTAGTAAATATAAGGGTAAAATTATGAATAAACCAGAATCTGTCAAAGAAGAAGTTTACAAAACTGTAAAATCTGAACAACGGCACGAACCTCTATCAGCTACAGATGCTCAATACGGAGCAAATTCTGTGATGAGAAGCTTAGGTTTTCAAACTAAATCAGAGGAAGAGATGTACGATTTAGGAATTGATTTAGGAAAAACAGTTCTACATCTCTCAAGAGGCGATCCAGATGCTGCAGATAATGCATATCAATCGGCAAAGAGATATCTTAAAAGGCATTCAAACCAATTTGATGACCCTGCTTGGATGATAGGAGAATCCTATACACTTGAGGATGCTGTAGGAGCTCTCGAGGAAGCAGAAGATAAGGTCATGAATGAAGCAGAAGATCTAAATTTAGAATATTACTGGGGTCACTCAGTAGACGAAATGGCGCTGTAGTTGACAATTCTGTAATTTTTTACCATCAATTTCTTCATTTCTATATCTATCTTCAGACTAGAATAATTACTCCAATCTGTCTCGAGTATATAATAACTTAAATCTTTTTCCCAGCAGTGTTAAACATAGAGAGCGTTGACTTTAATGCCTTTAACGTGATTCGGGGTGTGAAAAGGCACAGAGTCCAAACCTTTTCTTAGTTGAATTTTTGATTATTCTTTAGGCCTGTAGAATGGCATTTCTATTACTGTGTCTTCTCTATCTATGCTCAAGTCAAATCTATCGAAATATTCTCTTCGCAATTTTTCTAAAGCGTCATGAGCCCTTTCTGCAGAACTGTCTTGTGCTAACTGTCTGATGCTGTAATTTGTGCCTGAAACTGTCTGATCTGCTGTATAAAAAGAGTGTTCTAAAGCGTTTTCTGCGGCCTTCATCAGGCCTCTAGGAGTATAACCTTTCTTATCTTGGAGTCTTCTCTGTTCTTCAGGAAGCATTTCAAGTAAGTCTTCGATAGGCACTTCTTCTGGAGTTAGACTTTCTTCGATACCTGAAATCTGAGATGGATCTGATTGAACTCCGCCATCGGTAACAGGATATTCACGGTCTGGCGTAGGATACTTAATATCTCCAGTGGTCTTACCTGGCGGATTCTCAATGTCGTCGTCTCCAAAATTCAAGGGGTCGTTTATCGGATTCATATTTGTCTATTTTATCAGCCCTGGTTTATAAAGTATTACGATGTATTACGATTTAAAGGCTTGGCTTAAAATAAATCTTTAACCACTTTAAGTTATGGCTCCAGAGGACTTGACAGCAGGAGAATTTTCAAGCAGCGACTTTCTAATAGTGGAGTCAGATACATCCAAGGAAGAAGCTCTGGAACAGTTCAAAAACTCTGAATTCCATGAAAAGCCTTCTATTTACTATATTTTTGTAGAAGAAAACGATAAGCTGAAAGGCCTCGCTTCTGTAAAAGACCTGATGAACTCCGAAACTCTGGAAGAGGCGATGAGGACTGATTTTATCTCTTTCAGACCTGAAATGGATCTAGAGAGTGCGGCGAGAAAAGCCGCTAAATATGATTTCCAGGCCTTTCCTGTAATTGAAAATGAGAGGATGGTTGGAGTCCTGAGGCTTGATGACATACTTGAAATTTTAGAAGCAGAGGAAACAGATGATATTTTTAAACGCGCAGGAGTTGTAGACGATGAACAGTTCTACAGAAGCGAAAAAATGCTTCACGCATCAGTACTCCGAGAGGCCTATGCAAGGATCCCATGGCTGCTATTCTCGCTAGTCGGAGGCCTAGTTGCAGGATCTGTAATCGAAAGCTATGAGCAGACGCTTCAATCGGTAGTTGTTCTTGCGTTCTTCATCCCGTTAATCATGAATATGGGTGGAAATGTGGGGACTCAGTCATCTACAATACTTGTGAGGGGAATGACTTTGGGCCAGATCCATGATCAGAACTACTTCAATTTTGTCGCACGAGAAGGACTTACAGGCCTGATTATTGGGGCGGTTATAGGAAGTCTTTCAGGGCTTGCAGCATTTCTCTGGCAGGGAAATCTTACTGTAGGATTAGTTATAGCTGTTTCAATGACTTTAACCTGTTTCACGGCCTCAGTCATCGGATATTTGATTCCATTGGCTGCTCAAAGACTGGGTAGAGATCCTGCCGCTGTCTCCGATCCCATGGTTACAACGATCAAGGATATAACAGCTTTGCTCATCTACTTTACCGTGGCAATAACCTTGCTGGGAATCTGATAAAAAATGAAATTTGAAGAAAAAAGAGACCTTTTACTGGCATGGCTGATACTCGGAGTAGCCTTCGCTAACCTGCTAGGAGGCCTTAACTTCAATTCTATACTTGTAGCTTTACTGACAGCAGGATTAGGATTCTTACTTCACGAACTAGCGCACAAAGTCGTTGCCCAACAGTACGGGTTAAACGCAGAGTTTATAGCAGATTATCAGATGCTGGCAATCGCATTATTCGCATCCTTCGCAGGATTTATCTTTGCAGCACCCGGAGCAGTCTATACAGCAGGTCAGAGAACCAGAGAACAACAGCTTTGGATAACCTCTGCAGGACCGATAACAAATATAGTTCTAGGCATTATCTTCCTGATGGTGCCAGGCCAAATCGGCAGTTATGGTAGTATGATTAATGTATGGCTTGCATTGTTCAACCTGATTCCGTTCGGAAACATCGATGGGAAAAAGATTTTAGATGCTTCAAAACCTGTCTACATAGCATTAGTGGCTATCTCAGTTATACTGTTTTTACTATGAAAGGCAGCTACTCATTGATAATTAAAGCACCTGAAGAGGCAGAAGTAGGGGCACTAGGCCTGAAAAAATTCGAATCAGATTACGTGGTTTACAATGGCTCAGCCTTTGGACCAGGAGGCCTAAAGAGAGTATTCAGACATTTTTCCTCTGACAACAAGATTCACTGGCACATAGATTACCTGCTTGAAAAAGGAACTCTTGAAGTAGCACTGATTTTTCCTGATAAAGATCTTGAGTGCAGTCTAAGTCAAAAGATGGATGCTCCAGTAGATAAATTTGGTTCGAGTGACTGTGGCTGTAACTCGCATCTCTTCCAGTTCAGTAGTTTTGAGGCTGCTTTTCAGAAGATCTCAAGCGTAGTCTCTGATGTGAAGGTAATGGACAAATATAGGTATCAACAGTATAAGAACAGTGAAGACCAATACTCCAAAGATGATGTTCTCAGAGACCTGCCAGGCGCCGAGGCCTACAAGAAAAGCGGCAACCTTTGACCATAGAAAGTTTGCGAGAAATCTCTGTTTTTCCATCTCAAATAGGTTTTATCAACATAAAACTGTAAATACCTTCCATGAATCTACTATACTTGGGCCTTGCTTTCACGACAGGAATGTTTCTAGGCGCCGGTCTTGTAATGCTGTATGTAAAGATGAAGTTCACTCAGTCGCTCCAGAGATTTGAGCAGGAGATGGACTTTCTAGAAGAAATGGAAGATGAAATGAGCCAGGTTGAAGAAGAGATAAATCAGTCTTCGTAAAGCTTAAACTCGAAATACACTTGGTATAGTCCGGCTAGTCCTATTAAAGCATATAGGCTCGCTTCAAGCTCTGGAAAAGAACCTAAAGCTATATTGATTAAGTTATAAGTATCTCTGCCAGTACCTGAAAGCTGTCCGAGGCCTACTAAACCCCAGTTAAAGGCTCCGATAGTTACGAGTATAAGTGAGCTCCAGTCAAAGTAATCAAGATCTCTCATAAAAAAGAAATGAGGAAAATCAGGATTTATATTTAATTATCGAGTCTATCAGCAGTCTCTTCCATCTCATCAGCAATGGTTCTAAGCTCTTCGATGAATGCTTCTGAACGCGCTGAGTACTGCTCTTTGACTTCTACGCTTCTCAATGCCTTTCTGACATGAGCTTCCTTTACTTTATGCATAAGTTCTGCCTCGTTCATGGATTCATCAATAATTGCTTCAAGCAGTTCTGAGAGCACACAGTTTACTACATGAGGTACATCTCCGTCAAGAGTTTGTTCCTCGCTCATGTTTTCTCTGAACAGTCTTGCTATTCTTCCTTCTGATAGTGGAAGGTCTGAGTTTTCAAGTCCGCCGTAGTTTTCCGGAATTAGTTTCTCCAGATCCATGAAAGGAAAAAGTGGTCTCACATTTAAATCTTTGAAATTTATCTTGTATCTACAAGCGGCTATAGTGTAGTCCGGCCAATCATCACGCCCTCTCGAGGCGTAGACTCGGGTTCAAATCCCGATAGCCGCATTCTCTAAATATAGAAATAACTAGAATATAAGGAAGATATCAGAACACTAGAATGTTCATGCGGACATGCCTGATGAATGTTTTGAATTCTTCAGACAGTGAGTATGAGCATAGCCCTCTGTAGCTGTAATGTAGATTTCCTCTGTATCGACTCTTTCTCCACAGATTAGACATTTACCGAGCTTCATCCATTCTCACCAATCAAATTAATGGGCTCTTTTGTAATTAAAGATTTCTGTAGAGGCCTACACAGTCATTCATCGGAATCGGTGTTTTGGTAGTTTAATCTGTACCATAGAGGGAGATAAGCTACTATAATTGCTCCAAGTACTATGGGCGCTGATATATTGTATCTGAACTGGAGTATTGGAGGTAGTAGAACAGGTATTCCAATAATAAGGCCTATCTTTAGTTTATCTAAGTTCATAAAGAAAAAGAGAGTGTGCGTTAAAAGGAAGAGAAGATTTTAGGCCTTGTGGCCTTCTGTCTTCCAGTCGTCGATAATGTTTCTTCCTTTCGTCGCTTTGGAAGTAGAATCCTGCTGATTTACATGGTTTTCAGCTCTGTGGATTCCTTCTTGAGTCCTTGCTTCAGCTTCGTCTTCCCCCTCGAAGACTTCGCCGCAGTAAGGGCATTTTACAGTGTCAGTCATTTTTGTTTAAGTCACCTTTATTGAATTTGTATTGGTTTTAGATTAACAGTTCGCAGACTCCAAAACCCCAAGAGTCTGAGAATGTCGCTTACAGATTAAGGAAATGCCATCCCAAACTTTATATACTAACTCCCTAAACCGTTTTCGGTTCTAAGGGTTCAAAAAGCTGTTCAGAGCACTCAAAGATGTGGAATGTGTAAGAAAAGGATGCAGTAATAAGACGATGTTCGGACTCTGCAATAAATGCACTAGCCAACGCGTTACGGGTCGGAGCAATCGCGGATAAAACCACACTTAAAGCATTTTAATTCACATGCCACGAACTTTGTCATAAGCGAACCACAGTTCCAACATTTAGGCCTCTGTTCTTCTTTCATAAAACTAAAACCATTCTGGTTCTGAAATCTTCACATCACCGTGTACATCCGCCTGACAGCTTAGCCTGAAAGGCCCATCCAGTACTTCATCTCCCTGGTATCTCCGTAAGGTATTTTTCTCATCCTGCTGCATTTCAGAGAGATTCTCCATTCCTTCCTCTACTTTTACTCTACAAGTGGTGCAGTTGCAGAATCCTCCGCAAGCATGCATCCATTCGACACCCCCTTGAAGCAAGGCCTGTAAAATGTCTTGACCGTCTTTAGCTTCTACTTTCTCTCCTCTATCCACAACTTCTATCGTATGTGTCATAGTATCAACGCTGTAATCAATGAGCCTAGTACTATTATCCACATCAGAACTGAGAAGTAGTTCACGTACTTTCTCTGTTCCTCTTTCCCAAATCCTTCTATCAGCGTATCCAGGATGTGGCCTCCGTCAAGAGGTTTTGCTGGAAGCATGTTGAACATTCCAATAGCTACATTCAGGAACGCTATCATAGCGAAAAGATTCACGAACCAGGTTATGTAGTATGGGTAAGAGAATGTAATTCCGATAAACCCTGTTTCTAAGCCTTCTCTTTCACCTAGTTCAAACTCGAACTCTCCTTCTGAGCTCACTAAATTAATAGTGTCGCCTGGAGAGGTACCGTTCAATATAGACTGTATCTCATCGGCTGACTGAACTTCCTGTCCGTTAATCGTTGTTAATGTACCTGAATTCATTCCGGCTTCTGCAGCAGGATAGCCATCAATAGCATCATACTGGACTGCTCCTGAGAAGAATGCAGGTAAGATAAATGCGATCAAAGCAATGTAACCTGCTCCAAAGACTGCAGCGGTTAAGTAATTCGCCCAACTACCAGCTGCCAAGACCTTTAATCTTTGTTTATAGGTTCCTTGGTCCCATATTTCTGCTGCACCAAGACCTTCGTCTTCGTCATCTTCCCCTAACTTCATTCCTTTAGGTTCAACAAATGCTCCGGGAATTATTCCTAGGACAAGCCATCCGACAGAATTAATCTCGAAGTCTTCCATTCTTGCAATTATTCCATGAGAGGCCTCGTGTACAATCATGATTATGGCGATTGAGATAACCCAGTACTCTACAGGGATAAATGTCACTCCTGCCTCTAGATTTCCTCCTACTGTTGTATCTGATGTCAGGCCTGGAAGTATCGCGCTAGGCCCTCCTTCCGAACTGCCAGTCTGGATAAAGTTGTTTACTATCCATCCCATCTGGAAAACCATCAATGGAATGCTTATCAAGGCGAAAAAGACGCCTATCCATCCGTAGATATTCCAGAAACGTGGTGCTTTTTTGGCTATACTATCGAGTAAATCAATTCCTCTCTGCGTTCTTCTGATGAAGAGGATTGAGTGTCTCTCAATTTTGTTTCTGTCAATGTATAGAACAGCCAGAATGCCTGTGACGAATGCGATGGCGAAAATAAGTCTCGGATTTAATCCTTCAATCATGTTAATCAAATTGACTGGTATATGTTAAAAACCTTTGAACTTAAGATTGCAAAATTTCTTCCAAATCTTTACAAATAACCTCTGCCTATTCTAGCTTATGTCGGGGCAGGAACCTGATCTTGATACAGATTTAGAAGAAATTAATTATCCAATTCTCAGATTATTGAAGGAATACGGTAAGCCTCGGAAAGAACTTTTGGCATTTGGAATATTTGGGGGTATGTTCGGGTTCTTGATTAGCTTAATTCCTCCTACTCTTTTTGGTACGGCTATTGATACCGTCTTTGGATCTGAATCTCTTTCACTTCCTTTGATTTCAGAGGCCTTTATTCCTGAAGCGCAGTTAGGCCAGTTTCACTTGATAATAGGGTTGATAGTTGCTTCTTATATCGCTGAAGGAGTTCTTAATTGGGTGAGAGGCTATGGTTTGAATGCTTTCGCTCAAAGAGTTCAGCACGATGTAAGAGTCGATACCTATGATGCGATGCAACATCTGAACATGGATTTTTTCCACAATAACTCTTCTGGAGAACTTATGAGCGTACTAAACAATGATGTTAATAACTTAGAAGAGTTTCTTAGCGGCGGAGCCACTGTTTTCGTCCGTATTGTTTTTACAATGTTAGGTATCTCGATTATCTTGTTTTCGATAAATTGGCAAATGGCGTTTGTTTCACTGGTAGCTGCTCCATTAATTGCCGTTTTCACATACTGGTTTGTTAGAACTGTTCAACCAATTTATTCCGAGGTCAGGGATTCAGTCGGGAAGCTTAACTCTTTACTAGAAAACAATCTTGACGGTATTAAGGTTATCAAGGCCTCTACCATGGAAGAGTTTGAAAAAGATGAAGTTGAAAAAATATCTCAACAGTACTTTGATACCAACTGGAGTGCGATAAAGACTCGTATAAAGTTCTATCCAGGTATGAGGATTCTTGCCGGTACAGGATTTATCTTAACTTTTATTGTTGGAGGTTACTGGGTGATAAATGATACAGCACCTTTCTTCTTTACTGGTGATTTGAGCGTGGGTGAATTTGTGACTTTTATGTTATTGACTCAGGAGTTTATCTGGCCGATGGCGAACTTCGGCGACTTTGTGAACATGTATCAGGAGGCTTATGCGTCTGCTGAAAGAGTTTTTGGGTTAATGGATCAAAGTCAGAGAGAAGAGGAAGACGAAGATAAGCCCGATCTTCAGATAAGAGAGGGTGTAGTAGAGTATAATTCTGTAACTTTCGGATACGATGAAGAGCCGGTTGTTGAAGACTTGAACTTTACTATTGGTTCTAAAGAGACTCTAGCATTGGCCGGGCCCACAGGTGCGGGCAAATCCACGGTTGTCAAGCTCTTGCTCAGGTTTTACAATATTGATGAAGGCGAAATCAGGGTCGATAACCAGAACATCCAAGATGTTAATTTGAAGAGCTTGAGAAGTTCTATAGGCTATGTCAGCCAGGATAATGTTCTGTTCCCAGAAAGTATTCAAGAGAATATTGCTTATGCTGTTGAGGACGCTACGAAGGAAGATGTAGTTGAGGCCGCCAAGAAGGCTCAGGCCCACGAATTTATTGGTGATCTTCCGGAAGGTTACGATTCTGAAGTCGGAGAAGATGGCGTCAAGCTTTCAGGTGGGCAGAGACAGAGAATCGGTATTGCGAGAGCTATTCTTCAGGATCCTGAGATACTCATCTTGGATGAAGCTACAAGTGATGTTGATACGGAGACAGAGATCAAAATTCAGAAAGGTATCGAAGAGCTAACTCAGGACAGGACTGTTTTAGCCATCGCTCACAGGCTCTCAACGATCAAAGATGCAGATAAAATAATTGTATTGGATGATGGAAAGATTGTTGAGAGAGGCAATCATGAAGAACTCTTGGAAGAGGACGGTATCTATGCTAAGCTGTGGAAGGTTCAAGCGGGTGAGATGGAGGAAGTTTCAGATTATTTCCTATAGGAAAGAGAATAAGCTGATGTCATTTTTTCTATTAAAATCTGAATCTGATCCTCCAACCGACTCAAATTCTATCTCCATATCTTAACTTGACATTAACTCGAATTTAAATCTTAAGACTAAAATCTGACAGCGTTAAAAATCTAGAGGCCTGAATTTTTCCCATGAGTAAATCCCTGTTTTGGTCGGATCAGTTAGCAGAAGAAACTGTAGAAGAGTTCCCGGAAAAAGATGAATATGTATGCGCCTCAGGTATCTCGCCTTCAGGCATAGTTCATGCCGGGAACTTCAGAGAAATAATAACAACAGACTTCGTCGTCAAATCACTGAAAGAGAAAGGCGAAAAAGTCAAATTTATCTACTCTTGGGACGATTACGACCGATTCAGGAAAGTGCCTTCAAATGTGCCTGACGACTTTGAACAGTATTTAGGCCTTCCATTGACTCATGTACCTGATCCAGAAGGATGCCATGACTCTTACGCAGATCACTTTGAATCACAGCTCGAAGAAGAGCTTGAAGACATGCACATGGACATCGAGTTCATTAGACAGACTAAAAACTTTGAGAAAGCAGAATATACAGACTTAATCAAGAAAGGCCTAGAGAAACGAGATAAAGTCAAAGAAATACTAGATAAATACCGAAAAGAGCCTCTTGAAACTCCTTACTATCCTATCAGAGTCTACTGTACAGAATGCGATAAGGACTTCACAGAAGTAAAGGACTGGGACGGAGAATACACACTAACTTACTACTGTAAAGAGTGTGAAGAAGAAAATCAACTGAATTTCAAGGAGGAAGGAAATGTAAAGCAGCCTTGGAGAATTGACTGGCCAATGAGATGGAAGTATGAGGATGTCCATTTCGAGCCAGCAGGAAAAGAGCATTCCGCTTCAGGAGGATCAAGAGATACAGGAAACGAATTGGCAGAGGAAATCTACGGTAAAAAGCCGCCTGTACACCAAATGTATGAATTTGTTACAAAGGACGGTTCAAAGATTTCATCAAGCAGTGGAGAATATGTCTTCACAATCTCCGAACTGAAAAAAGTCTATTCACCTGAAATGATCAGATTCCTATTCTCGGGAACTAAGCCGAATAAGGCCTTTGAAATTCCATTTGAGTCCGAGGAGATTTTCCAGAGATATGACAAGTTTGACAGGATAGAAGAGGCCTACTTCAATCCTGGAGAAATGGATAATGAGAGGAAGGAAGAGCATCAGAGAAGAGTCTATGAATTGGCAACGGTAGAAGTTCCGGAAGAAAAACCGGTTAGAGTACCTTTCAAACATCTTTCGTTTGTGGCTCAAACTATTCCAGAAGAGGACTGGGACCCAAAAGCTATCGAATCACTCAAAAGAACCGATCATGTCTCGGAAAATATTTCAGAGAAAGATGTAGAACGAGTACTTGACAGACTGGAGAGAGCGAAGAACTGGGCCCGTGAATACGCACCAGAAGATTATGTCTACCAGATTAACTATGACGCAGAAGGAGACTTTGATGAAGATCAGTTAGAGGCCTTAAAACTTCTCAAAGAAAGAATCGAGCAAGGATACGAAGATCAGGATGACTTTGATTCAAAGATCTTTGAAGCTAAGAAAGATTCCGAGTTGGGAACCGGAGCATTCTTCAACACAAGCTACCAGGCCCTACTTAACAGAGAGCAAGGTCCAAGACTTTCCAGACTGATAATATCGATTGGAGATGAAAAAGCCATAGAGATAATAGATGAAATAACTGGATGAATGGAAAGAGAAATATAGAACTACGATTGTCACAACGCGCATAAAGCGGCGTTGAAATCTGGAATAATAAGGGAGAGATGAAGGCTTACCTTACTTCATCAACTTTTCTCACCTCTTTTTCTCCACTTCTCTTCTCTATCTCTACTAGGCCTTCATCAAGGAAAGAGTTACCGATTATCACTTTTCTCTTCACCCCGATCAAGTCAGCTTCGGCAAAGGCCTCTCCTACCGATAACTCTCCATCATAGAGGATAGCGTCCTCCTTGAGATTTTGATAGAGTTCTTCAGCTGCTTCTAGGCATTCTTCCTCATGTCTTGCTACGATTACTGCTGTTTCAAACGCGGATACTTGATTGTTCCAGTTGATTCCTTTATCATCGTTGTTCTGCTCGATGATGGCAGAGATCACTCTTGAAACTCCGATACCGTAGCAGCCCATCAAGACCGATTTTTCTAGGTTTTCCTCAGTCTGAAACGTAAGATCCATGGCGTCACTGTATCGGGTGCCGAGCTTGAAGCAGTGACCTATCTCGATACCGTCTACCTCTTTCATCTTGGATTCACATTCGATGCATTTCTCTAGGTCTAGGTCTTTACTGCCGAAATTACAGTTCTTACATTTCAAGTAGGTATCACTGCCTTCATCTGACTCTCCGATGAACTCTCTTGAGCGATCCCCGCCCATTGATCCTGAATCAGCTCCGACTATAGAATATTCAAGGCCTAAACGGTCAAAGATCTTCCTGTAAGTCTCTATCACCTCATTGAATTTTTGATCTAAGCCTTTCTCATCCTGATGGAAGCTGTAAGCGTCCTTCATCGTGAACTCTTTGGCTCGGAGAAGGCCTTTCCGTGCGTGATCGTCTCGGAACTTCCTTCCTATCTGATAGATTGTAAGATCAAGGTCGTTGTAGCTCCTGATGTATTTCTCGACTAGGCCTACGCTTGCTTCCTCGTGGGTTGCTGCTAGGCAGAAATCTCTGTTGTCACGGTTGTTAAAGTGGAAGAATTCTTCTCCTTCAAAGTTCTTCCATCGACCCGATTGCTTCCAGAGTTCAGAGGTCTGAAGCAGGTTCATCCGTACCTCCTGCGCGACTTCATCCATCTCTTCTCTCACTACAGACTCGATGTTGTTCAGTACTTTCTTTCCGAAAGCAGTGTAGCCGAAAGTACCTGAACCATAACTATGGATTAGCCCAGATTTTATCGCAAGCTTTTCGCTTCTACAGCTTGAGGCCTCGGATTTCTTGGAGCTGGTTATGAATAACTCGCTCCGTTTCATAGAGAACCGCTGAGTGAAAATGTTTCAAGGTTTTGAAGTTGTTTGACTGAGTTCTGTGACTCAGTTTTCCGTGAGTGGAACGCGTCCACCCGTAGTTGAATCTAGTTGCATAGAAATCACGTTAATTTGGGTATTCCAGCGACTCAGAAAACATTCCTCAAATATACTCGTGCTGCGGAATACAGTCACCGGACATAGTAATTGAAATATAATTAGAAATTTTTTAGTAAGTTCCGGTTGAAATATAGGATTTTCCTCGTATTTGATTCATATGAAAGAGCAGAAAACCCTGAATTATACGGCTCTATACCTGTGCGCCTTCTTTTTCCTTATTTACGGCGCTCAAGTATTTTTTGGACTGGAGTTGGCTTACAGGCCTGGAGTAGAATATTACAGGTTTTTCACCTCATTTTTTGCTCATTCAGGCCTTGAACACCTATTGAATAATATATTCTTTCTAGGCCTTTTTGGCACTATTTTCACCATACATACAGATTCCAAGACTTTCTTGACAACCTTTTTTATATCAGCAGTTCTAGCAAATCTAACTTCCTTCGTATTCTATCCTGATACATTTATTCTAGGAGCTTCAGCGGGAGCTATGGGTGTTTTAGCAGCTCTAGCTATTTACAGGCCTAAACAGACCGGGATTGGTCTTGGTGTTCCTATGCCGATGTGGGCGGTACTGATTTCATATATTTTCATAGATTTAGTAGGGTTAGGCGGGACAAATACTACGGCAAATGAAGCTCACTTGGCAGGTCTATTTGTCGGAGCGATCACAGGCTACAGTCTAAGAGATAGAGAGTATAATCTCAAGAAATCATATGGGAAAAAGAGAGAACAGCGGGAAGAAAAGATTGAATCTGATGATTTAGAGATTGATAACTGGGAGCAAAGAATCAGGCGATGGGAAGAGAAATGGATGAAATAGTATTCAGGCTCCGAAGAATGTGCTTAAGATAATGTAGAGGCCTGATGAGATTGATGCTGCTCCGCTTCCTAAGTTTACTAGGAAGAAGGATAACAGGATTACGCCCATTTGGTTTCCCCATAGCTCTCGGTAGTCTTCTATCTTTGTAACTGATTCCAGGTCGCCGACTGTCGGAGGATTTACTTTTGATTCTGTATAGGCAGCTACAAGGCCTGCTGGAATTGCAGGATTAACAGAAGTATATGGCGCAGCAACAAACGAGGCTAACCATGTAAAAGGATGGCTTTTAGCTGCTATAGCTCCTAAAGCTGCCAATATGCTGTTTGCTCCTATCCATATACCTAGATTCGTGATTCCCTGGTCTATACTGGAGTAAAATGAAAATCCTAGGCCTAATACAATCAATGCCGCGAATCCATAGTTTGCTACTTTCAGCCATGGGATTCTATTAATTTCCTCGCGCTCTTCTACCTTGTTCCCAGTATTCTTCAGGTCTTCTTTCAGGCCTTCTACATGAGCTGCTCCAACTACTACTACGGCGGAATCAAACTCCTTCTCCATGATTTTGTCAGCCATGAACTCATTTCTTTCATCTAGGAAGACTTCTTTCAGCTGTGGGAATGCTTCTTCGAATTCCTTAATTATAGAGGTCAGCATGTCTGACTCTTTCAAGTCCTCCACATCTATCTCCTCACCGCCTGGAACTAGGAAGGATGCTATTATCTTTAATTTGTCAAAAATAGAGAGAGATTCAAGTGCACGTTTCAGTGTAACGTTGATATCCTGATCAACCAAATGATAATCGATACCAAGCTCTTCAGCAACATTAACCGCCTCCAGGAGCTCAGAGCCTGGTTTCATATCCTCCTCTAGGCCTAATTTTCTCTGATAGATCGACATCAACAAATTCAGTAAAAGCAAATTTCCCTGACCTTCTCTAATTGCTTCAGAGACATCGAGGTCCTCCCAGCCAGAGTCCTCTCTCAGTGACTCAAACCGGTTCTCATCGAGTTCAACACAGACTGCGTCAGGCCTCTCTTCTTCAATTACTTCCCTGACTTCGTCCCGACTTTCCGATGAGATATGTGCTGTCCCCACCAAGGTAATATCTCTTCCATCGACGGTTACTTTCTCCTTCATGACTAGGAGAAATTTGGAGTTCCACGCTTTTTAATCGGATACACTGATGAAAATTTAAGCCTCAGATTCAAGATAAAATTGTGGAATCGAACGATCAGCTCGTGGACTATCTAGTAGAGAAAGGATTTATAGAATCTGAGAGAGTTGAAAAAGCCTTCAGAAATGTGGATAGAGCTGATTTTATTGATGAGGATCCTTACGTTGATAGACCTCAGAGGCTGGCGGAGGATTCGACTATTTCAGCGCCTCATATTGTTGCGATGATGGTAGAAAAATTAGAGCCTGAAGGAAAAGTGCTGGAAATGGGTTCCGGATCAGGATACATGTTAGCCATACTTAACGAACTGGCGGATGAAGTTGTTGGAGTGGAGAGAATTGAAGAGCTAGTGAATAATTCTAGAGAAAGGCTGACCGATGTCAGGATTATCCACGGATTTCAGGCCCCGGAAAAAGATTTTGATTCCATAATTTATTCTTTTGCTACAAGCGATGATGAAGTGAGAAAGGCTAAGATTAAGACAGAGGCAGAAAAGGTTATTGCACCGATTCAAGAGGCCTCCGGTCAGAAACTTTACCTATTTGATAACGGCGAGAAGGAAGAGCTTTCAAAGGTTAGATTCGTTTCAAGAAGAGAAGGAAAAATCTAGTGGCTAACTTTCTTGCTGAGTACTGGGTTAATCGAGGCCTGATAGATTGAATTAACTGTGTCTCTGTAAGATTCTAAATCCTCAGTCACTGAATAATCTATTTCTAAATCGTCTGTTACCTGGAATTCGTGTTTGAACCTGCCGTTTTCTACTTTCCCAAAGTTTTTCCTGGCGTTTAGAGACTGATCTTTCAGTTTTTTCAGTGATTTTTCCGGCATCAAGGCCTGTATCTTGAATTCTGTATCGTTTTTTGACCTGATTTCGACCTGGAAGTCCATGTTTTCTGCTGTGATTAACACGCTGTCAGACTTGAAGGTTCTATTTGTCGGAATCTTTGGAGTATAGAGGTCCGCGACTTTTTCCCATGAAAGAATCCCGAGCTTCTGCATTAATAACTCCTCGAACTCGTCAAAAGGACAGCTGTACTCTCCTGTACCGCCTAGGCTGACATAGATTTCATCATCTTCCAGAAAATTGCTTACGCCTTTCTCAGCATCATCCTTGTAAGGCACATCGATGTAGATTGAAGGCCTGTCTGTATGTTCGAGCACGAAGTCTACTGGTAGAGATTCTCTACCTTCTAAAGGATGCTCCTTTAATTTGAGGCCTGTGAAGTTTGATTCTATTTCTTTCAGCATTTTCCTGCCGTAATCCATTCTGTCTTTGAAGTCTTTAAGCGATCTGTAAAGTACTCGGGCTTGATTATGGGTTAAGGCTTTTTTCTCTGTCATCTGTGCGACATCTCGGACTACTCTGTTTGTCTCAGTATAAATTAGCTCTTTCCTAAGGAACTGATGGAGTTTCTTAGAGCTCACAGAACTATATTTTGTAGAAGCTTCTCCTCGGGTGATGAAGACTGGTTCGATAGAATGTTCGCCCAGCTCTGAGTGATCAAGCCCTACATCTAGTGGATTGGATTTGATCTGGGAAATATATTTTTCCATCCGTTTCTCGTCTTCTTCATCTATCTGATCTTTATTCTTGGCGTCGAATATCCAGACGGTTTTTCTTTCTCGAGTGACTCTGGCGACGCAGTCGGGTCTGGAGTTATCGGATAAAGTACCTGTTTTCTCAAAAAAGTCGAAGTAGCCCTCGTACTGTTTCAGTGCGTCTAATACATCTGTTTGGAAGACCTTCCAGTCCATTTATTCGAGTACCTCGTAGTCATCTATTTCTCCGTCCCCGTTCAAGTCTAGGCCTTTCACGACTATATAATCTTCCTCTTCATCGATCTCCTGGAAAGCTTTCACAGCCGCTTCAGTACCTGTGTTTCTGATTCCTGCAACCATTATTTTCTCATCTTTCTTTGAGATTATCCCGATATCGGGGTCTGTATAAGTGTTTTCTGGAGTGGTAATCTCTCGGTAGGGGAATGATTCTCCTGAGAAATATGCAGGGAATTCGCTGTTTAGCTTTTTCGCTACTGTGTTGGTTAGAATCCCTCCGAGTATGACTATAGGCCTTTCGAATAAATTGTCTCGATGTACCTGTGTGTCTAAGGTAGTTGTATAGTTTTTACCTAGTTCTCCTAGTCTGACTCCAATATCTCCTGCTAAATGCCCGTCACGCGCTCTAACTTGGTCTTCTCCGTGCTGGTCGGGTGAGCCGACGACTATCAGGCCTTCATCAGGAAACTCTTCTAGGAACTTGGAGTTAGTTGGTGAGCTGTTGTAGATGAATTTCTTCTCTTTGACATGATAGGCCTGCTTTTTACCATTGTTTTCTCTTTCGATTAGGTCTGATTCACTCAGTTTTTTCAGGTGGTAATGTGTTTTCTGTTTGCTGATACCTATTTTTTCCGCGAGGGAAGCTGGATAGTCTGGCTCTTGCTTCAGGAGATCTATTATTTTTCGTCTAGTTTCGTTGTCTAGGGCTGCTATCTTTTTTTGGTCAAGTTTTTCCTCTTGCATAAACCAATGTTTGGTCAAAAAAGTTTTTTATGTTTTCCAGTCTATACTAGCCAAAATGCGCCTAGGTAAAACTTGGTTTTAACCGTTATAGAGCTCTGTAAAAGGATATTTAAGCCTCCCAGGAAAATAGAAGTTATATGTGCGGAATATTCGGCTACAAAGGAGAGGAACAGGCCTCAGAGCTCATTCATAAAGGCCTAAAGAAGCTGGAGTATAGAGGATATGACTCATCTGGAATAGCTGTAGTATCAAATCCTTCAGTCAAACTCGAGAAAAAAGAAGGCCGAGTAGAAGAACTTGAACCAGAATTCAAGGGAAAGACTGGTATTGGGCATACAAGGTGGGCGACCCATGGAGGAGTCAATGACAAGAATGCGCACCCGCACACAGATGAAGAGGAAAAGATTGCAGTAGTACACAACGGAATAATAGAAAACCACGAAGAACTTAGAGAAGAAATCGGAGAACACAAGTTTAAGTCCGATACAGATACTGAGGTTATCCCACACTTACTGAAAAAACATATTAGAAGAGAAGAAGGCCTCAAGAGAGCGGTAGAGAAATCAGTTGAGAAACTGGAGGGTGCTTATGCATTTGCAGCAGTCCTAGAATCAGGAGAAATGATAGTCTACAGAAAGGAATCGCCTCTAGTTATAGGCCTAGGAGATGAAGAGTTTTTTGTTGCATCAGATGTGAATCCGTTCTTAGAGCACACTAGAGAAGCAGTATTTTTGGAGGATGGAGAGTTTGCTATAATTGAAGACGAATTAAAACTGTACAGAGAGGGTGAAGAGGTCGAACCTGAAATACAGGAAATTGAGTGGGATGCAGAAGAGGCCTCAAAAGCTGGACACAATCATTTCATGGAGAAGGAGATACTTGAGCAGTCCGAGACAGTTAAGAGAGCAGTATTCCAGGATAAATCTGATGTAGAAAAATCTGTTGAAATGATCGAAGAAGCAGATAAAGTATTCCTAACTGCTTGTGGAACTGCAAGCTTTGCAGCAGATCTCGGGGCAAAATACTTGAGAGAAGCAGGGATCGAGGCCTACTCCGAGCAGAGCCATGAGTTCGAGTATATGGCGGATCAAGTCTCAGAAGATGACTTAGTAATCGCAGTTAGTCAAAGTGGGGAGACTGCTGACCTACTTTCCGCATTAAAGAAGATCGATGCACCTGTACTTTCAGCAGTAAATGTAGTCGGTTCAACGCTCGCCCGTAACAGCCACCACAACATGTATGTGAACGCCGGCCCAGAGATAGGGGTCGCATCTACAAAGGCCTTCACAGCCCAGCTAACAGTTCTCAAACTATTATCGCTGACAATGCAGAAAGGACTAGAAGAAGCCAGAAACTCGCTTCTTGAAACATCAGACAAGATCGACCCAATGCTAGAAGACAACAGAGAAGAAATAAATCAGATAGCACAATACATCTCGGAAAAAGACGATATCTACTTCATAGGTAGAAACAGAGGTTGTGAACTCGCAAAAGAGGCCTCACTCAAACTCAAAGAACTATCCTATATTCACTCAGAGGCCTTTCCAGGAGGAGAATTCAAACACGGCACATTATCATTGATTGAAGAAGGCGTACCAGTATTTGCATTTCTGACAGACGATGAATCTGCTACCCTTTCAAATGCGATTGAGGCAGGTTCTCGTGGAGCCGACCTAATAGGAATAGGATTAGAAAGAAGAGATAACTTCAAATACTTCATAGAAGTTCCGGAAGACGAAAATAGAGAGATTCTGGAGATTATTCCGTTCCAGTTACTGGCCTATGAAACCTCCAAATTAAAAGGTAACGATCCGGACAAGCCTCGAAATTTAGCTAAGTCAATTACAGTAAAATAAAAAGTCTAGATTAACTTTACTTCAAAGCTTCTATCCCTTAGTTCTGCAGCGAACTCTTCTCTTTCTCTATCGGAGCCGCCGTAAGGAACAATCATTCTAGGCTTGATCTTCACTGCTTCAAGGATAGAGTCTTCATCAACTTTGAGGAAAGCCACATCGACCTTGCTCTCCAGCCATTTCATATCTTTGTCATCTCCAGGCCTACTAGAGTAGTAGAAACTAGTGGTTCCCATCTTGAACCAGTATGAGATATCCTCTCCCTCAAAGCCTTTGATCATCACACCGAAAATATCGACAATTTCACTGGGATTCAAGGGCTCGAAATCTCCGTCCACTTCAAGGCCTTCAACCCCTACAATAACTTCTCCTGAGCCTGTTTCTTCTGAACTCAATAGTTGGATATCTGAAGTATCAGAAAAATTGATGCCGACAGTAAAGCCTTCATCTTTTACCTGGAAAGAATCCTGCTCTCTGCTTATTTCAAAGCCCTCCCACTCCATAAACCTAGTTGAGCTGAAAATTCTTTTATCTGTAACCTCGTCTGACTATTTGATTAATAAAGCTAAAGGCCTCCATTTTCAATATCAGCGGCGATAGCTGACATAATATTGCCAACTTATTATCTTGATTGGTAAGGCCTCTAAGCGGGGGTAGCCAAGTGGTCAAAGGCGCTGGCTTTAGGAGCCAGTCGGGTAGCCGTTCGCAAGTTCGAATCTTGTCCCCCGCACAACTACGTTTACTCATGTGCGGCACCGATTCGCGGTGTTTAAAGTGGTCGGCCAGAAGTTCTGAAGTATATCAAACTGTGACATCTAAAAAATGACAGAAGACCACCACAATTACAAACAACGGCTTGAAACAGCAGTCGCAAACATTCAAAACTCAGATAAGATCCGAGAGGAAAACAAAGAACTCATAGTAGACTTCAGGAGCTCTTTGACTCTGCCTATAATGAAAACTGCTATTTTTATCTAAATATGCCCTGTAGTTTGCGTTTTTCCAGTTCCTTAATCTCGTAATTAAGATCTAGAGTCTTCTGTACCTCTTTTTCATCTGAGAAATCCTTTAGAGTCGAAAAGCCTTGATCTGAAAGCAGTTCCTCTACTTTTTCTACAGAGGTATCGAACTCCTTTGCCAGATCCCTTTTATCGGCAAAATCTGCCTTTTCTATTACCTCATTCTCATCAAGCTCAGGCATGTATATACTTTAATTTACA
>JAWOFP010000065.1:0-3896 GCA_046497485.1 Candidatus Nanohaloarchaea archaeon | reverse complement strand
CAGGTAAATCCCTGCAACTGTATCCGATATAACATTTTTCAATGCCAGTGAGACTCCAAGCGCCACGAATCCGACAGCTGTACCGAGTGAAGCTGCTATCTCCGTGAATCCAAGTACGCCCAGAACGATAAGGACTGCAGTGAACCAGAGCGCTCCTTCAGTTATACTCTCCAGTAGATCAAGTATAGTATCTTCCTTGATCCTGTAAGATAGGCCTCTTCGGATTGATTTTCCAGCATACTCTATAATCAGGGCGGATATGAGTAGTGTTGCTATCGCTTTCAGTATAGTCAATCCTGTCCCTGCCAGAAATACGCCTGTCAAATCAAGGCCTGTCTGGATCAATCCTGCGACCATATCTAGCTATTGTATGGCTTCTTTTTTCATCTTTACCTTTCCGCTGTTATACAATGATAATTCCGTTACCGTTTTCGATAGGATGGAAAGAAGCAGTACTGATCAGTCTTGTAGTCCTGACTGCGTGGATAATCAAGAAGAGGATGGAAAATGAAAACTATTCTTCATAAATACAGTTAATCTCGTCTTTTCGTTCTTCTACGATTTCTTCACGCTCATTACTGTCTTTTGGAAGTATCCTTTCACCGTACTCTCCGCCTCCTCCAGGGATCATCACTATCTCATTATTTCTGAACTTTCTGATAGTTTCCGCAACTTCTTCATCAACTTCAGCTAAATCATTAATTTCCTCGTCGATCAGTATAGAGGCCTCGTCCCCGAACTCTTCATTAAACTTCTTCCATTTACTCTGTACAGTTTTTGTTGTAGGAGATGAATGCCCTAAAGTTATCTGAATGATTTTAGCTAGTGGAGGGAGATGTAGATAATCAACAGGATAGTCAGATTCTTTATCCGCTAATTCGTTTACTCTATCATTTACTCCTTTCTTAATCGTCCCTGAGCATTCCTGACACTTCCAGTCAAAACTCCTAGCCTGTTCCAGAGAATATTTTTGATGGCAAGAATTACACGCAGAACAATGATATTTTCCTTCACGTGGATCAAGTCCAACATTCAATTTTATCTCGCCAATTTCTTTGTTGAATAATTTTCTCAGGCCTTCAAAACTTTCTTCAGTTAATTCTGCTCGATTAAACTCTCTTCCCAGTCTGTGAGGCCACGGACTATGGGCATCGCTGTTGGAAAGAAAAACGAGATCATCGTGATCAGAGATTTTTGAAGCCATACTTGAATCAGCTGAGAGGCCTAATTCCAAGAAATCTAGATTCTCAACTTGATCTCCGTAACATTCTTCTAAAGAATCTTTCCTCCCGTAGATCGCTGTGTAGGGAGTGAGCGCGTGGCAAGGCCCGATCAAGCAGTCGTGTTTCTTGGCTAATTCGACAATTTTCTCGCCATCGGCTTTAATACGAGGCCGCCCCTCTCTCCTTATATTGTCGCTCAGTTCCTTAAAATCACTGTAGGCGTCTTCCACAGTTTCAATGTCTGGAAAGATTATCAAGTGATGTATTCGATCCTCGTCTTCGACTTCTGTCGTTGGTATGAATTTAATTTCTCCATGCTTCAAATATCCGTCTTTCTCTTCTGTCTCTTCTCTGACATGTCGAAGCCATTTCGGATTGAGTATATCTCCGGTCCCGACCATCTCAAGACCTTTCTTATTCGCTTCCTCTGCGATTACAGGCATCTCCATCTTGGTAGATACTCCTCCAGAGTGTTTTCCGTGGATATGGAGGTCGAAATCAGTCACGAGAAAAACTTGTTTCACACCTTTCAAATAGGTTTCATTCAAAATTTGTTCCGTGGAAGAAAATCATAATCTGAGGACGCTGTTTCTGACAGTAGTTGCAGAAGTAATCAGTTTCGGAGTACTGATCCCGATCGTACCACTTTTATTTACGGAGCCTTCTTCTAGTTATTTTATACTGCCTGAAGGCCTCACAATCAATCAGGGCTACCTGATTCTAGGCCTATTGATAGGGCTTTATCCGCTGGGCCAGTTCGTTGCTACACCGATTCTTGGAGAGATAAGCGACATCTACGGCAGAAAGAAAGTGATACAGATCTCTATCCTGGGAACAGTTATCTCAAGCCTCATATTCGCATACGGGATCTTAGTCGCAAGCATTCCAATCCTGCTGTTCTCCAGAGTGATCAATGGATTGACAGGAGGCCTTATCTCTGTGGCTCAGGCCTCTATAGCGGATCTCAGCGACAAAGCACATAAATCCAAGAACTTCGGAATTATAGGAATGGCATTCGGCATAGGTTTCATCTTCGGGCCTTTCCTTGGAGGATTTCTATCCTCTGGATTTTCAAAATACTTTACATCGGTTACTCCATTCATCTTTGCAGCTATTATCTCTTCGATCAGCCTAATGTATTCGAATAGAAAGTTAGTCGAGACTTCGCCGATGGAGGACAAGAAGATCGACTGGAAAAAGCCGATGATACAGTTAGCCAAAGGCCTCAGGATACCAGGCCTCAAGAAACTCTTCACAGCGAACTTCTTCTACTTCTCAGGATTCGCGTTCTTCACTACGTTTATCCCGGTCTATCTCGTACAAAAATTTAATTTCACGCAGTTCGGTACAGGGAATTTCTTCCTTTACATAGGCCTCTTGCTCATCCTCGGACAGGGATTCATAGTTCCAAGACTTTTCTCTAAAACAACTGAGGAAAAAGTCATGCCGTTCACATTGTTCATGACAGGCCTCTTCGTATTCCTTCAGCCTATCCCATCTACACTGATTCCATTTATGATGGCAGTAACACTGTTTTCACTGAATAACTCTATTACACAGATTGCTTTGAATACAATGGTATCGAACAAGGCCTCCGGTAAAGATCAAGGCCTCGCTTTAGGTACAAATCAAAGTGTTAGAGCCCTGGCGAATGCGATTCCATCAATGCTTTCAGGGGTAGCGGCTGCAGCATTCAATCCTTCCGCACCGCTGATTATAGCAGGCCTCTTGATTATGATAACTGCAACGGTCTATAAAGTAACAGAGTAGTTCCTTAGAAACTCTTTAGTCTTTAATATAATCTTTGATCTTATCGGATAAGTTTTCTCCTACACCATCGACTCTTTCCTCTATATTCTCAGGACTTGCTTGTCTAAGCTCTTCGATCGTAAATTCTCTCATCAAGGCCTTTCTTTTTTCCTCTCCCAGGCCTTCTATCTCTTCCAGTACAGGATTTATCTTATCTCTTCTTTTCTCATGGTACTGTTTAGCGAATCTGTGGGCCTCATCACGGATTGCTGAAAGAATCTGGCCGGTCTCATCCGGTATTTCTGGATTTCTGTGAAGGCCGAGTATTTTATCGTCTGGTTTAACTATTCCGAAGACTGGCATTGACCAGCCGACCTCTCTAAGTGCTCTTGCCGCTGCCTTCAGCTGTCCTCGACCTCCATCGATCAAGAGTATATCTGGTTCAGGCCTGTCATCTCTTCCCTTTATCTGTCTTTCAGCTCTCCATTTCAAAAGCTGGTACATGTTTTCATAGTCATCGTTTTCCTCAAGTAGTTTCTTCTTCCTGTAATCGGATTTTACAGGTTCATCGTCTTCAAATACTACGTTTGAGCCTACTACTTCTTTTCCTCCGGTATGTGAGACATCGAAACACTCCATACGCTCTACTTTCAGATCCAGAATTTCTCCCAGATCTTTCATTTTGGTGTCCTGAGGTCTCTGAGCTGTACTTTTGGCTGAATCAAGTAAAACCCTTTCACGACCGTCCTCTGGTTCTGTATAGTTGACTCCTTCACTTTCCAGCCATTTGATCATCTCATCATCTTCTATTCTGGTCTCTGTAACTATTTTCTCAGGAAGAGAGTCTGAAGCATAGAACTGAGTGATAAAGGCCTTGAGAGCATCTTCTCTGTCTTTTGCATTTTCGTTGAGCCTGTAGAAATT
>JAWOFP010000044.1:0-13360 GCA_046497485.1 Candidatus Nanohaloarchaea archaeon | reverse complement strand
GGATCTGCAAGTGTACCAAGCGATGTAAATCTTGTAGATGAACAGGTTAGAATTTACAACCTTTATCCTTACGCAGACACAGATGACGGCGCACACCTTATCAGAACCAAGTTCAACATCGATCTAGATTCACCGACTGGTGCAACCGCTCCAGGAAGGTCAACCGCAGGATCACAGGCAGCAATTCTTGATGCAGGGAGTCCAGGAAACCAGTTACAGCCTGGCGACTCATTCCCAGTGAATATTGGAATTCAAGTTCCACAGGGAATTGATCAAGACAGAATCTCTGAAGGTACTATCACAGTACTTGCTTCAGCGGCAGAATAAACCACATTTCAATTTCTTTTCTTTTTCTTCTTTCTAATTGACTCAGATAGTAGGCCTGTTGAGTGTTAATTTTTTTTGAACAGCATTTTTAAGCAACTTATCTGAACTGTATTATTTTATCTTTTGAGGCCTAACTATATTCTGTGAGTGGTTTTACTGGTTATGTTGAAGAAGATAGTCCTTCGGAGTTAACAGTTGTTGTTGATAGGCCTGATTTGCCTGTGAGTGTTTTGGAGGGTTCTAGGTTTAATGATTTTACTCGTGGTATGGATCGTGGCTTGGATGACTGGTTTGAAAATGTTCACTGTGAAGATGATTGGAAAAGTTTTGAGAATTATCTGGAGTCGAATGGTTTTGATGTGCGTGACTGGGAGTTTTCGTTCTCCACGGAGGATTCGCTGTATAACTTAGTGGTTTCTCCAGAAATTGATTATAGCAGTGACAATGTGGTTTCCAGACTTTTTAGGCCTGAATTAGATGTTCATGTGGATGAGGTTTATGGAGCAGAAGGTGTGACTTATGATAGAGTATTCTCTATGGAGGCAGATAACCCTGGTTTTCCTAATCCTGTTTTCAGGAAGCTGCTGGGAAGGTTAGCTGATTATTCTGATGAGTTAATTGTTGAAGGCCTTGAAAGAGAAGTTTACTGAGCGGAAGAGAGTTAACAGTTTACTAACAGATTAATGTTATGGCAGAGGTTCAGTACAGTGATAAAGGCCTGAAAATTGTTAAATCTGGAACTGTTAGTGAATTAAGAGCAGAGCTTGACCCGGATTATGAAGTGGATTTTGAAGGATTAGAAAGTTTCTCTGATTATCTCGAGGACAGGAGTTTGACAGTCAGTAATATCTTTGCCTTCGAAACAGAAGATCGCCTGACACTGGTCCCGCAGTTAACTCCGGATGAGTATCCACAGGAAGTCGATCTGAATCCTAAAAACTTTCATCCCGAGCTTCAGTTAGAATATTCTGAAGATGGATTAAGTTACAACACTGGTTTCTACAGGCCCGTCTATGAAGGTAAGATAGCTGACTCAATCGCTGCAGAGCTTGAAGGAATTATAATCGAGGGTATTGAAAGCTTTCTGGAAAATTAATCTACAGAACTTTTTTCGCATCATTTTTATTCAAGGCCTACCGATTACTTTGTATGGCTAGTAAGTATGCAGATTTGAGTGATGATGAGATGCAAGAGAAGGCTGAGCATTTCAGCGAGATCATGCATCGAATGGAAGAAGAGATCCAGAAAGGATATATCGGCCAAGAAAATGTTATTAACAAGATCATACTGACAGTCTGTGCCGGAGGAAACATTCTGCTTGAAGGAGTACCAGGCCTAGGTAAAAGCCTTTTAGTTGAGCAACTGGGTAGAGTTGTCGAAGATACTGAGTTCGCACGAATCCAGTTCACACCTGACAAGCTTCCTTCAGATATTGTCGGCGTTGAGGCCTACAACGAGGATAAAGGTTTCTATGTCGAGAAGGGTCCTATCTTCGCTAACTTCATTTTGGCGGATGAGATTAACCGTGCTCCTCCAAAAGTTCAGTCTGCGATGCTTGAGGCAATGCAGGAGCATAAGGTTTCTATCGGCGATGAGACCTTCCATTTACCTGAGCCTTTCTTTACAATGGCTACACAGAATCCTGTAGAACAAGGTGGAACCTATCCGCTCCCTGAGGCTCAGATTGATCGTTTTTTGTTCAAGATTTACCTGGATTATCCTAAGAAGAAGAATGAGCAAAAGATTATCGATATGAACGCGAACATTATGGATGATGAGGATTTCAATGTTAATGAGGTTGTAACTGCTCAAGATGTTACAGATCTTCAAGAATTTGCGAAGCAGGTAACAGTTAGACAGGAAATTAAAGAGTATATTGTAGACCTAGTGGACGCATCAAGAAACCCTGCCGACTATGATTTGGAATATGAGGAATATATTGAGTGGGGATGTACACCGAGAGCTTCTATTAACCTGGCTTTAGCAGGAAGAGCCCACGCATTGTACAATGAGCGGCATTATGTAACTCCTGAAGATATCAGGGCAGTTATAGAAGAGGTTTTCATCCACAGAATAATGCTTAACTATGAGGGAGAAGCAGAAGGAATCGAAGTTGAAGATATTATTGAAAACATTGTGAACCGAGTGCCAGTAAGGTAAGCCTTATTTTTTATTCGAGGCCTACCTACTAATTTCTTATGTCGGATATCAGAGCTGAAGACTTTTTCGGGAAAGATGACCTGACCCAGAAAGTGGATACCGAGGTGAAGAAGGTGGCGGACGCATTCATGTTTGCCTTGAAGTACAAAGAGCAGTTCCAGGCCTCGGGAATCGAGTTCTCGGATCTCCGGCAGTATCAGACAAGCGATGATGCCTCAAGGATTGACTGGAAGAACTCCGCGACCGGTGACGATCTTTATGTGAAGGAGTATGAGGAGGAGAAGGACATGGATATTTTCATTGTCTTAGATGCCTCCGACTCCATGATGTTTGGGACCGCAGACAAGTTGAAATCAGAGTACTCCGCCATCATATGCGCCGCTTTAGCTTATGCTTCAATTGATATGGGATCTAATGTTGGGTTCGGGATTTATGGAGACGATGAACTTGTTATGCTTCCTTCAGGAGGCCAGGTTCAGTACCAAAAGATCTTGACTGAAGTCACTAGATTTGATAATTACGGAGGCCAGTTTGATCTTGAAGACGCTCTCGACAGTGTTGTAGGACAGATTAAGGAAAATACTTCATTGTTCATTGTATCGGATTTTATAGATATTCAAGGAGACTGGAAAGCTAAGATGCTTGTCGCATCGAAAAAGTTCCGGCATGTCATGAACATAATGGTGAAAGATCTCAGAGACTACAAGCTCCCGGAAAACGGGAACATGAGGTTTGAGAAGGCCTCAGGAAATGATCAGCTAGTTGTCAATACTTCCAAAGTTAAGGATGAATATGAGGAAGAAGCTGAAAAAGAGGAGCAGAGAGTAATCAACAAAGTCGAATCGGCAGGAGCATCGATAATTAAGGTGGATTCACGGGATAACTTTTCCGCTAAATTTGCTAAATACTTAGATGAGGAAGGTGGTGACTGGTGAAACTTATATTCACGGATCAGTACGCAAATATGCTACTACTATTGAACGGATTAGTTATTCTGATTTTCATGTATGGAAGAACTAAAAAGAAAGAAAGGACCATGAAGTTCGGAAACTACAAGACCTTGAAGAAGGTCGCTGGAGGCGATTTAATCCGGTCAGATACATTAATTATGATAACCCGGATTTTAGCAATTACCTGCTTATTGATAGGCCTTTCCAGTCCAGCGATAGTTCAGACTGTCCAAGGCGCAGACAACGACTTTGTTATCACAATGGATGTTTCTTCCTCAATGTTTACAGGGGATGTCGAGCCTAACCGGTTCGAGGCCTCAAAAGAGACCAGTAACCAGTTTGTAGGCAGACTCGGCAACTCTAGTAATGTAGGAGTCGTATCCTACGCTGGAGATGTGAATGAAGAATTAGAATTGAACTCGGATATGAGCCAGGTTCGGGCCGCAATCAACAACGTTGAGATGGGCGAGTCAGCAGGTACAGCCACAGGTGATGCAGTTGCTACAAGCTCGTCAATGCTTATGTCTTCTAATCAGACTAAAACGGTTATACTGATTACAGACGGAACAAACAACGTTGGGCAGTCAATTGAGGAGGCTGCAGAGTTTGCAGCTAGACAAAATGTTACAGTGAACCCGATTGGTATCGGAGAGGCAGAAACAGAAGAGGAAGAGACTGACGATACGATAAGAGGTGAAGAAGCTACTCGGGCTCAGTTCCCTAACCTAAATCAGACTAAATTGATAGGTCTAGCGAATGAGACTGGCGGCGAGGCAAGATTCGCTACAAGCCGTGAAGGCCTGGAAGACTCTATAGTTGAGTTAGAGGAGCAAGAGGTCGAGACTGATGTTTCCCGCTACCTGATTATGCTCGCTGGAATTCTACTTGTACTAGATGCAGTTTACAGGACTACCGATTTCGAAGTCATACCCTAAAGTATTATTTAAGGCCTACTAAATTCTTGTTATGTCGGATGATAGAAAGCTGAGTATAGGAAATATTTCCGAACTAACAACCGGAAGTAGCGGAGATTTCAAGGAAAAAGTCTCAGAGATGGAGTTAACTTTGAATGATCTGAGAGCGTTGAAAGAAGCCGAATCTTCAGGTAAAAACAGGGACGAAATAATAGAGTTTATCGATAGACAAATAACAGAGGAGAATGTCTCAGCTTATCTAGGCCTAGCAGATAACGATGTAGGCGAATTATCCGATTTAATTAATGAAATTGAGAGAGTTGAGGACATCGAGCATTTCGATGAAGAGAATATTGATATCGACCAGGATAAGCTGATTGATTTAGTCGGTGGAACAGTCAATGAGTTGAAGGAGTTTGTTAATGAAAATCCTTTGACTGCTGAGCAGCTTGAAAACGTGTTGAACGCGGAAGAGCGTGTAAAGAACCGTAAGACTGCTAAGAGCTTTCTTGAGAAAAAGATTAAGAAGAGACAAGTGGGTCAGGACATGGAGAAGGCTCATGAAGATCTGGAAAAATTAAAGGAAGATCTCGATGAAGTTAGAGAAGATGAAGGCCTAGGTAAAGAAGTAGAAAATGATGATAAAGAGGAAGAATCAGAGGAGAAAGATTCAGAAGAGGATAGTGAATCAGAGGAATCTGAAAGCGAGGAAGAAAATGAAGAAGACTCTGATAATGACGAGGAGGATTCCGAGGACGATGATAACGAGTCGGATGAAGAAAATGATGAAGATGAATCTGATGAGGCCTCCGAAAAAGAAAAAGAGGATGATGAAGTAGATCAATCAGAGGAAGAAAATGAAGATAGTGAGGATCCAAAGTCTGAAAATGAAAGTTCAAAGGAAAAAAAGAAAGAGTTAGCGGGTGATCTTGACCTGGATATGAGCGATGAGGAGCTTGAAAACTTTTCTGTTAAAGATCTGGAAAAAATCAGGTCTGAGAAGGAGCATAGAGAGCATTTGATCGAAAAGCTTTCAGATCAGGGAATGGAAGAGGAAGAATTAAGGAGTTCCAGCACTGAGGACTTGGAGAAGATAGCCGAAAGTATTGATGAAAAGGAGGAGTCCAAGGAAGAGCATGAGGAGATGCGAGAGGAGGCAGAAGAAGATCTCGAGATGCTTATGGGTGCGGTCAGGTGGGACGATGAGGGCAGCGAAGAAGATCAAGGAAAATCCACTAAGGAAAAAATTGAAGACCTCAAGTCTAACATTAGAAACAAGTTAAGCAGAGATAATGGAAAAAGCGAAGATAAAAACTCCGGAATTAACGCTGACAGAGTCAGTGAAATACTTGATCAGTACAGAGAACTGGACGATGAAGAGGCCTCAATCAAGACTGCTCATATCATGAAAGGATTCCTAGAGAGAACACTGGAACTTGAAAGAGAGATGACATACAAAGAACTGGCTGAGACGATGCCTACCGAAGAGGAATCAATGGAGTCTTTGGCAGAATTTTTCCTAAAACTGCATAGAGAACAGTATACTGGAAAGTTTGATGTGGACGATCCTAATGAGATTATAGATATATGTGAAGAAGTAATTCAGAAAATGAGTTAAACACTCTTTTTCTTTCTAGAATGGTAAGAGCCCTGGAGGCATCACATTGTAGTATACTGAGGATAGATATATTACAATAAAGGCCTCTCCCACCACAAGTAAGACTAGTGGAACCTTAACAGTCATGTTGTGGACACCGTATTTCTTTGTGAGTACTGCGTAAGCTAGCAGCATAACTGTCCAGAGGGAAGCAACTATCGGCACTCTGAACTCTTCAGGGATAGGTCCGACTTCTTCCTTTACATCCATATTAAATTCTGAGAACGCTAAGTCTCCGTTTTCAGATGAAGCAACAATTGTCCCTGAACACTCCGTAATATCGGCTCCTGTCGTAAATTGGACAGAGATTGAAGCAGACTCTCCAGGAGAAATACTATCAACTGAATCAACAGTATACTCTCCACAAGCCTCAGAGTTCTCAACTTCCACCTGAACATTCTGAATTGAGTCTTCTCCTTGGTTCTCTACTAAGATCGGTATTGTATTATTGCTGTTTCTCTCAAACCGGACATCTCTAGGCGCCTCCTGAATATTCAAAGTACCCTGAAAAACCTGCTGTAGTACTTCTACGTTCACATACTGCATATCTATATCCGACTCAGCATTCGATGCATAGACAGGTATCTGATAAGTTCCAGGACTTACATCTTCACCCGGATTCACATATACTGATCTATTCACAGAATCTCCGACCTCAAGAGAATCTATATTCCCTATCTGAGACTCCCAATTCATACCTTCAGAATACCTAGGCTCTAGTTCCACATTGTTGACAGATTCTTCACCTATATTCTCGATTTCAAGGCCTACTTCTGTAAACCTGCTTCTGGGCGCTTCATATGTGGAGTTTAAAGGCCTAATACTTAGGCTCAGTAACGGTACTGGATCGGGCTCAGGTTCAGGTTCTGGCTCTGGCACTTCAGTTTCTCCCGGGAAGTTAGAATCAGCACCTTGCCTAGGATCTGCTTCATCTAATGTCTCGTCTGCATCTGTCTCAAACTCTGTAGTGGCGTTATCCGGTATCTCGGCATCGGTTTCAACCTCTTGGTTCACTTCATTATCTTCACCTACATCATCAGGTATTACCCCTTCTCCCTCAAGATCAAGTATCGCGAATTCATCCGTCACAATATTTTCCTCTTCATTAGTAACAGCATAAGGTTCTGAGGCCTCTCCGTCATATTCTGAAACGTTTAATCCATCGATGCTGAGGTCCTGAGCTTCATTTACACTATTGTTTTCGATGTAAGTCTCGTACTCGGACATGGTGAAAACTCGATCTTCACTTTCAACGTAAAAATCTGAATCTACTCCAGGACTAAACTCACATCTATATTTCATAGATAGCTCAGCAGTATACTTACCAGGTTCATAAAGAGCATCAAAAGTTAATAATCTAGGCACACTAATTAGAGGCTCCCAGGTCGAGTTATAACCGATTAATGATGAGTTCTGATGTTTTTCTGTTATTTCTTCAGTTGTATTGTGTCTAAACGACCTGACATAATGCTTAGCGTTGTCCGCCTCAGGGAAAAGCCTAGACAGGCTTGGGTCAGTGTTCGCATTACTTGAGTTCAGTAAATAATATTGAGTATAATTATTCGGTTGTTTTGAAAGATTGATATATGTTTTATTCTCTTCATCCAGTTCAGTTGTTTCAATATTTAAACTAGAACTATTGATTTCGTCATCAGTTGTGTTTTCATCAGTTGTGTTGTTATCTGTTTCATTACCGATACCTGCTGTTTCTATCTCCTCTGTTCTATAGGCTGAAATATTAAACTCCGAGAAGCTCATCTCCCCCCGACTATTAGGCAAGTATTCAAAATTACCTGTAGTATTTAGGCCTACAATCTCAGACTGTAGATCATTTGAGAAGTAAGCGCCATTAAATCGAAAATCCCTTGAATTTACAGAGCAGGTACGATCTATGGAGACTGAAACAGATGTATCATCAGAGCTCTGGGAAAATACTTGAGGTGTAAATGCCCCCATTACTATGAACATTACCATCGCCAGTGAAACCATTTTGTTCATTTTAAGCCCTCTTTCAGTATATAAATCGACAGTAACAGGATCAAGCCTAGTAAAATTTGTGTCGTCCTGTCAGTAGAGTTCTCCACTCTAACATCATCTGTTTGGTTACCCTCTGTTAAAGAGTTTTCCGAATTATTGCCCAAATCAAGAGTTTCATCAGCACCCGAGGATTTATTTTGATCTTCGTTATTACTAACCGAGTTATCACCGTTATCTATCAAACTACCATCCCATCCATGATTAGGTGAAAGATCAGTAACGTAGTTGAACATATAAACCCTCTCTTGAATAACTCTAGGGCTTGTACCAGCATTTTTACTCTCAGGATAGGCCTTAAAATTTACTGGGATACTATAAGTTTCTTGAGTTACATCTACTGACTCGACAGAGATTTGGTATTCTCTTACAGGTAAAGAAGTTGAGCCTCTTTGATAAACCCTATCTTCATTATTTGGATCAAATCTAAAGCTTTGATTATAAGTAATATTGAGGCCTTCTCTCTCAGGCACGTCAATTTCTACTTTTAAAGGTTTATCGGAAGCAATCCCTACAATAAATTCGGCCTCAGGACCTTCCTGTTTCAGATCTCCCGTAAAAGTTCCTATAGACGCCGAAACCATTGAAATAAATACAGTTAAAGCCAATATCAGAGTTATTCCTTTCATTCCGTCTGATTTGCCTTAAATGTTATTGAACCAGAGTATGCTCCTCTTAAAATCCCTAGAGGAACATCTATCCAGTAATAGAAGGTTTTGGTTAGACCTGGCGAAAGATCAGTATTTATCAAAGAGTAATTAGATGTAATGTTCGAGGACTGATCTACCTCATTTTTTTGAGCATAACTCATGTTACCAATTCCAATGGTATAATTGCTGTTTTCCTCATTTACAAGTTCTGAGCCTTTTAACCAAAGGTTATCAATTTTATTGCTTTCCTCCTCTACAGTCAAATTATATCCCCCAGAGTTATTCCTAGCAGGTTTTTCACGTTCTCCCGGATCAAGAATCCCAAAATCTACAGTATTCCAGTCGAGATCAACTAAAAGAATATCTCTAATTGTGACCTCTGATAACTCTGTTGAATCAGAACCCACTTCTTGATAATTAGAATCAGCCAAGAAGTCTATTTTATGACTTATATCAGGATCTCCTGTTGCATTCACAGACCATTCAACTTCACATACCTCATCTTCTAGTAAACTCTGGCAGTTACTCCTACTTGAGTCCTGGATATCAAATACCGATCCATCAATCGCTATTTGTCCATTTGAGCTGTTCCTCCTTGGTGTTAAGTCAATTTCGCCACAGTCTCCATCCCGACACTTTACTGTACCGTTCAATTTGAAATTTCTGTTATTTTGAACAATTGAACCATCTTCAGGCCTCTCAATCACTGGATCGAGGAAACCATAAATCAGAATTTCCAGTTCATGAAAGTCGATTTCAGACCCGCCTTCACTACTATTAGCTTCAAACTCCTGATCATAGGTTGAAGTCGAGTTCTGAGATACATTCACAATATATTCTGCCGACATACCTTCATTGGTTCCAAGTGTACCTCCATTACCCGTGTTCCATTCAACAACTCCTGAGTCGAAACTACCTCCATCAAAAGTCTGGTCTATAGTATAATAGATATCGCTATTATTTACACTCCAAGAGCTGTTAAGCCCTCTATGTTCAAGTAAGTCGCCTGAACTTAAATCCCAGTCTTCTGAGCCGTTATTTGATAAATTGAACTCAAATCTATACTGATTCCATCTTTTATGATCAATTAAAAACGTCTTATTAAGGCCTTCACTGATTTTCTCACCTGAAGTTCTTTGATCAGCTAAATCTGTAACATTAAAGATCTCCAGGTTATTAATTACTGGTAGAGAAGCGTTATTCCCTGTTGAATAAGCAGAAAAATTATTTACTTCATAGCTGTAAGTTTCTGAATCCAAAGGAGAATTATCTTCGTAGTCTGAAGTACTGTTCACCTCCCAACTCTCACATCTTAAATCTGAAAATTCTGTGCATTTGGCTATTCTGTCCGGAGTTTCAGTCTTACCTGAATTAATCTCAGCATGAGAGAAATCAAAGCTTTGATTTACAAAGTAGAAAGGATCCAATTCCGTCAAGTAATCAGAGCCTTGAGGAACATCCAGATCAAGTATTCTAGGCCTGAAATCCATGTCTTGAGATATAGAAAAATTATATATCGTGATTTCAAGACCATTTACTTCTTGAGTAAAATTATAATCTTCTCCATCATTCACTTCTGTATCTATTACCGTACCGTCATCAATAGTAGCGCCATCCTGTTCCAACAAAAGATTGGCATCTTGGACATTCTCATCTTCGTCCCATACCTCAACTGTGAGATTAGCTGCCGAAGCCAGGCCAGTCATAAATACTAGCGCAGTTATTAAAACTAGTCTTTTCATTTAGAAAACAATTATTTCTGAAGACTTTTAGATATATATGGCTGTTATCCCTGCAACCAGCCCCAGAATTCCAAGAAGTACCGTCCACTGGTAAGTAGTTCTAGCATTTTCCAATTCCTCCGACATCTGATTCATTTCCTCCACTGATTCTGATGCATACTGAAGATCCGACACTACTTCTGAAACCGGCTCTCCGCCTATCGTTGCTCCAGTGTCAGCAAAGTTCTCCATACTATTTTGGAAAGAATCGGAATTTACCAGAACAGCTGTAGTCTCCATTCTCTCACTGGAGTTTGAGGCCTGATCTACCGCATCATTCACTGTATATATTGCGTGAATGGATACCACCAGAATTGATAGACTAGCTATTATCATTACTTTCCCGAACTCTCTCTTGTCAAGCCAGTACTCATATTCGATTTCCTGAATTTTCTGCTTCAAGTCCATGAATTTTACTTGTATATGCCTGGTTTTAATCCTTCCCTTCAACTAAAATCCAGCTACCTTTCAGAAAATTTACCACGAAAACGCCCTATTTACATAAGGCCTGACCTTCAAAGCTTTAAGCTTGAGGAAAACTAAAAATTTATTATGGAACTTAAACTTTGGATGATATTTGAGGCAGTAGCCGCTACAGAAGAGGCAGTTGAAGGCTCACTTGATGAACACCTGGAAAAACTAGGAAATGAACCCGACGCAGAGATAATTGAGACAACCTTAGAAGAAGTTGAGCAAGTGGAAAACCCTCACCCAGATCTCGAGGAAGGATACTCTCAAGTAGCTGAAGTAGTAGTTAAGGCCTCAAGCTTTGAAGAAGCAATCGCGCTCGTAATTAATTATGGCCCGACATATATCCAGCTAGAATCTCCTGATAACTATGAACTTTCATTGAAGGAAGGTCAGGAGACTCTTCAAGATGTCGCAGATATTATGAGGCGCTATGCAGAAATGGGTGTCGGAGGCATGCTTGTATCCAAAACCGAAAACCGAGGATAAATTAACCAAGAACCTGAAATGAGAAAACTAACGCTACTAATAGGCCTATTAGCATTGATTTCTCTAGCTTCAGCCACAAATATAGAAAGCGAATATGTAGAGTTCGATCTACAGGATAACTCAGTTGAGAAAGAGGTAGAGTTCGGCGAACTAACTTCTTCCAGAATGACCTATATTACAAATCACCCCGTGGATAATCTGAGAGTAGAAATCGACGGTGAGGAAGCTGACTGCTTCTTTGAAGAGCTAAGTTTAGGCGGAGAAATAAGCTGTGAGACAGATGTGTATACTAACTTCACAGCAGATATCCATTACACTACTTCAGGCCTTACAACTAACAGGAACAACGCAAACATCTTCAGATATAGTCAGAATGTTTACAGGCCTACAGACCAGTATACTTTCCGAGCTGTATTACCAGAAGGTACAGGGGTAGTTAACCAGGAAAACGATACTACTCCTGTAATTGATCCGGAGTTTGGCGAAGTAGGAAGTGAAGGTAGAAGAATTCACGTCGAATGGACTCAAGACCCTGAACTTGGTGAGACAATCGCTTTCGAGGTAGCTTATGAGGAACTTGGGAATAGTTTCAGGAACGCTGTGATCGGACTGGCCGCGCTTATACTACTTGCCGGATTCGCTAGAGCATACTTGAAAAGAAAATCAGATTCCGACGAGGAAAAAGTAAAGGATAAACTCACGGAAGATCAAAGACTTGTGGTTGAGATGCTGGAAGAAGAGGAAAGCATGCTTCAAAAAGATATAGTGGAAGAGTCGGAGTATTCCAAAGCAAAGATTTCAGGCCTTGTATCAGAACTTGAAGAATTAGAGATTTTAAGCAAAGAGAAAGAAGGAAGAAGCAATAGAGTTACACTAGAATAAGTTAATTAGAAAAATTACTGTTCAGTCGAGTTACCCTCAATTACATCGTATCTAAGTTCTCCGACTGAGATAAATCCTTCAATTTTCTTTTCATCATTCACTACTATTGTTGGGGACTGAGTTACATTATGGTCTCTTTCCAAGATATCTACAATTGGAGAATCAACTTCTGTATTAAAACTGAATACCTGTGTTTCTGTCTGTAATACTATTTCATTCAGGACAGATCCCATTCTGCTGCTTTCAGCTGAATCATCGAAAAAGTAAAGCACAGTAGTCTGATTTGTATCTCCACACCTATCTCTATAATTACTCATAGCCATGTAAAGCCTCAGCTGGTTGTTGTAATATCTATCTCTGATAAACCTATACTCTTCATCGCTGCCAAGATTCTGAGCTTCAAACCTCTGCAGTTCTGAACCGAGCTGAGCATTTCTTTCGCCTATCTTTGGAATTTGAACATCCATTAACTGGCAGTGGTCACCGTCTGAACCCGAAATATATGCATCTAGCACTGAGAATGTTTCAGTCTCAAGATTTGAACGATCCAGCTCCTCTGTGAGGCGGTCCTGCCTCATATCATCCATCTGAAGGCCTACCAGAATACCTAAAACCACGAGTATAAATGTGAATGCTGAGGCCTTGAGTAGAGAATCTTGAACTACGTCCATACTTTTCTACTTCGCATCGCTTCTTTTAAAACAGCTGCCACCCAGAAGATCGACTGTAATAGGAAGTATGCCAAAAAGTAAAACAGTAGTGCTGGAATGTTCTTAGGTCTCTCACCGCTGTAGTTGTAGGCCGTTTTTATGATAAATCCGACCATTCCCAGGCTCAAGAGTAGAGGGATATAGACCTTCATATTTGCCCCAAGCAAGGTTAGATAAATATTCTGAATCCCTAAGTCTGGTAGTTGGAGTCCTACAGCTGATGTCTGGAGAATGAAACTGTATAATGATTGAGCCACGCCTGTAAAGACCATTACGAAGGAAGTAATAATTAGAGCTGGCATAATTACGAGCATAGGGAGCTGTAGAGTTCCAAAGTA
>JAWOFP010000001.1:0-17866 GCA_046497485.1 Candidatus Nanohaloarchaea archaeon | reverse complement strand
GCCGTTAGAGCAGTAGTAGTAGGTGCAGAAAAAGGATCATACCTCGCACAGAAGGTCGGAGGAAGCAAAAATGTTGTGATTCCTTACAGAATGGTTCAGTCCATTGACGATATAATCATAATTAAGGACTTCCAGACCAGCCAGGTCGATGAAGAACAGGAAAACTAAATATTCTCATTTCCTAACCCTTTTCTAACCATCAGGCCTTTCACCCAAAATGATTGAATTTCTAACATCCACAGGCTACGATATAGTAGAGGCCTCTTGGCACACAACAGCAGTATTCGCAAAATTCTATCTTCTAATAGTCTTATTTAGATCGAAAGATGAACTTACCTTGGAAAAAGTAGAAGAACTAGTCCTAGAAGAATCAAAACAGGTTCTAGGCCTCTTCCTGGGAATAGGAGTACTATCATTAATCGCAGGTATAGAAATCAGGCCTTTATTTCCTCTAATCAGCGAGGGAGTCGCATTAATCTATCTAGGATACTTATTCTGGGAATTCTAATCCAGCTTACCTTGAATCGTTTCATGCCACTCCTCTAAAGCATCAGAAGTAATATCTCTGATCTCATCCATAGGAAGCGAAGTATAGACATAGTAGACCGTCTTATCAGTCTTACCTTCGCGCATCAATAAATCTTTATCAGTCATCTCCTGTAAAGCCCTTTGAACAGTCGAACGATTCCTATCAACAGCATCAGCAATCTCCTGAACAGTCAAAGTCCGATCTTCCAAAGTATCAAAAATAGATTTCTGAAGATCATTCAAATCAAAGACATCAAAAACAATATCGCGCTCAGACTTATCCTCCACATCAAAGAACTGCATAAAACAAGAATTGAGGCCTATAGTTTAAATTTTAACCGCCTGCGATAACATCGAAAACATTAATCTCATCACCATCCTCTAACTCGGCAGTCTCAGAAATAATCTTTCCATCCCTAGAAACCAGTACCTCTTGCCTCTCAATACCTTGCTGATCTAGAAACTCTCCAACTTTCAGGCCTTCACTTACCTCAAAATCATCTACAGTCTCATCAGATAGATCATCTCTAACCATTGTTACCTGCATTTTCTACACCTCTATAATCCCTTTTCTAGCCGCATGGAATAAATACTCCTGCGCATAGCCGGAGTAAGGTCCAAAGTATTCACGGAGATTCTCTGAGGCCTCATCGTAATCCTCAGAATGAAGATCAGGGTAATGCTTTTCCGCAGATTTCAACGCCCAAGTATCTAATGGATACGCCTCTAAAAACTCAAGTGAGAAAAGCAGAACACAGTCAGCTACTTTATCGCCAACGCCGTAAAGGTTCTTCAAATCCTCTCTAGCTTCTTCATAGTCTGAAGAAATTGAAAGACCTTCTTCTTGAAGTATCTCAATAGTTCTTGCGACATATTTTGCTCTGTACCCTAGGCCTAAGTCTCTAAGGTCTGCTTCAGTTGCATCTGAAAGTTCTTCCATATCAGGGAATCTCACAAGTTCTTCTCCAGCATACTCTACAGTTTCACCATACTCCTTAGCTATTCTGTTGTGCATCTGTTTTATTCTTGGGATCTGCATCTGAGGAGAGCAGAGATAGGAAATCAGGCACGGAAAAAATTCATCCTGAATGATTCTGAGGCCTTCTAATTCGGTCCTAGCTTTCTCAAGTTTTCCATCGCTTGGGAACGTCGCATATATCCCCTCAAGCTCGTGATTTAAGCTCAAAGCATTTCTTACTTCTCTCTCCGGCAATTCTGTCTCCGCAATAATAGTATCTTCTTTCTGTTCGACAATTAACGGCTCTCCCTTTCTGAAAGTGTAGAATTTCTCTGGTCCTTCTCCATAGAGGTCTCCATTAATACGATTCCAGCAAAAAGTCTGCCCACATGTCAGAGTAAGTTCCAAATCAAAATTCTTTGCTTCTATCTCATATTTTTCCATTTTTTAGTCCTCTTTAGTATACTTGAAGAATCCTGTGCCTTTCTCCTCATCTGGACTTTTCGAGGCCTCGTATTTCCTCCTCTTCTTGTAGCTCCGGCCGCATCTATGACACTTAATCCTATCCTTTGCCTTACTTCTCTGCTTGAACCCGCATTCCGGACACTGGAAGTAAGTCACACATACATTTTAACCTCCACAAATTTATACCATTTCTATGAAAAGATTCGAGAAAATGAAGAAGAAAATAATAAGGCGATTTGCAGTGGAAATGTCTGCCGCAGCAGTAATTCTACTCACATTTCTGATCTTTAAGAATTCAACAGATATCCTTTTAGGCCTCGCAATCATCTATGTAATCTGTCTAGCAGTAATCTATGGGTTCAGAAGCGGAACATAGTTGAAGAGAAGAAGTGTGAACGCAGCCCATAAAACCATCAAACCTATCATTGACTGAGCGATCTGTTTCTCATTCAGGCCTCTATCCATGAATAAGTGAGTTAGTGAGTAAGTATTCAGGTAGAATGATTTGAGTTCTCCTTCTTCCTGTAACTGTCCCCATGATCTTGCATCAAATCTTGAACGAGCCTTCAGGAAGAACTCAATTAGCCAAGGCATGAACAGTACAACCGCGAACTTCTCCATGTTTCCTGCGACCATTGCTGAAAACATTGCTGCTCCCGAGAGATATGTTAGAGAGTCCCCAGGAAGTATAGTTGAAGGATAACGGTTGAAAACTAGAAACGCGGCAAGACTTGATGCAAGGACAAAAGCGATAACTGAGGCCTCAATTCTACCATTCTGGAAAGCGAAAATCCCTAGTGCGGTCGATGCCACTAGTGAAAGACCTGCTTCAAGCCCGTTTACTCCTGCAAGCATGTTCACTGCATTTGATACAAACATCAGGCCTAATGGAAGGAGAACAAGCGGATAAATCAGACCCCATTCAATCGCTCCGATGAAAGGAAAGCTCATTGTCCATGATCCTGCGCCGACCGCAATCAATGGAAGTACAGCAGGTAAAACCATTGTCATCTTGGCCGCCTGTGAAAGGCCTTTCCTATCCATCTCTGGGTCTGGCGCCCCGAAAAGAAAGTCTGCTTTTTCATGTATAACAGTTCTATTATCGGAAATCAGAATGTCTCTCTCAATCTCCTCTCCCACGATTTTTGATAAATCAACGTGAACATCGTCGATTAATCCTATCAACGCGATCAATGTGACAGATGTTAGAGAAGCAAAAATCAAGGCCTCATTTATTGCAACATTTGTGAAAAGGGAGATTGCTCCTGAGAAGAAGCTGAGGGCTACTACAAAACCAAGTAAGACTATTGTGCCTCCAGAAGTCGGAACTCTCGGTTTCTCTTCTTTCTGCTGATCAATACCAAGGATTCCTGAAGCCGCCAAATATTCTTCTGCCAATGGGGTTCCGAAAAACACTATCAGGAACCCCAGTAGGCCTGAAATCAGCAGTATTAGCTCAATCATTCCGTAACTTCCCACATTTTGACGTAGTCGTTTGATCCCTCTTCGACTTTTTCTAGATAGTCCATTCCATGACCATCCATGAAGTATAGCCTCATCAAGTTGTGATCTGCAACATCTCTTGGAATCACTGTAATCCTTGACTGGAAGCCTTCAAATGAAAGGCCTCTCTCTAGGCTGTAGTAAGGATCGATTGCTACGCAGAAGTTGGACTCTTCAGAGTCTTCATCTCCTAAGTTCTGTATTCCGTCTTCTGTCAGAATGCAGTTTATTTCTATGCTTTCTCCTGTATGAGTCTGCATAGTCACTGTATCCGATACCTCAACAGTGTTATTGTTAATCTCGATAGGAGCATAAATCTGTGCATTCCACTGAGCAACTCTTCCCTGGAAATTCATGACAGTCCTGTCTTCAGACTCAGATATTGACTGCTGCGCCGAGTTTGGAGTTGAAACCTGATACATTGAATTGAAGTTTTCGTTGTCTCTGTTCGCGATCTGGCTTACAGCCGAATACTTTCCAATCATCGTGTTATCCAGCACAACGTAATCAACCGAATGCTTGTTGTAGAGCTCGTCGTAGTTCTCCCTTGTATCATTCGACGCGAAGTACTGCGCTAACGGATAGTTCACTTTTTCTTCACTTGTGTAGTACCCAAAGTTTCCTCCGTCAGCTACTGTACCCGTTCTACCGATTGACTGGAAGTGGTAACCGTAGTCCCACCATGACATTGTGACTGATCCATTCGGTGCCTCTTCATCTAAGTAATCCAGGTTCTCCATCCATAACTGGTTAGGAGATCCTGATGAGCTTGAGACTGCGAAGAATCCTGCAGCAACATTAACTGTAACTACTCCAAGAGCCAAGACCAGTAGTAAAACTATTCTTACTCTTGAGGAGTCAAGGCCTGTATCGGAAAACTCCATTGTCTGAAGCTTTCTAATCACTCTTGAGAGCATATATCCTGCACCGAGCGCGGCCGAGAAAGTCGCAAGATAGACAAGTCTGCTTCTGGCAACCGCACCTAATAGATTGGTTCCTAGCCAGAATACGGGGATAATTTTGTACCAGTCCATGCCTATATCCATTGGCTCGAAGCTTTCAGTAGTATAAACTATTCCAAGGCCTGCTATAGATAACCATATTGGGTACGCCACTCCTCTTAGAATAGTGGCTGTTTCCTGAACGCTGTTCTGTCCTAATGCATACAGTGAAGCGACTAAAGCTGTGAAAACTAGCGTTATTACTGAGATATTAAATGCTGAGTCCTCGTCAATGTAGAAATTGATTAAGGCTAACACTACTGAAAGAACTAGGCCTGCGATCAGTCCGAAGGCTCTGTATCCCTCGAAGAATGCTGTGAATCCTATAGCCCAAGCCGCTATTACTCCGGCAATGACTCCGTACTGCCTTTTTCCAGATAGGCCTTCTTCTATTATACCGTATTTTCTTCCAAACATTAGGTAGAGGGTTGAGATCATCATAGGGAATCCTATGAAGACTAATGTCCAGGTCCCAAACAGTGAGGAAATTGCCCCAACTCCAGGGAATACTCCACTGAGAACTCCCGAACCCATCTGGCTGATTAACTGGCTCATCTGTGTTGATGCGTTTTCCGCAACTGTCCCTCCAATTACTCCGCTTCCTGACTGTGTAGCAGTTGTGTAAATTGAGTAGACTAAGCTTGCTACAGTCTGAGAGTATAAAGGCGATAAAGCTAAGACAAAAGCGCCAGCGATATATGTTGAAGGCATAAAGTAATCCAGTCTATCTTCTGCAACAATATCTAATTCTTCAACAAGATACCGCACCCATAGAAGGCCTAAAAACCCAAAGCTCAGTAGTACCTCCTTGCTGCCGAGCCACAATCTGTTTGGATTAAATACTGCTCCAACAAACGCCGCAATTATCACTATCGGCGTAAAAGCAGGAATCATATCCTCGGTTGCTTCATTTATTAACAACATGAATCCTATAATCATTGGATAGAGTAGCCATAGCATCTGGCTTCCTCCCCATGTGGCTGAGAAGATTCCTAGTGCGAGGCCTGAAACCATTCCGTAAGCCCAGTTCCTGTTTTTCCAGGCTAGTGTGAAGAAGAGCAGTGAGACCATCATAAAGAATGTTCCGATAGCTTCTTTCTCGAAGAAGCCTGCGCTTCCTCTGAACATTGCTCCTGGAAGGACTGCTATGAAGAATGCTGCTCCTAGGCCTGTGTATTTATCGTATAGTTCTCTTCCTAAAAAGTACATTGTAACTGCAGATAAAGCTGAGAAGAGAGGGGCGATAGTTTTAGCAAATCCTAGGTAATTCTCGAATGCTAGGAATCCTCCCATTTTATACATTATAGCCGGAATCCAGAGGTTAAGCTGGTGTGAAACATATGTAGGCGATGCATATGGGAAATAACGCATGAAGTCGAGATCAGGTAGAGATCCAGTGTATGCGATTTGCTGTGACATCCTGAAAAGATTGTAAGGATCCAAGGCCTGAAGGTATTCAATGTTTCTGGCAGGATAGTATCTTAATCCGAAAGCCAGTAAGAAAACTGTTAGTATTGCTGCTCCAAAACTGTAATTTGAGGCCTTGTCAATTGCCTGATCTAGTTTATCGTTCATGCCTAAACTGTTTTTTGGTTAAAAGGTTTTTTATGAGCTTTCGAAAACTGATTCGTCGGGTTTAAAAGCATTTTAGACCCATTCTGTGGTGTGGAATGGGCTGATAATGTAGAAAAGCGCAGTAGCAAAATGTTCGATAAGATGTATGAGGACTACGATAAATACTTTGTTGTGCCTCTATTACTGATTTTAATCGCTTCTGGAGTGCTTTTCTTCAACTTCGCAACCACAGGAGAATTCCTAGAAAAAGGAACAGATTTCGCCGGAGGAACAGAGATAACCTTTGAAGTAGAAGGAGACTTCAGCTCGACAGAAGTAGAACAGCTCTTCGCAGATAACGGTAGGCCTGGAACTTCTGTGCTGACACAAGATACCGGCGAGCGACAGTTATTACTTGTACAGGTTGCGCCTCCAGAAATCGAAAGAGAAGAGGCCTTGGAGATACTTGAGTCAGGAGGATATGAAGCAGAAGTCGATGGCTTCAATTCGATTTCTGCAGCAGTCTCAGGTCAGTTCTTCCAGCAGGCTCAGTTCGCATTTATACTTGCGTTCACTGTTATGAGCACAGTAATATTTTATGCTTTCAAGGACTTCACCCCTTCGATCGCAGTAGTATTTGCTGCAGGAGGAGATATACTAATTGCAGCAGCAGGAATGAGTCTAATAGGCGTTCCGCTTTCACTAGGCTCTTTAGCAGCTTTACTGATGCTTATAGGTTATTCCGTTGACACAGATATTGTGCTCTCCACACGCATATTAAAAATGAATAGAGGGACAGTAAAATCCCGGATGTGGAGCTCAATGAAAACAGGCCTGACTATGAGCTCAGGAGGGATCGCAGGATTCACACTACTATACCTCATATCGGTTTCAATCGTAGGGCCTTCAGCACTTTCAAACATTGCAGCGGTAATGGTGATTGGGCTTCTAGCAGATATCCCATTAACTTGGATGGGTAACACGATAATATTGAAGAAATATGTCGAAGGCGACTTTGACAGCATAAGCAGCTTTAGAGGTGGACTACCATGGAAATGAAAGAGTTAGCAATGGAATGGAGAGTCTGGGTATTCTTCGCAGGCCTTCTAGTAGCGACTGTAATGCTTAACCCTAGCTACGTACAGGGTGAAGACGGAGATGTCCAGCTAGAAACAGATATTGAGGACCGACTAGGCATAGAGTTCACAGGAGGAACACGGTTACTTCTAAAAATGGAAACTAATGCCACAGGAGAGGAACAGCAGGAACTAGCCGACCAAGTAAGAGACGTACTATCGATAAGAATGACACAGTTAGGCCTTCCAGATCCACAAGTCAGAACCGTGGACATAGGAGGCGGAAACTACAGGTTACAAGTGGAAGTCGGTGTAACGAATCAAAGCCAGATACGAGAAGTAATATCACAGGAAGGGCGTTTCGAGGCAAGGATGCCGATCCAGGTCGAAGATGAGCGAGAGTTCACAATAGAAGAAACATACAACTTTGTTTGGGATGAGAAAAACGGCAGTGTAGAAGTAGGAGATGAGACCTACAGGCCTGACGAAAGATTCACATTAAGCGAGGAAGGCCCAGAGTTTGTATACATCAATAATACAGAGAGATACGCAAATATCGAGGTCGTGACTTATACGGGCGCAGATGTACAGGATGTTGGCTCCGGCCAGATTTCAGGCTCCGGGCCTTACAACTGGCAGTTCCCGACCACGATTACAAGCGATGCAGCAAGAAATGTCAATCGGATCGCACAGAACTACCGAACAAGCGTAAATACTGATGAAGGCTACCTGCAACATGACAATGGAGAATTCGCACGAATGGGGCTATATGTTGACGGCGAGAGAAACTCAGCACTCAGAATGAGCGGAGTATTCAAAGATCAAGTCTTGACTCAAAGCCAGATAAGCGGAGGAGATGATACGTATGACGAAGCACAGTCCAGTCTTGAAAATATGCAGGCAATCCTTCAGTCCGGAAGCCTACCAGTAAGCGTAGAAGTGGAATCTACTACAACACTTTCATCCGCACTAGGAGATGACTTCCTAAGGGCTTCAATCCTATCCATTGTAGGATCTCTAATTGCTACAGGCCTACTGGTTACTGCAAGATATCAGAATCCAAAAGTTGCGATTCCTATGGTTGTTACAGGCGCTTCAGAAGTCTACATTCTACTAGGAGTCTGGTTCACAACCGCAGGAACACTCAGCCTTTCAGCAATAGCAGGAATAATCGCGGCAGTCGGAACAGGAGTAGACGACCAAATCATAATTACAGATGAATCTGATAGAGAAGTTATTCAGTCCTGGACAGAGAAAATGAAGAGAGCATTCTTCGTAATCTTCACATCGGCAGCCTCAACAATAGGAGCCATGTCACCAATAATCTACCCTGGAACAGTAAGCTTATTCCTAGCTTTAGCTGGGGTAGGCCTCCTAATGTACAACTTCTACGGCAGAAAAAGCAATAGGCACTTCACAGCTATCGGAGTCTTTGCAGCACTGATAGGAGGATTTATTTTCACGGCTGGGCCTTCAGGCGCTGCAATGAGCTCAATCCATGACTTTGCATGGACCACAATCCTTGGAATCATGGTCGGAATTACGATTACTAGGCCTGCATTCTCCAAGTTCATGGAGCAACTTGATAATTAAATCGAGGATCAGGCTTAGAGAATTATTTCAAAGAAAAAGTTAGATAAAAATAAGCGAATTTACTGGAGGCTCATTACTGCTCCAGCAACGTCGCCTTCGCTCTCTAAGGCCTTCTTGGCTTCTTCCTCTGAGGCCTCAGTCTTCTCCATAACTAATTCAATATCTTCTTCGGGAATCGCTGTTTCTTCACTGTAATTCCCCTGTAACTGGAAGATTTCCTGTCCCTGTGCCTCAATCTTTGAGAGCTCTGGCTTTGAAAATACTAGTCTTTTGTCGTTTGACAGATGGACCTCGACCTTTTCTGCGTCGATTTCGTCCATATCCATTCCCATCTGTTTCATCATCTTACTCATGTCTTTGCCGCCGAACATAACCTCAATTTATGATGTGGCTTTTTTATCCATGTCGAAAAACCATTTCACATGCTAGAAATCCTGCTCTACATAACGATTGGAGTTCTGGCAGGGAGCCTTACAGGCATAATACCAGGGATACACCCCAACACAGTCATCTTCACAATTCTACCATTCTACTTTGTGATTCAGCCGGATTTCATCAGTTTTATGGCCTTTATCTCAGGCCTAAGTGTTTCCCATACCTTGAACGACTTTTTACCAGCGCTTTTCCTGAAGGCGCCGGAAGCTGAAAATGCTTTAAGCTCTTTGCCAGGCCTTGATATGGTCGCGGAAGGAGAAGGACGGAAAGCGTTTATGCTGACATTAGTAGGAGGAATCACATCAGTCTACGTATTCATACTTGCTTTACCAGTAATTTATGTAGGCCTAAAACTGGTTTATGAATATATTGAATCTGTTATGGGTTTCATTCTACTATTTTTCCTTTTCTTCATAATCCTGGAATCAGAGTCTAGAATCAATGCTGTAATTGTCTCAATACTGTCAGGAACTTTAGGCCTCCTAACCCTTAACTCAGGTTTCCAACAGCAGTTTATCCTGATGCCTATCTTTGCAGGACTATTTGCCTTACCCGCAATCCTCTACAGTTTAACCCAGGAGATTGGAATACCTGGACAGAAAAAGAACTGGAATATTGGAGAAAAAAATGTTTTATCCGGATGCACTGGTTTTGGAGCAGGCCTTCTAGCAGGAATAGTCCCAGGTATCGGCGCAGCAATCGCTACGACTTTTTTGACGCCTCTAATGGACTCGGAAAGAGAGAACTTCATGGTAGGTCTTGGAGGTGTAAACACCAGCGATATACTGATCTCGTTTCTGGCGCTTTACTTGATAGGCAGTCCTAGATCTGGTAGCTCGGTCGCTTTACAGACTATTTCAGATGTCAGACTTCCTCAAATAATGTTCCTGATTGGCTGTTGCCTCTTTGCTTCAGGCATCGCAGGAATCACAGCAATGAAAAACCTGGACTTCTTCCTAAAGATAGTTAGAAAATTTGATTTCAGGACTTTAGCGTTTTTCACAGTCTCCGCAATCTGCATTACAGTTGGTTACACCACAGGCCTGTACGGCTTCCTGGTATTCGGAGTATCCTCATTTATCGGGACTGTAGCATTGCTGAAAAATTCCTGGGCAGCATCAATGTCGGTGCTTATCTACCCTGCCTTGAGTTACTTCGGCATAGGTTTTATCTAAGTTTAACTAAAACATAGATATATGGATTTTGAAAAACCATTTCTAGGAGGCCTGGCAGCGCTTCTAGTTATACTTTCCTTGCTGATGGTGACGCCGTTCCTAGGATATATTATAACCGCCATAATACTAGCTTTTGTCTTAAAACCTATTCAAAGCAAGGTTGAACCTTTTATAGGGCCTGCATTATCTACAGGCCTTGTAATAATAGTTTTTGTAGCCGCAATTATAGCCCCTTTCGCGCTCTCGTTAGGCGCAGTTATTCAGGATGCAAGAACTTTAGTAGACAATGTAGACCAGGTAGAAACGGTAGAAATACAGGAATTAGAAACATTTATTTCGGAATGGACGGGAAGAGAAATAGATATTCAAGAGGAGATAAGTCAAGGCCTTGAAAACTTCACATCAATCGCTTTCGGAGGAGTAACTCAGTTATTAGACTTCATTACAGGCCTGGCGATCGGAATACTAATATTATTGTTCACTCTATTCTACATGATCAAAGATGGTGATAAACTCCATCAATGGCTGATAAGCGTAACCCCAGTAGAAGAGGATACTCAGAGCGAGCTTTACTCCAACGCATCATTGATGACAAAATCTATTCTAAAAGGACACGTCCTAGTCGCCATAGTTGAAGGCCTATTAGGCGGAGTAGCACTGTTTATAGCTGGAATACCTAATGCAGCGTTCTGGACCTTCATAATGATCTTGCTTTCATTCATACCTGTTATAGGTGCGTTCCTTGTCTGGGCGCCGGCCGGACTTTACATGATAGCAGTAGGGAATATTCCAGAAGGATTATTCATTTTGGTTTACGGTCTGGCAGTTGTCAGTCCATCGGACAGCATCTTGAGGCCTTACTTGGTAGATAGAAGAGCCGAGATTCATCCCGGAGCAGTATTGATGGGAGTTATAGGCGGAGTATATGTGTTCGGCGCTGTAGGATTATTTATAGGGCCGGTAATATTCGGATTCTGCAAGACGGTTTTAGAGGTTTTGACAGAAGAGTACAAAGTTTAAATTATAGAACTTAGAAATAAGAGTTATGCCGGATTTCAATAACTCAGTTTTGATCTCGCTAGTTTTAGTGGGTTTTCTGGCAATTCCTGCGGCATCACAGACTCTTCCCGACGAACAGCGACCTCTAGGCCTTGAAAATAACGAGTCTCAACCTGTTGAAATATCGACTTCTCTGAACTCTGATAGATTTGTGCGCGTAGTATCGACGGCTTTCGAGACGATGACGGTCAACAGAACTAGCAACCGTTCCAAGAGAACATTAGAGAGTTCAGACAAGCTACTTGAAGTGGTGAAAACACCAGGTAGAGTTGAGAGAAGGTTGGAGACTCCTGAAGGCCTTTTAATTCAGGTAGAGAGGTCTGAAATGAGTAAAGTTGAGGTCCGTGGACCGGAAGGAACTCTAATTGAAAGAAATGTATCCGGATCTGTAGAGCAAGAGTTTGAGGGAACCGATTTAGAGGCCTTGGAAGATAGAAAGTCGAACTTGATGGATTCGATGGATGAGATGATGAATAATAACAAGGAGTTCCAATCAGGAAATAATGAAGACGGTGTTTCTGTAGATATAGAAGTTCAGCCTGACGCCTCGAAAGGAGAAGGCGAATACATCCGGATAGAAAACACAATGGACGAAAGTATAGAGTTAGACGGCTGGAGTGTTGAGGACTTTAGTGGAAATAGTTATACTTTTGACGATGGAGAGATAGAAACCGGCGAATCTATTAGGCTTTATACCGATAATTCCGATGCGAAATTTACCCAGGATAGCGGAAGGCCTATCTGGAATCAGAATGGCGACACAGCCTATATTTATGATGCGGACGGAGAATTAGTGGAGGAGTATTCTTACTGAACTTTTTCCGAATCCTTTATCTTGAATTCCTCTCCTGTGAAGACTCTCTTAACCTTTCTCTCTTCCTCATCTATCACAAACAGCATTCTGGAACGGATATTCCCCAGATGATTAACTATTTCTTTAAGGCCTGAATCATATCTGGATTCCATTGATACAAAGACTGCTAAGACAATATACATGTAGAGAATCATTGACCAAGTATAACTATTGAACCCTATTATTTCCACTGTGCCAAAGATTATTGCGGCTGCTGCAAGGCCTGTAAGAAAGCTTTTCAACAGATTCATGCTTTATCTTGATTCGCTGTAAGGGTCCTCAACTCTTTCTATATCGTCAGGCCTGTATGGGAATGAGATCTCCAGTACTTCGGCGACTTTGGAATCGATGTTCTGTATCTGATGTTTTTCTCCGCTTCTTACAATGCATGCGTTTCCTTGTTCCAGTTCTTCCATCTCGTCTTCTTTTCTGAGTACTGCAGAGCCATTCTCCAAGTAGATTATATCCGCTTGAGTTTCATGCACTGCATAAGATGTCATTTCATCGGAGTTAATAACTAGCCGTCTCATACCTAGCATTCCTCTCTCGCCGCCTACATCTACCTGTGTGGCGAGAATTTGCTCTTCATAACCCCAAGGCTTCTCGATTCTTCCCATAACCCTCAGTATAACTATAATCTTTAACCGTCTTTCCCAACCCCAACTGAATAAAAGAAAAGAAAAACAAGTTGAATTCATGGGTAAAGAGAAAAACTACATGCGTTCCATGATCTCAGGAGAATCAAGAGCATACGGATTCACAATCGCTTTCTGGGGTTCAGGAGCATTACTGATCAATGAGTTTGGAGCACCAAACCTTCCTCTAGCACTATCATATGGTTTTGGGGCAGTACTAGGGTTCGGGATGCTTGCATTAGCTTTGTTCGGTAGAAAGACTGAGGCCTCAGAAAATCAGGCGCCTCTAGTACTTTCAACTATACATTATCTTTCAGCACTGGCGCCAATGATATTCACTCATTACATTCTTCAGACCGGCCTCGAACCTTACATGAAGTTTGCTCTAGGAGGAATGGGTGTCTCGGTGCTTTACAATCTACTGTCGATAGTTGAAGAAGATATAGCAGAACTTGTAAACAGGTTTTAATCGGCTTTATCCCATTTACCGCCGTAAATATATCCTGAAAGCTGCTTCTCACTTGAGAGTTCTTCGAAAAAGCTGTCGAGATCTTCTTCTAAAATACTAAACGCTTCAGGCTCAAAGATATAGGCACCGGCATTGACCAACCGGGTAGGCTCCTCGCCAGGTTCAGGCTTCTCCTCGAACCCTAAGACTGTCCGACCCTTCATTCTAACAACTCCATACTGAGAAGGATCATCTGCCGTCCGCAACGCCATGGTCGCGACCGAGTCTTCCTGTCGATGCACACTAACCATGTCCTCAATATCCAAGTCCAGCACCACATCACCATTTAGTACTAGGAAAGTCTTGCCGATCCTATCCTCTAGTTTTTTCAAGGCCTCAGCAGGCCCTTCCACCTCATCTGAGACATAATCTAGAGTAATTCCGAATCCTTTTTCCCCGAAATGAGACTGAAGCTTTTCGCGGTTACCTCCAGCTAAAATTATAGCTCGTGTAAGGCCTTTGTCCTGTAATCCTTCAAGTATGTGAGATAGTACCGGCCTCCCATTAATCTCCTTCAAAGGCGATAAGTCAGGGTCTCCACATAGAATCACTGCGGTATCGATGGTCTGTCCACGTATATAGTCTTCAATTATTTCTTCGACCATCTGCGACCTATTCAACGATCTGTGATCTGCTTCCGCATCAACACGCTTCAGCAAAGTCTGATTTAAAGTGAGAGAAACCCTTTTCTTCGACATAACTATTGTTTAGCATTCAAGTTTTTTAGTTTGAGTCCTTCTCAATACTGAAATTTATTCGATAAGTTTTATCTTCCTCAAAAAACGCCAGAGACCTCTCACCGTAACTCAGGCCTCTTAACAAGTTTAAGGCCCTTCTTAAGCTCATCTCTTCATCTAAGTCCAGGTTAGAAATTTGATCCAAATCACTTTTGTAATGGACATTTCCCTTCTCCAAATCCTGAGGCCTGGATTTTCCCTCGAGTATTTTCTCCCAGTTTTCCTTGAAAATCTCTGCTTGATGTTTCATTAACCGATCTCTCAGAGATTTGGCGTTGTCATCAGACCTAATTTCTACTTCTCTCCTAGCGATTAAAGGGCCTTCATCCAAGTTCTCATTCATGAAATGGACGGAAACTCCAGCAGGAGTTTCTTCGATTAAAGGCCAGATGTATGGATGCGCTCCTCGGTTATAAGGAAGATAAGAAGGATGTAAGTTGACAATGCCTTTCTCAGGAATATCAATGATTTCCTTAGGAACGATATGTTCGAATCCTGATGAAATGACTAGTTCAGGCCTCAAATCTCTTATTTTTTCAAGGCCTTCTTTTTCCTCAATAACGGCTTTAATATTGACTTCTTCTTTTTGTTCCAGCCATTCAAGAACTTTTTCGCCTGCTTTGTTCATCCCAAGAAAAATAAGATCCATAAATTATCTTTGTAGCTAAAGATTGAAATCAATCCCTGAAAAATTACAGAGTTATGAGAGATTCTATCGAAAACCTTGAGCTTGATGTCGCCTTGGCGTTTGCAGCCGGAATATTATTCACTCTACTCTTACTTAACCTTCAAGCACCTAATTTCCAGGAAGAACCTTTTGAAGGTACTAGAACGGCTGAGACCTATATCGCAGCAGTCTCCAGTCAAGGAGAAGGCGCCTTAGGAAAAGCAAGGGCCAGGATTTCCCCTGGAGACGGAAGCCTATTACTGAACACAGATCCTTTCATCGAGACAGACACACAGCTCTCCGCAAGAACTGCTAGAGCAGTTGCCGAAGAGTTTACTGAGGAAGATTTAAGCTCCAAAGACATTACCTATAGCTTTGAAATTGACGGAAGCTTTGTCGGCGGCCCTTCAGCAGGAGCAGCAATGACCATTGCAACAATCGCCGCAATAGAAGATAACCCGGTAGATAACAAAACAGCGGTAACCGGCACAATAACCAGAGAAGGACGGATAGGAAGAGTCGGAGGAATACTGGAAAAAGCAGAAGCCGCAGGAAGAAAAGGCCTAGATAATTTTTATGTCCCAGAAGGCCAAGCATCTATCGCTTACTATGAAAGAGAGGTAGTTGAGGAAGAAGTTGCGCCAGGCCTAGTCACAGAAAATGTAGAATATGTGCCTCAAGAGTTCTCAGTTAATCGCTACACCGAAAGAAGATATAACATGTCCACAGAGGAAGTCTCAGATATAGAGGAATTATCTGAAGAAATGGTAGAATAAACCAAGACATATTCATATCTGGACCAAAAAGCATTTCAATTACTAATTACCAATTACTATTATGACTACTGTAACTATTGGAAGTGATACCCACCGGAAGCTCAAGAAGTTGAAAAGTAAGAAGAATTTCGGTTCATTTGACGAGCTGCTGAAAGAAATAGCGGAGAAAGAGCTTGAAGCTCCTAATATAGATGAAATGTTTGGCTCCATGAAGATTGAAGATAAAGAAAATATAAGAGACGGTAATGACCGGAAATGGGAAAATGAGTGAGTATTTGTTAGATACCTGGGCGTGGATAGAATTCTACATAGGCAGTGAGAAAGGAAAGAAAATATACAGCATCTTGAAATCAGATAAAGAATGCTACACATCTATTATCTCAATCGCTGAACTGTCAGATAACTTCCACAGCAACAATCTGAAAACAGATCATCGCTGGGCCGAAATTAGAGACTTTGTAGAATCTAACTCGACTGTTCTCTCTTTGAACACGGATATAGGATCCGACGCAGGAATAATAAAAACAAAACAGAGGGAAAAATTCTCTGACTTCGGGCTAATGGATGCAATAATACTATCAAAAGCAAGAGAACACGGTTTGAAAATAATAACCGGAGACAAACACCTCAAAGATAAAGAAAAAACAGAAAAACTGGAAGAGATATGAATAAAGTGGCTAAAGAGGCCTTCTACCTTACATATAGCCCAATTTTCGAAGTTTGTCCATAATTTCTTTGTCGTCTTTGTTCTGGGCTCTTCCTGCTCTTTCCTTAGTGTTTTCTACATCCTGTAGCCATGCAGGGATTTCATCGGATTTATCGGTTGACACTTCTGATCCAAGAGACCTGAATCCTGCCCAGTACTTTGGACTGATCGGTACATCGTCTTTTGAAAGGCCTTCAGGCAAGTCCGATTCATCCTCAGGGTATTCGGAGACATCTACCCCTGTGATGTCGGGTACCATGTGGAACCATGAGACATCCCATACATCTCTTTCATCTAACTGGAGGATTGGGTGTACTCTGATGTGGTCCGGATCCTCTCTTGGACTATAGAAGTCTTCATCTCCACGAGATTCGTGTTCATCCCATCGAACACCGTTAATTACAGCTTCAATTCCATGTTCCTCCAAGAGCTCGTTCATAGGAACCGTCTTGAGTAAGTGGTTTCCGGCTTCTGTATCCATCAACCAAGGAACTTCATCCATTTCTTCGTCGATTCTTGAGGCCTCTTCTTGGTTACGCGGATTTAGTTCTGCTACCGGAACCATATCTCCGGGCTCGTCTGCTTTCTCAATTAGGTCCTGGTTCTTAGCCGTCATTACTTCGAACCCCCAGTTGGATGCTAGTCTCTCGACATAGTCTTCTAACTCATCGAAGTGCTGTCCATGGTCTACGAACATGAACTTTGGTTTGTCGAATCCGTGTTCTTCGCAGACTCTTTTGACAAGCCAAGCAGTTAAGGTTGAGTCTTTTCCGCCTGTAAATCCTATGACAACGTTTTCGCTGTCGTATTCTTCTAAGGCCTTTTTGACGACTTCTTCTCCTGCTTTGATTTTTGCTTTTATCGGTGCGTTCTCAATTTCGTCTCTTGTAACTGGTGCTTCTAACATAGATAAACCACTTTCGACTATGCATAAGTTATGCATGATGATTAATAAAGGAACTGAATAAAAAATTGTTTTAACATTAGCCCTTCAGGCTTTCTTCTAAGGTTTCTAAGGCTTTTTCAAAGGCTGGAGGCGTTGAATAAGCGAGTACAGAAAGATTCTCCCAATTTGTCTCCAGCCTCTCTGCCTTCTCCATTGTTTCATCCACACCATGTTCAATATCATAGTACTCTAACTTAGAATTTACTAACTCTTCATCTATCGTTACTCCTTTCTGGATCAGGTGATAGATATCGTAGAGATCTCTAGGCTTGTATCTTGTCCTGATAGCTCTTATCTTTTCGGAAAGAATCTCTTCCTCAGTAAGAATAGGAAGATCAAATGCAGTTAAATCCTGAAATCTCGGAGCATATCTTTCTGTATTGAAATTTTCTACTGTACTTTCCTTATTTATTTCAATTCTAACGAAATTCAGGCTTCTTCTATCTCCATTATAGAGAGGTCCTTCTACCCCTAAACGAGCTTTAAAACTTCTCTCAGAGTCTTCAATATCTAACTGCTGGACTTCCGCACCAAAACTTTCCAGATCTCTCTTAACTTTATTGACAAGATCTTCTAAATCAATCTCTCCGTTTTGTGTGAAATCAAGATCCTCGGAGAATCTATCCAGTTGATAGAATTTTAAGAGAGCTGTTCCTCCTTTGAAAATTAATTCATCTACAGTTTCCCTGCT
>JAWOFP010000062.1:0-9338 GCA_046497485.1 Candidatus Nanohaloarchaea archaeon | reverse complement strand
GGCCCGGTCCATATTTCTCATTACTCATTGCTTAATTCTTCAACTAGTTCTTCAAGATTATCAGAATCATCGAAGAATCTTTTTTGTAAATCTTGAACAGGAGCCCAACCTATTCTTGTTTGTTCCTCCAAAGTATATCTATCCTCATCTAAGATTACATTAGGGTCATCAAATTTCCTTCTAAAGGCCTTTATAGCTTCTTTTTTACTGCTATATGTATCATGTCTATCTGAATTCTCTTCATATGCAGGTAATACAGGTTGTTTAGTTTGACTATCCCAGATTCTGTATGAAACCATTTTACAACTGAACTAATTTCAACATAATAATTAATTTAAAAATGCTTATTCGATTCGGGTTCAAACAATTCAAAGTTGATTCGAATTTATGAAGTATACAATTGAGTGTACTGGTTCACTGAAGTGTATATGGGGGTAATAGAGCTTTGGGTCCATCTTCTTTACTGTGGAAGATTGGACGGATATAAGTGAAACATTAGATGAAGATAGGATAAGTCGGGGAGTCGGTGAGGCTGAGAAAATTATCGAAGGCCTGGATGTTGATGAGAACTATACTATTAAGCCGTATACTGATTTTGATGGGCCCGTCCGTACGCGTGAGTCTGGAGGAGATACTTATCATGAAGGTGTAGGAGAGGCCTTTGATCTATTGGTTGAGGATGTAAATATTTTGAATCCGGGCATTATTTCCGGTAGAGGCCTGGGTTTTCTGCTTGGCCAGTTTGAGGAACTGGGTTTGCGCGAGATTGATGTAGCGGGGGAGATGGGTGCTGCTTATTTTACTCAAGGCCAGTTTGAGGGAGGTTTGCCAGATGTTAAGGATTTTCAGTACGCTATAGACTGGGAAGACCAGGATAGTTTTGAGATCTATGACTTCAATCTTACCTTGTTTGAGCACTTGGCGGATCAAGATCTTCAGTTCATGTATGGAGACAATATCTCAAATATAATCGGTTCTGCGTGTGTGGAGGCCTTCGGCGCAAATCTAGATGAGGATCGTTTTTCCGTCGAGGATACCGTCTACGCGGATCTATATGACTATGCTAACTCTCAAGGTGTACAGGATGAGATAAAGGCCTATACGCAGGGAGAAGCTCGGGATCGCCATGAGGATCTGTTTGAGTTCCACAATGACATGATTCGCTTTGTGAAGTCAAGAGAGGCTGCAGAAATTTTGACTGACGTATTTGCTGTAAATCCGTTTATTCCTTGGGGCTTCCATGATGAAGGTGATAGAATCGCGATGTTTCCGGAGTATCGAGCGGACCAAGACTTTACCCAGCAGGATTTCGAGGACTTTGTAACTGGTATTGTGGAGGATTTTAATGAGGACAGTGATTCCAAGTTCTGGGCCAGTACATACCATGATCACTCATTTGATTACGGTCCCAAGGGCTACGAGAATATGAAGACTGCTGCAGCTGAAGCTATACTGGACTACTCACAGGAAGAGATTCTTGCGGCAAATACAGGATACAAACACACCGATATACTGCAGATGCCTAACAGCTTATTCCTCGCACAGATAGGAACTGAGGTCTAGGAGTACTGTGAAGAAAATGGGATTGATTATGTTGAGGTGGAGAATGCAGTCGAATCATTCGTTATTCTGCATGAGTTAGCTGGTAGAGACTGAATTATAGCAAGTATCTATCCAATATTTTTTCTGATTAGATTAAATGAATAAAGAAGAAATTAAGGAAAATTTAGGCCTATTTAACTGTAATGCTCGTCTAGGTACTCTACGATATCATCTGACTCTGGCATTACTGTGTCGGTGTTAGGATCTTTCAGGACTGGTACGCCTTCTTGACCTGATACTTCTTCGACTCTGGTGCGATCATTAGGATCTACCTGTCGAGCGATAAAGTCGAGGCCTAGTTCGGTCATTTTCTGTCTTACTTTTCCGCAGAACGGACATCCTTCAAACTGGTATAGTTCCAGTAGTTCACTTGGCTCTGTCATAATAATTAATTAGAAAGAGAATGTTTTCAATCTACCTCTTTGACCGCCCCCCCTTTATTAGAATTCAACTTTGAAAGGCCAGAAAAGAAAAAGAAGAGAAAAAATTAAGTTTAATTTACTGTGTCTGTCCTGAGGGAGCTGAAGGCTGCTGTGCCTGACTTTGTTCCTGAGTCTGCTGTGCTTCTAGATCTGTCGGCTGCTGGAACAGGTAGCGTCCATCGCTTGAGATATAAATTGACTGTTCTTCATCTATGCTCTCAACTTGTCCAAGCTGTGAGACTGTGTCGCCTGTAATCGAGATATCTACTTTGTAAAGTGATCCAAAGTCTGATTCACTTATATCATCAATCTCTGCATTAAATGATAAATCTTCCTCAGATATATTCTCACTCTGATTCGCGATCATTCCAAACTGCTGTTCCTGTGAGGCCTCCTGTTGCTCGACTAGCGACTCAGCTACCTCTCTTACTTCATCCGTAGATCCCTGAGATTGTGATTCGCCAGGTCCTAACGTGCCTGCTCCGAACCCTACAAGAAGTGCGGCAGCTACTGCCAGGATTGATACTGTGCCTATATGCTTCTCCCTCTGCGTCAAATCATCTAGTACCATATGGTTAGAAATTATTCCCTAAGGCATTTTAACCCCATTTCACATTTTAAACCAGAAATAGACCCAAATTCAGTTACTGGAAAACTTCCAATGCTTTTTCCAAAACTTCAACATTGTTATCATACTCCAGCATCTCCTTCACATGCCGAGGCCTCAAAAAGAAGCCGTGTTCGTGCTCATCACATGGATTATTGGAAGTCTCAACTCTTTCTAAGTCTGAGACCTTTACTAGAAAGGCCTTGTACTGTTTCTTGAAGTCTTCTCCATCCTGTGTATATTCCCACTCTATTGTTTCTTCAAGGTCTTCTACGAGGTCTACTAGTTCTGGGTCTATTCCTGCTTCTTCTTCTAGTTCAATCAGGACTGTCTCTCTGTAGTCATCTTTCTCTAGGTGGCCTTTGGGTAGTTCCCAGCCTTCCCAGTTCTTTTTCCGTTTAAGCACCAGCACTCGGTTGTCTTCGTCGAATACTGCTGCGATTACTCCTTTTTCAACTTCCATATTTTGAACGGCGTGCCTCACTGTTTAATAAATAGGCCTTTTTAAATCCAAATGGTTTTTATAGATCGAGGCCTGTTTTATCATTACACGGTGTCAAAATGATAGATCGGCTCAAGAAGTTTATCAATGATTTGTTCAGCGGTTCGGAAAAAGATGATATCAGCATCGGAATCTATGGACCGCCTAACGCAGGTAAATCAACTTTAGCGAACCATATCTCTATGGATCTATCAGGCGAGGAGATGAGCAATATTTCTGAAGTACCTCATGAGACTCGTGCAGTTGAGAAAAAGGAAAAAGTTACTATCAAAGCCGATGACGGCCGTACTCTCGACCTAAACCTTTTGGACATGCCCGGTATTTCAACAAATGTTGATTTCAAGGATTTCACAGAACATGGTATAGAGGAAGATGAGGCTAAAGGAAGGGCGAAAGAAGCTACAAAAGGAATTGTAGAAGCAATAAAATACTTAGACGATGTAGACGCATGTCTTGTGATTTTTGACTCTACAGAAGATCCATATACACAGGTAAATGTTACAATAATTGGAAACTTGGAAGCAAAGGATATTCCAATCCTTGTGCTTGCTAACAAGACCGACTTGGAGGACTCAGATCCTTCAAGAGTTAGAGATGCTTTCCCTCAGCATCCAGTGCTTGAAATATCGGCGAAAGAGGGCGAAAACATAGACAAGCTTTATCAGGAAATAGTTGAAAGGTTAGGATAATGGCAGGAAAAGATGGAGTAACGATTGAATTCCTGGCAAAGGATAAACTGACAGGAGATACTTTTGACGAGAAACTGGACTCGGTGCTTGAGAAAGTGAAAGACAATTATGTCCTGGTTCTTGAAGAAGGATGGACTCCTGAAGAGAAAAGATCCTTGATTCAGGCCTCAATGGAGGAAATTGATGACGACTTTCCAGGCGTCGAGTTTCTAGGCCTAGATAGCAGCAATACCAAGTTTGACAGGGCAAAACAATTATTCTATAATAGGGTTTTAGACAAGGAGTACCGGCAAGGCCTGACAATTGTAGGTAATTCAAGAGTTATGGAAAAAGTAAAGGAGGAAAGAGATACGGTTTCATTCCTTGCTAAACTGGAGAACGCGGACAACTAGAAGGTGCAAAAAATATTGAATAACTACAACCAAGTCAGAGAGGTGGCCTAGATTCCACACAGATGCATGAACTGCGGAGAAGTCTACGAGGACGACTCCGACAAGCTGATAGACGGATGCGAATGTGGTTCAAGCCTCTTCATGTATGAACAGGAAGGTTCTGAAGGCCTCGAAGAAGAGGATGAAAAAGTTGTCGAAGAAGTCGAGGAAATGGTCGCAGAAGGAGTCTCAGAGAAAGAGAATATCCAGTTCGAGTTTGACATCGACTCTATAAGTGTTGAAGAGGAAGGGGTATACTCGATTAACGTTTCCCGTTTACTGGAGGAAATGCCTCTAGTCATCCAGAAATCCGATGGAGTCTACCACATACACCTGCCTTCAGCATTCACACCTGAAAATACAGACATCAATGTAGAGGATCTAGGCCAGTAAAAAGATTTAAATCAGAGTATAGGCCTTATTTCTTTGTAAGAGGTATTTTTTCAACTATGTCAGACGAAGATGACTCCAAAGTTAAAGAAGAAGATATTTTCGGGCTTCCCAGCATGAGCACCAATACCGAAATCGGTATTTCATTCACACTGTTCATCCTGGGTCTGCTACTGACGTTCTCCTCAATTTACGCGGCACGCAACGTGGTCGATATCGGACCGGGACTTCTAGGTCTATTACTGCTTTCGACCGCTTATCTGTTCGCTGTTGAAGCGATCAGAGAGTTAGAGGAGAAAGATCACTTCCTGTCAAGGAAACTGATGTCACGTTAGAGGCCTTACAAATAAAACATTTCACCCATATTCTTTATTTTATGTCAAGCAAAGAACTTGAACTAGATTTTCAGTTCTCTGACGATGAGCTCGCAAACTTTCTCGAGAACTTCGCAGAGAAAATCCGGGAAGGAGAAGTAGGCCTAAGCTTCAGAGGAAAGGAAGAAGTAGAGATCTCTCCAAATGTAGACAACAATATGGAGCTAGAATTCTACGAAAGCGATGAATCCAAGAAAATGACCTTGGAAATAGAAGTCAGAGAAGAAGTAGATACTACAAGTACAGGAAGAGAGAAAATCTCAGTAGAAATAGTCTAGAGAATCTGCCTTTAAAATATGAATTTGAGAAGGGCCTCTATAGAGGATGCTGAGGAAATTGTTTTAGAGTTATGGCTGCCTCTAGCTAGAGAAATGGAAGATATTTCCGACTATAATGAATTGGCTGATGAATTGAATAAGGAAGAGCTTATTGATTATAGGAAAAATAAACTCAAAGAAGATAATTCAGTTACTGTAGTTAGTGAGAGTGAAGAAGCTCTAACAGGTTTTGCGACCATTAGTACAAAAGAAAGATCTGAAATATTTTCTAGAGGAAAGTACGCTAAAGTTAATGAAATCTATGTTAAGAAAGATTTCAGAAAACAAGGTATTGCTTCGGAGCTTTTAGATAAACTCTTTGAACGTGCTAAAGAGTTAGGTTGTGAACAAATTGAACTTAATGTGAATGTGGAGAATGAAGCAGCAAAAGAGTTATACAAGAATAAAGGATTTGACTCTGAAAAAATTAAAATGGTCAAAGATCTTTGAGATATTATTCTCCAAAACTTTCCAGTATCTCAATCATTCTCTGATTCTGGTCAATTATCGTATCGAGTTTCTCAGCTAGTTCGGAACTCTCTACACTTTGGCTCTGAGGTCTTTCTCTGGATTTATCTATGCTATCTGATTTATTATTTGATTTACTTGTTGAATTGTTACTCGAGAAATTGCTGCTTTGCTTCTGTTTCTGCTCTAGGCCTTCCTCCAATACTTCAATAGGAGTGTCGTCTCCTTCCTGTTCGTCTTCGCTGGTCTCTTTCGCGGACTCTTTAAGCGTATTGAATGATCCGCCGCCAGCACCACTGCTGCTATTATTTGATTTGGCTTTGTCTGAAAGACTAGAACTACTGTTATCTGAGGCCTTTTCTTTCACTTCGTCTTTTACGCTGTCATAGTACCCCATCCATAGCACCTCCTACATCCGAATTACTGTTATTTTTGTCGTCTTCTTTTAGGTCTTCAAGCATTGAAATAATCTTCTCGTTCTGCCTGTGAACCTCTTCTAGGCTAACCTTCTCTGAATTTGAACTAGACTTACTTCCAGTGAATTTTTTCTCTGCTTCTCTCTTCAACTCTGAACTCTCTCTTGATTCAGACTCTTTCTCCTCAGGTGCGGAGATACTTACCTCCTCCACAAAGTTATCTGATTCTTTTTTCTCGTTGTCGCCTAGAAAACCCATGTGAAGTATTTGGAAAGGCCTAAATAAAAACACTTGCCTTCAAATAAGGTGTTTATGAAGGTGGAGATAACTCCGACAGAGAAACCTGAGAAATTGTTGAAAAATATCAGGCCTCGAGTCAAAAACGCTGAACTGAATAAGACAAAGATAAAAGCAGAGATAGAAAACGAGGACGAACTTGAGAAAATACCGGGAATCAAAGAATATGTTATAGATGGAAAAACTTCTGAAGGCCTTGGAGGATCTCCAGTAGATGAAAAGGCCTACATCAAACTGAATTCGATGGAAGATGTCGCAAAAGGATTTCTAGCGACTGCATCAGGATACGATTTAATCGTAGTTGAATGTAATAGAGAATGGGATCTCAGGCTGTTGAGAAAATACAACCCTTCTATCAAGGAAGTATCAGAACCCAGTGAAGTATTTGAGGTATCCAAATCCGTCAATGTAGAAGGGTTTGAAGATATCGGTATAGAGATTGAGGAAGAAGATGTAGAAATGGTTTATAAGCAGGTAGTAACTTAAAAAAACTACTGCGGACAAATTTAGATGTGGGATATAATGTCATGGGAATCAGATAAAGAACCGGATGTAACACTAGACCTAGACTACGACAGGTTAGAATACGCAACCAATAGAGAAATGGAAAATGATGATGGAGAGAAGACGGGATTTGCGAAAGTCGCATCCTACGACATGGAAAACTTCATGTACGTCATCAAATGCCCATACTGCGGACACACATTCAAAGGCGAAGGCGAACTAGGGAACAGGCCTTGGTGGATCGAATGCCCAGAATGTACAAGAAGCAGCAACATCTACAGAATTAAAGATAAGGCTGAGAAAAAGGTCAAAAACAGAGGCCCGGATGTACCCGACGACGCAGATGTCGATGTATAAAGAGGCCTCAAGATAAAAGTATTATCTTTTAATTCTCTTTTACCCGCCTCGATAGCTCAGCTGGCCAGAGCAGCTCCCTTGTAACAAAAAAGCAAGATAGGAGCAGGTCGAGGGTTCAAATCCCTCTCGGGGCTAAGCAGTATTATTCTTCAAGATCCCGTATTACGACCCCTTAAATGGGGCTTAGTCGGGATTACAACTATGGACATACACGATTGGAAAAAGAACTCAAGGCGTAACTACCAAAATATTCAAAAATCTGATAAAATTTCTCAAGAGAACAAAGACGACATAGAGAAGTTCTCTGAGTATCTTGAAGATAGAGAATTAAGTGCCTCCAGAAAAGGTCGGTATCTTCAGACTGCTAAGAAGATTCTCGAATACAACGATTTCAGATTAAAGACTGCATCTGAGGAACAGATCAGAAAGATACATAGACAAATTCTGGACTCGGCATACTATCATAAGGAGTATGCACCTGAAACGAAGAAGGAGTACAAGAAGCTGCTTCGGATATACTTCAAATGGGCAAACGATAAGATGAATGTTCCTGAGAAGGCATCCTTCATATCTCTAACAGTAAAGGAATCGGTCAAAGATAGAACCAGGCCTCAAGACTTACCAAAACCTGAAGACATTAAGTTTCTCTGTAGAAACCTTTCTCTTAGAGATAGGGCATTATTACTTACTCACTGGGACTTAGGTTCAAGAATAGGTGAAACATTAGGTCTGAAGGTAGGTAGTTACTATGAAGAGGATGGTGCTAAGTATCTTTTCGTAGAAGGAAACAAAAAATCGCCAAATAGAGATGCTCGAGTGGTAGTGGCTCCTCCTGCAATAGACAAGTGGTTAGAGAAGGGACACCCTAAACCAGAAGATGAAGATGCTTATCTATTCTGTATGACAGAACCTCAAGGAGATGTTAGTAGAGAAGAAATTGCATATAATCCAGCAAGTTACCGATATTTTTCATCTCAATTGAAGAAGGCGAAAGAGAATGCAGGCCTGAATTGTGGTGTCAAAACACACACAGTAAGGAAAGCCAGAGTCTCATTTCTCAAAGCCTTAAGCATATCTGAAAGTGCTGTAGATAAGAGGGTAGGCCATGTAGTAGGCTCAGATACCACTCGTGAATATACAAGACTATCGGATTCAGACAGTAATCAGGCCTATGCAAGAGGTTACGGAGAAGAAGAAAATGGTCATGAGTTGAAAGATGACTTAGTTCCCTTAATATGTCAAGAATGTGGGTCTGAAAACCCTGGTTACCGAGATAGATGTGTAGAATGTAACGGACTTCTCGAAATAAAGGAGCTGAAAGAAGTAGAAGATCCAAAAATGAAGGCCAAAGAACTCTTGTGGTCAACTCTGGAAGAAAGAGGGCTCACAGACCAAATACTGGATAATCTCCAGTAGTTTTTCTACTCTTTATTCTATTTCGGTGATACTGCTATCTATTTTTAGAGTCTCCCATCATCCCATCTACTTCATTTCCGTATTACTGCTACCTTTTTTAGCATCTTGATTCTTTGATTCTTCCTGAATTCTGTCATACAAAGTAGAGACATGCTCAAGAGCTTCAACTGAAATAGCATCATCTGACAATGAGCTCAGAAATGATTCATATTTCTTAAATAGTTCTGCAGCATTATCGGGATCAACAAACTCTATCTCAGGTACACCATGAGACTGATCTACTTCAAACAGGCCTTCAGTATCTGAGTTACTGATATGTAAATTGAACTCAGCTGATTTCTTAGCGAACAAATCTTTCTGTATGGCGTGTGATTGCTTCGATATCCTGCATGGGTAAATACAGCCCTCGCCCTGTCTACCAACTACTAACTTAGGATATTCTTGCATCAACTCTCGGATTGCATCTTCAGCTATAAAATAGGCGATGAGTACGGCATTCTGGGACTTCCTTGCCCATACTTCTCTTATTCCTATGGAAATACTGGA
>JAWOFP010000007.1:0-5926 GCA_046497485.1 Candidatus Nanohaloarchaea archaeon | reverse complement strand
ATACTGCTCTCGGTGTCGGTAGCTCCGCGATTTTTCCTTCGATTTCAACGTCATCTGCTTCAGGTGTCAATTCCTCAACTGTCATTTCAGGCATATAATTACCACTGAATAAACCTCAATTTACCATCTTTAAATGCATTACGACACATGCACTACAAAAAACACGGAAACAAAAGATAAAACATGAAACTACCTTGGGAAAACACAGAACTGAAGGAAAAAATAGAGCAATTGGAGGCCTCTCTCAAGGAAAAAGAAGATAAAATTGAGAAACTGGAGAACATGCTACAAGCCGAGAAAAAAAGGAGAAAAAAGCATACTCGGGAAAAGCAGGAAGCACAGGAAAAAGTAAATCGACTGGAAGACCAGCTTGAAGGCCTAGAGAAAAGTGAAGAAGTTGAAGAGGATTCGAAAATTAAATCAGAATCATTGTCCTTTGAGTCATTTAGATCAGGCCTGAAAAAGCTTGATTCAATCAGTTCAGAGAATGAAGATTTAATCACCGTCTACTCCTCTGGAGAACTCTCTAGTCACAGTGAACTCCAGCAAATCAAAAATAGTTTACCGGATAAAATACTGAGGCCTTTGATGAATACAGACAGTCTAATACTGTTCTATGACTCTGATCTTGGGCTAACCGCGTTCAAGGTAAATAGTTTTTACCAGGAAAAATTTGAAGTATCGAAAAAGTTTGAAGTTGAGGAGCTTCTAGATTTCATTTCAGATAGGAAGCAATGGGCAATGGTTTCTCGAGGAGACACCAAAATATACAGTGAGGAAGACGGCAAAGTTGAAGAGATAGAGGCCTTACAGTCTAGAATAAATAGACAGCATGGTAAAGGAGGATTCTCTCAGGGGAGATTCGAGAGAAAGAGAGATGAACAAGTACAACAACACCTAGATCAAGTGGAGGATGCTTTGAAAGATTTAGAGAAACTTCATATTTTGGGTGAGAAAGGTCTCTGCAAAGACTTACCCGGAAAATATGTTTCAGGATTCGACCCTAACAGCTCCGCTCTAAACAATTTTTACATGCCTAGAAGATTAAAAATATCACAGGTTTAAACCGTTCTTATGTCCGAGGACTATGAATCCAAGATTAGAGAAATTAACCAGAGATTAAAGGATTACTATGGAGAGCCTGAAAGGCCTACAGACCAGTCCGGAATCGATTATCTAGTGGAGACAATTCTTTCACAGAACACAAATGATATCAACCGAGATAAGGCATTCAAGCAGTTGAAAGAAAAATATGATTCCTGGGATCAAGTCGAAAAATCGGATAGAGAAGAACTAATTGATACTATAAGAGTCGCAGGCCTAGGACCGACAAAAGCAGAAAGAATACAGGAATCGCTGCGAATTGTTAGAGAAGACCAAGGAGAATACTCACTGGAATTTATCGATGAAATGAGTATTGAAGACGGGAAGAAATGGCTGACCGATATCCCTGGTATCGGGCCTAAAACCGCTGCAATCATCCTATGTTTCTACTTTGGAAAACCTGTTATGCCTGTCGATACACATGTTCATAGAATAAGTCAGAGACTAGGCCTGATTCCAGAAGGCACTTCTAGGGAAAAAGCACATGAAATCTTAGAGGATAGAGTTCCTGATGAGTTAATCTATGAATTTCATATACTTCTAATCTATCATGGTAGAGAGCACTGTAAGGCCCAAAATGCGACTTGCTGTGAAGGCCCTCTAGCAGATATATGCAGTAATTGTGAAAAGATTAGTTCTAAAGAAGAATTGAAAAATATGAATAAGTAGGAAATTTTTATTCTAGCTGATCTTCTAGGTCTTCCATTCCTTCAGCTGCTTCAGCCTGTTGCTGCTGCATCTCTTCGACGATGTCCTGAGCTGTCTCGTTGATTTCTTCTTCATCAACGATGTCATTCTCCTGTAGTACGCTCATTAATGCCTGTACTGTAAGTTCTAGATTACCTAGTTTCTGCTGCATGATCTGCATAAACTGCTGCTGGTCCATACCTTCTTGTGCCATTGTTTAATTCACCTTAGGAAAATAAGGGACCCGGAATGTTATAAAAAGGGTTTTTATACCGGGTTTCTTGCACCGCAGGCCTGACATTTCATGATCTCGACGCCTTTCTCCTTCTCTAGAGTCGTATCTGGCTTACCGCACTCACTACAGTAAAGATATTTCTCAGTATAACTCTCAACTCGAGAAGTAATCTGGCCTCTCCTAAACTCTCCATTAAGGATCAGTTCAGAGCCTTCAATGTGTCCTGCAGTTCCCAGTTCATTCTGTATAAATTTAGAAAGATGCTTCTCCGCTCTATTCATTGAATCGACAAATTCCTTGAAATTTTCTAGAACAGTTTTTGAACCATCTCTCCGTGTCTCGACTTCAGGCATCTCAAATCTTTCACCTGAACCAAGATCTTCCGGCACCTCGTCCTGAGCCTTATCTAGCATATCTTCGTAATCCATAGTATCCAATTTTATCTAAAGTTTCTTAATCTTCCCAGGTTTTGGCTCGTAACATGTTCCCTCTGAAAGCAGGGAATTGACTGTATCCTCTAACTTGTCTTCCGGTTCATCTACTTTATCTAGAATATCTGAGTAGTCTGCGCCTTCGCCCTCGTCAAGCTCCTGAATAGCATCTAATACATCTCTTTCAATGTTTTCCAGGCCTTCATCTGAGCCTCCTTCATCAAATTTCTCATTAAAGCTCTGTAAGATTGCATCGACTTCTCCTTCTGTCAGTTTACCCGCCATCTCTTTTTCAATTTCGTCATGATCTTTCCCTGATTCCTTCAGCTGTTGGACAGAAGTTCTGATTTGATCCCATTCTTCTTTTCTTTTCTCTAGTCTTAACTGGTGTAGTAATTCTTTTTCAGGCTCTACTCTTGTTAGAATCTCTCCATCCAGGTAAATCTGGCCTTGATATTCTCGTGCTTTACCTACTACTTCTAGGACATCTCCTGTTTCAAAGTCTTCCATCAGTTCAAGCTCGTTGAAGAACTTTACCTGTAAAGTATCGTTTCCATCATCTAAAGTAATCGATCCGTAAGTCTCGTCGTCGTTAATGAATCTGTCCACTACAGTTGCGACAGTCCTAGCGCGAGAGATTTTCCGGCCATCAGGCGTTAATAAGAAGTTCGGCTCAAATCCTTCTCTCTGAAAGTATTTTCCTGAGTTAAGATCATTGAAATCAACTAGTTTTGCAGTCTGTCTTTTCTGCTGAGCCATATTGACTAATGTGCTAAAAAAACTTTAATACATGACCGAGGAATAGTCACATAATTTATTTTTGAGGCCTCAATCAGATTTTCTGAATGAATCCTTGTTTAGGCTCGAAAAGCTCGCCTTCCCGCTTCAATTTCTCGATTACTTCCTCGGTCTTATCAGGGGTAATATCTTCTGCTTCTGCTCTCTCAATCACTTCTTCAATCTCCGCTGAGTCTTCATCTCCGGAAAGCTCATCAATCAGATGCTTAATGGTCTGAATCCTGTTCCTCTGGCTGGATGAGACGCCTGACTCGATACGGTCAATATCAAAGTCACCGGTCTCCGGATCCATTCCGACCTGTTCCAAGGTGTAAGTCAAGATATCGATGGCTCTCTGAGCATCCTCTTCCTCAACTTCATCCTTTAACTGTGCGCGGGCTGAGGCCTCAGCAATACGCACCATTGCCTCCAACTGTCGTGCAGTAATAGGCACAGAGTCTTCATCGCCTGATGAACGCATTGATACATAGAACTCCTGAATTTTATCCGAGGCCTCCTCTGTTAAATCAGGCCTCACATTCTTCTTTGCATATGCGACGTACCGCCTTAACTGCTGCTTATCTATTTCTGCATCCTGCTCTTCTGGCTCTCTATGATTAGATAGTATTTGATTCGCCAGTGCGTTATCCTTTTCTTTATCTGGCTCATCCTTTACTGGGAAGATGAAGTCAAATCTGGAAAGCAAAGTATCTCCAATATTGATCTGTTCCGGAATCGGTTCATAAGGATCAAACCTTCCAAGCTTAGGGTTTCCGGCTGCTAGGATAGATGTCTGAGCATTCAAAGTTGCTTGGATATTCGCCTTCGAAACCGAAATCTGTTGCTGTTCCATTGCTTCGTGCAGACTTGACCTATCTTCCTCTGACATCTTATCTATTTCGTCGATAGCCGCCATACCTTTGTGCGCCAGTACTACCGCTCCTGCTTCTAGTGAGAACTCGCCAGTAGATTCCTCCTTTACTACAGAAGCTGTAAGGCCTGCTCCAGTGGATGACTTACCAACCACATAACGGCCTTTCGGTGCTAGTTCTCCTGTGAACTTCAGGAGCTGGGACTTACCTGTTCCTGGCTCACCAATTAATAGTATATGTAGGTCTCCACGAGATTTGACTCCGTCTTCACGGGTCTTTCTAACCCCGCCAAATAACTGGAGTGCGATTGCTTCCTTAATCTTTTCGTGGCCGAAAATACTTGGTGCGATAGATCTAATTATTCTATCAAAAATTTCTGGATCAGAGGCCATCTCCTTGATGTGCTCTATCTCCTCCTCATCTAGTTCTAACTGTTCAAACTCTTGTTGGCGAGGCTCTACATTGTTGGCCTCCATGTAAATATCGAACTTTTTCGAATTTTTCTTCAGAGGTGTTTCTCTCACAATTCCTGTGACTTCTACGACGTTTCCGGGAACTATCTTCTTCTGGAATTCTGGATCAACTAGGTCTCCTTCAAGTCTGACTGAAAGGCTTGAAGGCTGTTCTGAACCTTCTCTAGATTCAGGGTTCTCCTCCAGAGTCACTACCTGTGTATCTGTCATGTTCTTTTCCAGCGGTTCAAATCTCTTTGACCCGCACTCACACTTGTAAGGAGACTTCAGTTCGGAAGAGTCCTGCTCTTTAGTATAGCGATCTCCACATTGAGTACATTCAAATACTGCGGAAACAACTTCAGGCTTAACCTGGGTAGCTCTCTTAATCATTCCTTCTATAGGCACAAACTTTCCAATATGCTCGGAACGAAGGTTCTTCAGTAATACATAGTCCTCTTCAGGCATGTTTACGAAACGGATCGACATCTCAGAATCCAGTAATTCAATTGCTAGAACTCCTTCCTCTGCGGCATCGATACCTTGCTCAGGATTATCCTTAAGGTACTCGGTCAGCTCAAAACTAAATCTATCAATTTCTTTATACTCAACTACAACGGACTCATCTCCGCGTTTCTCGGCCTGTATAACTTCATCTTCATACCTCTCAGTGAAGAACTCTTCGAACTTAGTGACCGCCTCCCCATACTCCATGATGTACTTATGGATAGAAAATAACAAAAAACAATCTAACAAAACTATTTTATGACCGACAAACTTGAACAGGAAGAAATAGACGAAAGACTTGAAGGCCTGAAAATTTGGAGTATTCAAGCCGATAAACTTGTTACACGGATAGAGTTTGAGAACTACCGTGAGGCCTGTTTCTTCGCTAACACAGTATTTTCTCTGGCTGAAAGAGAGTTCCACCATCCAGAAGTCAAAGTAGAGTATGGCGCAGTAGAAATCGACTTATGGAGCCATGATGTTGAAGGCCTGACCGAGAGAGATTTCGAGTTAGCAGAGGAAATTGAAGAAGCTGTAAGCGATATCGACTGGGAATAACTTATGAGAGTCCCTGAAAGTGCTGATAGAGACTTTGTGGCTGGAGCATTCATAATCAAAAAAGACAGGATTCTTTTCTTGAGGCATAAGAAGTACGATATGTGGCTTCAGCCTGGAGGGCATGTAGAAGAAAGGGAGACTCCTGATGAAGCTGCTATCCGGGAAACTATGGAGGAGGTAGGCCTAGAAGTAGAGATTTTGGAGGATTTCAGGCCTGATACTTCTTTCGAGAACAAGTCTGAGGATTTGCCGCAGCCTTTCAATATTAACTTGCATCAGATTGAGGAAGGTCACTGGCATCTG
>JAWOFP010000003.1:0-4748 GCA_046497485.1 Candidatus Nanohaloarchaea archaeon | reverse complement strand
GTAGAGAACTTCCTCTATTTCCTCACTGATTCTCTCACGCTCATTCTCATTCAAGTCTTCTATTTCTCTATCTTTCTGTATTCCTGTCCTTTCACATATCTCTTCTGCATAAGTTCCTCCCAGTGAGAGATATGAGGCCATACGCCTTACAATCTCGCCTTCATCCATTAACTCAAAATAATTGTCGGATTCTCTTGGATCTTTGACTGGTTCAGGGAACTCATACTCTAGGCCTACTCGAATTTCTCTGTCAGCCCATTTTTCCTCTCTTAATGCTCCTATTATCTTGTTTTCCTTAGTTAAGATGAAGTTTCCACGACCGAACATTTCCGCGATCAATGTTACTTCATCGCTTTCAATAACCAGTATCCTGTCGAATCCTTTCTGCTTAATATCTGTGACTTTCCCTAGATGCTTCCTGAGCTCCATCGCAAAACCTGGAGGCTTCTGAGGATTATCTCTCTTGTACTTCGAAATAAATGCGTGATCTGTCCCTACAATTAACCGTTTTTTACCTTCTCCGCCTACATATACCTCTATTGTTAGTTCATTTCCTCTCTGGTAGACCTTCTGAACATGACCGTCTTTCAGGCCTGAAATTTCCTCTTCCAGAATCGATAAATCTAGGCTGGTTACTTCCATCTAATCCTTGATTGAATCTAAAATGTAAAAAAGGCATGTCTATCTAATTATTGCGGTAAAGAAGATCAGAATCTATATGCTTCTTCGCTTCTTCTAACTCATCTTTCTGATATCCGTTACTCATCATCCTTTTTTCAACTTCCTTTAGAGATATGTTTTGCCTAAGAAGTTTTCTCATATTTCTTTCAAGATCCTTGTTTCTAATATTATCTCCAGTTTTTTCTTCAGAAGTCCGATTCTTTGTAAGTATAGTTACAAGTAACACTCCACTAATTAGAGTTAGGGCTCCAGCCACTATTTCTACAGTTTCTAGGCCTGTAGACTCTTCATTTGACGAGTCCTCTGATGAATTGTTTGTTTCATTATAATCTTCTGCACAGTCTTGAGGGCATGTGCCTTGAATCTCTGGCTGGCAGACGCCATCCCCACACTCAACAGAATTAATATCGGGTTCTGGAGGCTCAACATAACCATCTGAACCAGTATACTCTTCTTGGGCGATAACAGGAGAAACTAGAATTAATGTAGTTAAAATCAAAAATAGCTTCATTGATCAAATTCCTCCTCGTAAAGGCCTTTCTTCAGGTAATTATCATTATTGGTTTCAACTCTGATATACTCGGGTCTGATTAGCTGATCCTCGAGATCGGCAGTGGTTGGATCTAGATACCAAATCCAAAATCTGAACCTTCTGAAATTTTGAGTTCCAGTATTGGAGTTATCCTCGTTGTTTTTGATTGAAAGGTTAATTCTCTCAATGTTTTCACTGAATGTAGAAGTACTTGCGCTATTTCCGCCTATAAGGTTGTCTATAGACCGCGCAATATCGCGATTACTGGATCTGTAAGAATTACAGTATCTGTAATTACAGTTTATATCCCCTGATAGATCATAATTGTATCTATTGTCTTCTCCATTAATTGTTAAGTCATATTGGTAAGGCCAGCCAGTGTAAGTTGGCTCATTGGTGGAGAAATCAATTGATTGATACCTAAGATTAACCTGTGTCAGTTCATCGGTAGTGTCTCTATCTAGGTCAAATTCATACTCGAATGTGTCTCCAGGATCAGGGTATGCATTTCCTCCTACATCTCCTTTGATATTTTCCCATTCGCCTCTAGAATCTAGCAGATAGATACTGGTAATGTTTCTCTGAGCAGTATTCAGAATAAATGTTTCTGTAGTCCACTGGTCACTTTGATCCTTATCTGATATCTTATAGACAATTGCTTTGTCATATCCTTGATGGGGTACTGTGATATCAATGTTAGGCCTGTCTCTCAGAGGATCAGGGTTTCTAACTTGATTACGGGTATATCCATTGTATCTTGTGCCTGATGATATGGCTTTGCCACCCTCATTCGGAAACATGCCAAATATCCCAAGATGGGTCGGCAATCTAAACACTTTATGATCTGAAGGATCTCTTTCTACAGTGATATTGAAGTTTAAATCGTAAGTATCTCCCTGATTGACATCGTTCCACTCGTATAAGACAGTTTCTATCTCTCCCTGGCTGCTTTCACTGCTTTCAGTGTGAGAACTTTCTAAATCAAATCGAACAGTGTTTCTAGCGAAATACGGTGATGCTCCCCATCCGTTAGCTGTTGGTACTAATCCTCTTCTGCTGCGGTAAGCGCTCTCAACATTTCCATCAATATTTGAGTCGAGGTAGTCTAAAGTGTAGTTTTGGTAGAATTTTTTGGTTTCTCCTTCAGGGATAAGGGAAAGATGTTTATGATGAGCTATCCTTCTATGATTAGAATTATATTCATATTCATCATAGCTATTCAGGCCTACTAACAAGTCATTCCCGCTAGCTTCAACTTTCCTGTCTATAGGAATGTATTTGTTGCCTGAACCATCTGTAGGTAAGCTGGATTTATCTAGGCTCTGATTGGCTATATCCCCAGACATTTCAACTTGAACAGTGCCTGTCTCACAGCTAACATCTGAACTAGAGCTGCATTCAAGGTTAGATATATCCGCGTAATTTGCGTACTCTCTGAAAGGTATCTGGTACATCATTCGCCCATTTTGACTGCTCCAATCATTAGCCATTCCTTCAAGTGCGGTTACATCTACATCAACATTGAACTCTATCTCATCATCTCTAACATTTAGAGGAGTTACATCATAGCTAACATCTGCTTTATTGCCATCTCCTTCATACCTTGCTAACTGGGTGTCTTGGAAGTACTGGCTGTTGTCTCCTTCATACTCTAGGCCTACCCTGTTTGGGGGCTGATATCTATCGGAGTCAGTATAAACTTCCTGTGTGCTCCAAAAACTGTTCGGCTCAATATAAGTCAGATCCCATCTATCGCTAAAGTTAAATCGGCCTTCGCTATCAGTAGGCCTGGTTTTTGAGCCTTTGTCGGTTTCAATTATTACTTCGCTATTTGAGTAAGGTGTCTCTTCCTCATTATTCTGGTAAGCGACTCCGAACCATCTTCTGTAAGTATCCGAGCCTTGATACTCTATCTCTGTCCGGTTAATCTCTATGCAGTAACCTGCATCAACATCTAAATCAATATTTTTCTCAACGCCATTACCTCTCACCTCAAAGGTCTCATTACTCGTCTTCAAACATGTAGGAGTAAATTGGTAATTTTCTTGAGGCCTTGTAAACCTGTTATTAATTTCGTTTCCATCGACTCTGAAACTCAGGTTTCCGGCACTTTCCGCATAGTTCTCCACTCTCACGAACTTGGATAGAAAATCATCTTCCTTAGATAATACTTCAACTTCAAGGCCTGAATCTGTGAATGCTGGTAAGTCCTCTTCTTCCGGACTTGAGTCTCCGATTAGATCCTGTGTCATGACAAAAGTAACAGAACCCATTCCAACAGTCATTAGGGTCAAGAACATCACTGCTAGGTCTGCATTAATACCTTTACTAAATCTCATTTCAGGCCTCACCAACTAATTTGTATTGGTTTCTTAAAATGTCTCCTGAACCTCTTTTTCATCCAGTTCCTTAAACTCTTCCAGTGAATCAATATCAAAGTAGTCTAGGAAGAAATCCGTTACATCTAGCTCTGCTGTTCTACCGTCTTTCTCCTTCGAAATAAATCCTCTCTTAACAAGCTCTTTGATATGTTGGTAGGCCCGATTACCCCTGACTTCAATTATGTGCTTCTGCCCTACAGGCGCGTTATAAGCGATTATTGATAGGGTTCTTAGTTCACCTGAGTTCAGGTCTTGGTGCGGTGCAAGATGGTCTACATTGTCGATGTGATCGTTCTTCACTTTGAGTTCGTAGCCTTGATTCGTCTCCACGAGTTCCAGGCCTCTGTGCTCTTTCTCCAGTTCTTCCTCAAACTCCTGGATAAGCATGTCTACATACCCGATGCTTCCCAAGTCCAGTACATCTGCTATCTCTTTTCGCTCAATTGGGTCTTCCGATAGAAACAGTGCTGCCTCAAGTTTCGCCTTTTTGTCTTCCATAACTAAAACCTGATTTCAGTAAATTTAATTATTCGCTTCGTCTTCAGGCCTGACATGTAAGTCGCCCAGAAACTCTTCCTGAATAAGCCTGACTTTCTCATCGTTTTCAAGATGAAGAACATGCTTGAACTTCTCGATTCTCTCCTCTCTCTCCTGCTGTTCAATTAAACTGTCAAAATGAATCTCCTCATCGTCAGATCCAAATGAAGTGATCTTATCCATCAAAGAGTTCAACTTATCAGTAATATCGTCTTCATCGACTTCAAAGGCCTCATCCATTTCAGCCCTCATTTCCTGGCGCTCTTCTCTCTGTTGGTGAACTTCTAATGCAGATTCTAGCGCATCCTTTAATTCCCCGATTCTCATTCGTCTCTTAGGTTTGTTCTTCACGGGGATCTCTAGTTCAGGCCCCATCTCTAGTTCAACTTCATCAGAATTATCCTGTTGTTCTTCAGCAACATTTTCGTCTTCAAAAGCCATTGGATTCTCTTCAAACTCTTCTTGTTCTGATTCATCAGGCGAGTACATGGTCATGGCTTTCATGTTGAGAAGTGCGGCACAGATACGGATAGCTTTCGCAGGGACAGAAAGATCGTACTCTTGCATTTCTTTAATATATTCTCTGTAACGGTTAGCTAGAACCTTAATATCTATTT
>JAWOFP010000059.1:0-11738 GCA_046497485.1 Candidatus Nanohaloarchaea archaeon | reverse complement strand
GGAGAACAAGAGAGAATGGGATCTCAAATTATTGAAAAAATTCAATCCATCGATCAAAGAAGTCTCACAGCCAAACGAAGTGTTCGAAATAGAGAAATCAGTTAACGTTGAAGGTTACGACGATGTGGAGATCGAAGTGGACGAAGAAGACGTTGACATCATCTACAGACAGGTATTCAAATAAATACCTGGAAGAGAACCTTGTTAATAGTTAAAAAAGCTACAGGCCTATACAGTTAGTAAGGGTTAAACAGATGACAAAGGAATCAGAAAACGAACCAGAAGTAACATTAGACCTTGACTACGACAGAATCGAATACGCAACCAACAGGGAAATGGAAAACGACGAAGGAGAAAAGACAGGCTTCGCAAAGGTCGCAAGTTACGACATGGAAAACTTCATGTATGTCATCAAATGCCCATACTGCGGACACACATTCAAAGGCGAAGGCGAACTAGGGAACAGGCCTTGGTGGATCGAATGCCCAGAATGCAGCCGTTCAAGCAACATCTACAGAATCAAAGACAAGGCCGAGAAAAAGGTCAAAAACAGAGGCCCAGACGTACCCGACGACGCAGATGTCGATGTATAAACCTATGAAGACCCTAAATCCCAAGCGTAAGGGTGAGATTTCGGAGGCAGTTATCATTTCTGAGCTGATGAAGAAGGGGTTAAATGTTTCTTTGCCTTTTGGAGAAAATACACGTTATGATTTAATTCTAGATAATGGAGATAAGCTACAAAAAATTCAATGTAAAACAGGCTCTCTAAAAAATGGTGTTGTAGTTTTCAACACAGTAAGCACAACATCTAATTACTCTGAAACATCTGGTAATGGGTACGATGGCGAGATAGACAAATTTGTTGTATATTGTCCGGATAATGAAGAATTATATAGTGTCCCGATTGAAGATGCTTCTAATAGCGAAATGAAGCTTAGAATAGAGCCTCCTGGAAACGGACAAAAGAAAGGGATAAATTGGGCAGAGGATTATAAGATGGGGGATAACCTCTAATATAAATGTTAGTCTCAAATTGGTTTTTAACTAGGCCTCGATAGCTCAGCTGGCCAGAGCAGCTCCCTTGTATCAAAAAGCAAGATAGGAGCAGGTCGAGGGTTCAAATCCCTCTCGGGGCTTTCGATTTTCTGTCCGCAATCCCGCATATTAACTGCCATAAATAGCCGCATTCTCTTCTTGACTTCTCATCTTCTAGAATTTTGCGGTTTATCGGTTATAAAGAAGAGCAAAGTATGATTTTATTGAGCTTTTCTGTAATTTGGCGGTTTTTCAGTAGATATGTTGTGGATTTTATATTTTTGATTGAGTAAAGTATAATTAATGAAGGCCGTAAAGACGTATAATTTCAGGTTTATGGAGGCCTTAAAACCTGATTTTAGTGAGGTGTTCTAGTTCTGGGAAGGGCTAATAACTGGCGTAAAGAGTCTGAAAGTAGCGATGAGATGGTCTGGCTTCATGATGGTGGCTTTGATTTCAAGCTTCATGCTGACAAGAATCAGGAAGGTAAATGGGTATTAAGTCTTTCTAGCCCTACACTGCCTGAAAAATATAACAAGAATATTATTGAGACTGATACCAAGAAGAAGGCAAGGTCTTTTGCTTTTGATTGGAGGAAGTCGCATACTAAAACTGATGAATTACTGAGAGAATCAGGGATCTCTGTAGGTAATTCACGGAAAGTCTTTAACCCATTTAATATGAGCCTAGCATTGATGAATCTCTTTTTGTTACTGGCTCTGCTTCAGACTTGGAAGTTTATCGATCCAATATTTGGAGAAATTTTCATAGGGATTGTGATGGGTGCTGGAGGCCTAATCTTTTTGGTAGAAGGATTTTACAAAGATGGGCTTTTTGATATCAAAGCGCCTTTGTTAAACGCGGAAGAGGCAGTTTCACTCCTTACAGGAGTTTTCGCAATTCTCAGCTCGTATGGTTATATAACTCAGTCAGAGTTTTACTTGACTCATTTTTCAGGCGTCCAAGGTGGGATACTTGCCTATATGGTTGCTTATCTGACAATTCACTGGTTGAAAAATAAATTCTTAGGATATAGTCGTCTGACAGTTAGGGCAACGAGAAATAAAGCGGGCGCTATGAAGAAAAATTTACTGAACTAAAGGTTTTCAGTTCTAAAATGTTCTACAGATAATCCGAACAGATATAAAATTTACTATCATGTAGTAATTATGGAACAGGACAATCTTGCCGGAAAGACCTCAAGAACTGATATCACTTCTATCTGTCGTGAGACGGCTAAGAGCCTTGATATGTCGAGAAGCGGCTCTAGATGGAGATGCGAAGTTACAGATGTCAGTATCACGGATGAGGGCTTCAAAAAGTACCAGTTCTACGTTCACGATAAGAACTCTGGAAGAGAGTACGAGGCCCAGGCAGTTGTAGAGAATGAACAGACTGCTAACTGGGAAGTCCAGGAAATTTAATCTATAAGGCTATTCTAAGACTTTCTACATTCATACAACTATATTTTATTCCAGCTTTTTTATTTTCTCCTCTAGCTCTTCTGAGGTCTCTCCTGTGGTTCCCCCCGTGCGCTATCAGTGCTACTGAAAGTAGAAAGATGATCAGCCATGCAACTGTTTCAAAGGCTTGAGGTACGTACATTGCGAATAATCCGCTTATGACTACTTCAAGTGAGAACACGATGATAACTGGCCCTATAATCTCCCCAGACAGGAAGTGGTCGAAGTAGGCCTTGATTTTCTGTCTGCCGAGATGTTAAGATTGAAGCTGGTTGTTTTTATTTTCAGGCCTGTTATTTAACTCTTCCATCTAAATCTTGAATTATAGGCTGCCGGTGCATTTGTGAGATGTACGGGAAGGCCTGCTCAAGGAGATTTACTTCTCCTCGGAGACCCGGGACTGTTGATCCTGGCTCCTAATGAGTCTAATTTTTACTTTATCTGAGGTAATTTAACTTGAACAAGAAAGACATAGAGAGAAGAAGGCAGAAGATCAAATCAGCTGTAAGCCCAGAAAATCGTGGAAACGGTTATTGGCGAGAACAGCGAGGAGTTAAGAGACACGGCGACAGATGGAAACATTTCCTTGTTAAGGCAGCAGTCTTCCAGTTCTTGAGCGATCAAGGCCATGAAATCTTGACAGAAGTAGAGATTCACGAAGGCTACAAGGTTGATGTGCTTGACGCAGAAACCGCCTTAATCTATGAGATTGAGACAGGTCTGACCAAGAAAACTAGGAGAAGCAAGTTAAAGCGTTACCTAGATCCAGAAACTGATTTCGGCCGCGCAATAGAAGACATAGTATTTATCGATCCAGAGGACTTACCGGATGATATACACGAGTTAAAGGATGAGATTGAGGCCTACCTGACTTATTGAGTGTATTAGTAAGAGATATATCTTTGTTTTTTAATTAATGATTATGACAGAAAAACTGTTGAGTACGGAATCCTCTATGAGTAGGGAGGAAGCTGCCGATAAAATGAGGGATTTAGCTGATAAAATAGCTGAAGGCAGAGTAGAACTGAAAACACAGAATGATTCAATTGAGTTGAGGCCTTCTGCAAGAGTAGATTTTGAACTTGAGGTAGAGGAAGAACAAGATGGGGATATCTCTATTGAAGTGGAAGTAGAATGGTCTGGAAAAGGCAAGTCAGGAGATGTAGAGATAAATTAAAGGCCTTTACTCTTTTGAGGTCTCATTCTCTTTTTCAGAGTCTTCTGCCAGTTCATCAAGCTTCTTTTCAATTTTCCCAAGATAACTTTCTACTGTTGAAAGATCTTCTTCTGTAGGAGCTGCTTTATTCCCTGTAGCTACAGCGTCAGCAATTACTTTGTAGAGGAGGCCTAAACTTCCTGCGTAGATTACAAGAGCTCCAAGCGCTACTAGGATTACTCCTTCTTGTGCTTCTTCTAAGACCATTTGGACGCCAACTGCTGCAGGCATTACTCCAAATAAGATAATCAGTAAGACGGTTAGAATTATGCTGAATCCGTACTTTATAGTTCCTAATGCGCCTACAGCTTTCATAATGAAGATTTTTTTATTTAATGTTCAAATATTTTTTGAAAAAAGAAGAGGATTTTACTCCTCGGATTCTTGTTCTTTTTCAAACATTTCTGGCAGTTTCTCTTTGATGTGTTCGACTGCTTTTTTGTCGGTTGGGACTGTGAACCGTTTCTTGTACTTAGGCTCCTCGTCCTGATAATAACCCGTGGCGATCTGAATAAATGAATTTTCGCTGCCGTCGTCTTGAATTGCCTTGTTTCGGCTTACCTCTACAAATTTTTCTCCTGGGAAGTTTCCGTAATCTCGTCTTTCTTTCTCGATTGTCTCAAACTCTACCATAATTTATCACATTGAATACTACTTTCTGAATTTATTTGTAAGCACCTGCTCCTATGATATAATAATTAAAGGGAATTGATTAGGCCTATGAGAGATCAAAAACTGGAAGAATTTTTCAATAAAAAACTGTCAGGCCTGAAACCTGGGTTTGAAGATTTGAAAGGCCGAAAGATCTTGCTGGGATATTTTGCGTTTGTTACTTTACTGATGGTTTATCAGCATTCTCAGGGCTGGGCGTGGGATTTCAGCGTATACTCATTGAATGGCCAATATCTTTTCCATGAACAGGTTTATATGGAGTGGAAAAGACCTCCTCTACTTCCTGTTATACTTGGGTTTTTCCAGTTTATCTTCTCGATGAAGGCCTCGGAATACTTATTCATAGTCTTGAACTCTGCGTTTTTCCTTTTCAGCAGTTTGAAATTTTCCAGAGTCTATGACTTGAATCCTCTGTATCTATATGTGTTAGTTATGTCGCCGTACGCAGTATTTTACGGCGCCTTGGAAGGAACGGAGCTCCTCTTTTTATCTTTCCTGGCTTTGATGCTGGCTGAGATTCACAGGCCTAGAGCAGGAGCATGGTTCGGACTAGCGTTCCTAACTAGATATACTGGTGCTTTATTTGTTCTGCTTATCCTTTTCCAGAAAAATATCAAGAAAATCGTAAAGACAGTCTTCATTTCAGGCCTTGTGGTTCTTCCATGGCTGATCTTCAATTACATTGTGCTTGGACATCCTTTCGCAAGTATGGCCGACAGCTACACGTTAGATGTTGTGGAAAGAGGCCTAACCACTCCTTTCAAACCTCAGGACTTGTTTTTGATGACAGGCCTTGGAATTCCTTTTGCATTACTGTATGTGAAGGAAATGGATTTTAATTTAACGGATGCGTTGATGATCTTCACTTCTCTGATTATTGTTTCCCGGCAGCTTACTACAAAAGTGAAGGTCAGGCGGTACCTCTATGATTTGTCTCTGCCTATTGCTTTTCTCGCGTTTAAAGGCCTGAATTTATTGGAGAACCCGGAGAGAATTTTCTACATAGTCTTAGGGATTTATCTGATCGGGAGCGGGTTCTTAATTACTGATACCGGTTCTTTGGCGAGTCCGGGCAGGTTTGAACAGGCCTCGGACGAGATTGGTTTCTGTAAGACTGTTTCCAATGAATGGCCTATGCTTTCATATGCTGGCACGCCTACAGGCCCTCTTGAAACCCATCTAAAATCAGAGGAACAGTACTTGGAAGAAGGTTACAAGATTGTCAGGTTTGAGAACGGCACATATTCAGTAGAAGGCGATGAATGTGTACGAGAATCATTTAATTCGAGTTATATTGATCGCCTTAATGATATTTATCAGGACACCAGAATATGTGATTACATCCCTGTCTCGACCTGTAAAATTGAGGACAGAATTGGAGGCCTAGCCCAATGAAATTAGAAGTTTTCAAGGATTACATGAGTTTGACTAAGTTTCTACTGGCGGGAGTTGTAGGCCTTGTGGTTGAGAACGGCGTGCTTTTCCTTATGTTCGATTATGGCTCTGTAAACCTCTATATTTCGAAGTTGGTGGCTCTGGAAGCCGCTATAATCACAGTTTTCTTCATCAACGATCATTTTGCGTTTGAGGAATACGATAAGAAAACTTATGCGATTTTAAGATCAAACATTGTTAGGGCAGGAGGAACATTAATCTCCTTTGTAGGTCTGTATGTCGGGGTTGAGTTAGGTCTTCATTACATGATCGCAAATACTATAGGTGTAGGACTGGGGTCGATGTTCAATTATTATTTTGAGCGTTTGAAGACTTGGAACTCTATCTGAGCTCAAATAAGGAAAGCTTCAATCCGTACAATGGAATTTTTAGGCCTTCTTTCTTGAAATCAAGCTTGGATTCGCCTACTCTAGGCCTGTATTTTATTTCTACTTCTTTCACTTTTTCTCCTAGTTTCAGTGTCTTGAAGGTTATTTCAGTTTCGATTTCGAAGCCTTCTGAGTTTAGCTCCAATTTTTCCGCTAAGTCGTTGCTGATCGCTCTATAGCCTGTGAGGAAGTCTTTGATTTCTGAGTCTGTAAGTTTTCTGTAAAGCCATCCAAGCATTTTGTTGGCGTAGAAGTTTCTGTACATGAAGGCTCCTTCTTCTCTTCTTTCAAGCCTAGAACCCATTACATGTTTTGCTTCTCCGTTCTCTATAGGTCTCACCAGTTTTTCGAGTTCTCCAGGAGGATAAGTCATGTCTGCATCCATGAATACATAGATATCGGATTCTATTTTGTCTAGGCTTTCTCTCATTGCAGCGCCTTTCCCTCCGCTGTAATTTTGATGGATTAACTCTGCTCTTGATTCTTTGACTGCTTCTTGAGTTCCATCTGTTGATCCGCCATCGATTATGTAGGTCTCGGTATCTCTGCCGCAGACTGTCTCAGGCATCTCTTCAAGAAGCTGGACAATTGCTTCGCGTTCATTCAACGCAGGCATCACTATCGCGACAGAACTCATTAACTAGGAATTTAGAAGGGAAATTAATTAAACCTGAAACACATTCCGGTTACTCGAGCCATTCTTCCGCCCATTCATTTATCTCCTCGAAAACAGGAAAGAGCCCAAGACCTTTCTCAGTTAAAGAATAGTAACTTGCGACAGGGCTCTCATTTTCCACTCTCTTCTCAACTATTCCATCTTCCTGAAGGTCCTGCAGGACTCTGGATAGGGTTCTTGATGAGGCCTCTGTACTTCTCTTAAGCTCGTTGAATCTTTTCTCACCGTTCTGTAAATCGTTGATTATGATTAGTTTCCATTTGCTTCCGATCATATCGAAGCTTTCTATTACTGAGCACGGGCCTGGTTCCATAGGTTACACTTCTGTACCTTCCTCTTATATAATGGTTCGTTTATGAACCTGATAACATTATGAAATCAGATGAGTTGAATGAATTACAGAGAGAAGCTGAAGAAAACCGAGAACCGGACTATGACATAAGCCCGATGTTCATCCATCGATGGAGTCCAAGAGCATTAGGCCGAGACATGGAAGAAGACGAATTAAAGGCCTTGTTTGAAGCCGCTCGCTGGGCGCCTTCAAGTTACAACAACCAGTCCTGGAGATTCATCTACTCGACTTATGAAGACGAAGAATTCGAGGACTTTGTAGGCCTACTGGATGAGTTCAATGAGATTTGGGCAGAATCCGGATACGCGCTGATAGTACTCGCTTCAAAGACAACATTTGATCACAATGACGAGCCTTCAGTGACCCACAGCTTTGATACCGGGGCGGCATGGGAAAACCTGGCATTAGAAGCAGCCCGTAGAGGCCTTGTAGCTCACGGTATGCAGGGATTCGACTATGAGAAAGCGAAAGAAGTCCTAGATATTCCTGAAGAGTTTGAAGTAGAAGCTATGATTGCTGTAGGAAGCAAAGAAGATGAAGAGAGTCTTCCTGAGGATGCTAGAGTCGAGCCTAACGGCAGAAAAGCTATGGATGAAGTAGTAAGCCAAGGGAGCTTCGACTTCTAAACTTTTTTCTTTTTTATTCTAACTTATCGGATTATTTACTATGAGTGTTATCCGGGGAATAACTCTTGGAATCATCATGACATTTACACTTGTGGCTTCAGCAGCCGGAGCGTTTATCTACCTGTTTTCCGGATTCCCAAACCCAGAGTCCGAATCATTCTCAGTAAGCTCAAACGATACAGGCGATCAATTAATCGCGAATCTTAACGCATCTATTAGAAACAATGGTGGTGAAGGAGAAGTAAGAATAGAATTTAGAACTCTAGATTCTGAAAATAATGTGCTTGATTCCAGAGCCCAAACAGTGTACATGGTGCCGGGAGAAACCCGGTTATTTGAACATAGCTTCGAGATAGAAGACGCTGAAACTGTAGGACTGGCTGTCTTCGCACCTGGAAGGCCTGGACCGATAAGAGATGAATCTCCGATCCGGGAAGCAATTGAAAGATAAAAAACTCTGGAAGAAATAATAATTATGACTGATTCAACAAACTTTGAGTCTCGTACGGGTGAAAGCTTCAAACCTGATTCTCTAGCAGTTATCTTCCGAGAAGGCCAGCTTGTAATGGATTTTAGAAAAACAGCTCCAAGACTGGACCAGTCCTCAAGCGACAAGATCCAGACAGTAGTCTCAGAACACAATCCGGTAGTTATGAGACCTGAAAAAGCAAAAATGTTCAAACAGTTACTAGAGAAAAATATTGAGAATTACGAGGAAAAATTTGGGGAAATCGAGCTGCCTGACCGGAGTAAATCCGATCCATCGGAAGATGCTGAGGCCTCAGAGGTCGAGGATTCTCAGGATTATATAGGTTGAAAAACTGATTTAACTCTTATTTTCTAACAGTTATTCGGGGGATGGAGAATACTGTAATAGACGATGCCAGAGTTCTTACAGCAGACTATCTGCCTAATAGAATGGTGCATCGGGACAACGAACGCGAAGTCATTGCTTCTAACTTAAGGCCTATACTTCAGGATCAACCGCCTATAGATATGCTGATCTACGGGCCTCCAGGAACAGGAAAGACTGCGATGGCAGAGTATGTCGTCGATGAACTAGAGAAACATTCTCCAGAGGTTCTATCAGGTTTTGTCGATGGATTCGGACAACCAAGCCGTTTTGAAGTATACTACAAGCTTCTGAGGGATATGAATGAGTTCGTCACTCGTGGAGGCACAAGTACGGAAGAATTAGTTGATAAGTTCGAAGAGAAGGCCTACAAAAGCCCTATGGTTATAGTGATCGATGAAGTAGACCAGATAAAAGATGAGAAAGTTCTATACGATTTGTCCCGTTTTCAAAATGCGGCGATCATACTGATAGCGAATAGAGATGATATTTTTGCGGATATGGATGATAGGATAAGGTCCTCGTTTTCTTCAATCAATGAAATAAGATTTAAGGCCTACAATGACAATGAGATACTGGATATCTTGAAGGACCGTGTAGAGTATGGTCTAAGAGATAATGTAATTGAAGATTCGGTTTTGAAGCTTATAGCCTCTAAGTCTGGGGGCGATGCAAGAGTTGCTATCTCTACTTTGAGAAAAGCAGCCCAGCAAGCGGAAAGAGAAGGCCTCGAAAAAATAGAAAGAGAGGTAGTCAAGGAAAGCTTTTCTGACGCAGTCAAAGACAATCGTTCAGTATCTCTTCAAAAACTGAATGAAGATCAGAGAAAGCTCTACGATATATTGAAAGAGGAGAAAGAGCTTAAGTCTAGAGACCTTTTCGAGGCCTACAGAGAGAAAGTAGAAGAAGGGCCTACTGACAGGACTTTAAGGCGTTATATGAAGAAGATGGAGGCCTATGGGTTGGTAGAACCTAAAGGTTCTACCCGGGATAGAAAATATAGTTTGAAGCAATAGATTCTTTACTGAGAACTGGTAAACTAAACTATTGATTTTACAGTTCTAGGCCTAGTGGTTTTATTTGTTTCTATAGGTGCTTTGGTGAAAGGCCTTGCAGGATTCGGCTTCGGTATTCTTGGCACGGCGTTGCTTGCCAACTTTATTCCGGCTCAGGATGCTGTTGCAGTTATGATTTTTCCATTGCTTGCGGTTAATATTCCATTGATTCTGGAAGCTGAAACCTCCGAACTCAGGAGCTGCGTTGAGAATTACATCTACTTCATTTTGACAGGCCTCGCTGGTTCATTAATTGGCATTCTTGTCATAGACCTCTTTCCAGTTCAAATTATATCTTACATTATTGGAGTTGCAGCAGTTCTCTATGTTTATAGCAGACAGGATTTAGTTCCGCGACCTGAAAACTTGGTTTCAAAATGCTTCACAGCAAAATGGTACAACCAGTCATTGATTGGAGGGTTTTCTGGAATCTCTTTCGGATCCACAGGATTAGGCCTTCTATTCGTAACCTATCTAGAAAGACTGGAAGTAGATAAAGCGACTTTTACAGGCCTTTTAAGTTTAATAATCCTTTCAGCTACAACTATTAGGGCTTCAGCATCATATCTCACAGGCCTCTATACTTTGCAGCTAATTGAAATCTCAATTATTGCATCGATTTTTGGATTAATTATGGTAAAAATCGCATCAAGATTCAGATATCTTGTGCCGGAGAAAATGCTTGAGAGCTTTACTTTAGCTTTAATTTTGGTAGCGGGTCTTAGGATATTATTTGGTTGATTCGGACATCCGGAAAGCTGCGAGTCGCCTTAAATACCCTGCAGCGACAATTATAGCTTGAAAGATTTCCCGGAGGCCTAACCTTGGGGGAGGGGATGCCTATTTCTCAAAAAGTCAGAGATATTCAGACGCCGAAAGTAGTAGATGGATGGAACTTTGTCGAGACAGACACAGCTCTAGCCTTTCCAGCACTCATAAAGCATCTAGCAGCAAAACATGAGAAAATTCTGTGGATCGACTCATCTAACCAAGCGAATACACATTACTTTGAGTCAAGGCCTGAACTACTGGATAAAATCTATATCGCAAGAGCCTTTACAGCGCTTCAGCATCAACAATTGTGCAAAAATATTGGAGAATATGATCTGATTGTGGCCCCAGAAATCGACAGGCTTTACGAGGAAAGTTCGCTTTACAGAACTGAAGCAGTAGAATTATTTGAGGACATGTTGGAAGGCCTGAAAGGAAAAATTCTGTACTCTATTTCCGGAGAAATCGGGTTCAAAGCAGAAGAAAAATCGAATAACAGTATCAAAGTTGAAGAGACCGGTCAAGGCCTGAAATTTTCTCAGAAAGATCGCCAGACTCAGGTTTATACTGATAATACAGGTGTCCAGACTACTGTACCGTTCTACGAGGAGGTGAGAGAAAAGTGGGAAGAACCAATCAAACTTACAGAAACAGGCTAGAAAAACTGAAGGAAAGCTTCAAACCATTCAAGAGAGCGCTCAGGAAGGAAGATAAGAAACACCTAGATTCGCTGTGGGAGAAGGCCTTCTACCATGCGTCCGCGTCAAGCTACATGAATCCCAGGAATCCTGCAGAAACCGCATTAATTTCTATACAGGTTGAACAGGAAAAGGAAATCCATAGGTTAGAGAAAAGAATGGATGAACTGGAAGAAGAGATAGAATGTTCAAGATAGATTTTCAGGGAGACAAAGCGATTGAGTGGAGCCGCAAAAATGGAGAGCTATTCAGAGAAGAAAGAGTTTACAGGCCTACACTCTACATTGCTGGAGAGAAAAGTTTATTGAAGAAGATCCGTGCAGAAACGGCTTCCAAAACTTATGCTTCGCAGTTTGAGGAATGGCGGATCTCGCCCGGAAAAAGGCCTGAAGAAGTCTTAAGAATCGACTTAGAACGTCAGGAGGATTTCAAGTCTTTTCGCAACTATCTCAGAAGAAAATACTCTAGGCCTGAAATCAGGTTTTTTCATGCAGG
>JAWOFP010000055.1:0-26916 GCA_046497485.1 Candidatus Nanohaloarchaea archaeon | reverse complement strand
TAATAAAAGAAGAAATAGGCGACATAGAACCTACAATTTCTGATTCAGACGCAAGAGAGCGTAAGGATTTTCAGTTTTTGAAGAAATATACTACAACATATTTAGAAATTACAGAAGAATCGAGTCTGCGAAAAATGCTTTTAGAAGATTTCTATAAAGGCGTTGATCGGTTTAACTGGGAAGACAACGATGCGCCAGAATGGATGGTTATTTTCGACCAAATTAGCGAGTTAAAGGAAGGATCAAACGACCCCAGATTAATATTCGAAACAGCTGTCGACAAATTCAAAGATGGAAGCAACAGCGATATCCCAGAAACACTCGCAGAGAAATCCAACTATAGAGTAGATGTCCTTCATTATCACGGAGAGAAAAGCATTTCAGATAGTCTAGACGAAATCAGAAGCTCACTGGAAACAGAAGAAGAGAAAAACATAGAAGAAGCGAAAAATAAAATAAATGAACTTAAGAAGTCTACCGTAAGGGCAGACTAACTTTATCAGACCATTCAGTAAATGCCAAATTTTTAACCTTTAGGTCTAATTCTGAATCAAAGGCATTAATCTTGACTTGCCATAGATTTAATCTTCTTCATCCGGAAAGTCTCTTCTCTTTCCCGCTCCTCTAAGAGCTGGGAGACCTTGTTCAGGCCTGCTTCCATCTCCGGAATGATCTTGTGCTCCAAGGCATTGACCCTTCTCTTAGTCTTCTCTATTTCATTGAGAAGTCTCATGATCTTGGTCTGTGTCTCGGCCGCATCTACTACTTTCTCAAGTAGATCCTCATATTTGTCAGCGGTCGCATCGATTCTAGAAGATGAGTCTGTAAGACCATATTCTCGCTCCATAAGGCCTCGACTGACTTCAATAGATTCGATCTCAGGGACTTTCACTCCCATAATGTTTTGGGATTCAAGTTTGACCTCTGAACCATTTTTAGTTGTCAGTGCATTTGCTCTTAGAGCATCTTCTCCATCGTAGACCTCTGTCAGAAGCAACTTAAGTCTGGCTTCACTGTAAAGCTCTGCAAGCTCCTCATTTACATCTTGAGCGTCACCAACTACTTCCATAAACTCATGGATTAATCCGTCTCTCTTCTGCTCAAGAATTGAGTGGCCATTGCTGGCCAGGTCAATGCTTTCCTTGAGCCTGAGCTCCTCACTTCTTGTAGGTTTTACATCCTGTGCCATTTTAATCCTCTAGTTGAACTCTGGCTCTCGGCCTTCAAGTTTTTCTTCCCTGAGTTCTCTGTCAATTCTTGTAAGTTCATCCATAGGAACAATTGAAAGTAAATCCCATGCAAGTTCAAGCGATTCTTCTATGTCTCTATTTTCATCAAATCCTTGATCTACGAAGTGTTCCTCATACATATTGGTGAACTCTAAGACTTTCTCATCTCTGTCAGATAATGCGTCCTCTCCGACAATCGCGACTAAATCTCTGAGATCCTGTCCTTCTGCGTAGAGCGCATAAAGCTGGTCTTTGACATCTCCGTGATCTCCACGGGTGTAACCTTCTCCAATACCGTTGTCCATCAGTCTGGAAAGGCTTGGAAGCACATCAATTGGCGGTGAGACATCTTGATTGTCAAGATCTCTGTCTACTACGATCTGACCCTCTGTAATGTATCCTGTAAGGTCAGGGATCGGATGTGTCATGTCGTCTCCAACCATTGTCAGGATTGGGAGCTGGGTGACTGATCCTTCACGGCCTTCAATAATTCCGGCTCTCTCGTAAAGGTTAGCTAGATCTGTGTACATGTATCCTGGGTATCCTCTTCTACCCGGTACTTCTTCACGAGCTGCGGATACTTCACGAAGCGCGTTACAGTAGTTGGTCATGTCAGTCATAATTACTAGGACTTCCATCTCCTTCTCGTACGCAAGGTATTCTGCAGTTGTCAAAGCCATTCTTGGAGTAATGATTCTCTCCGGCGCCGGATCTGAGGCCTTGTTCAGGAAGACTACTGATCTTTCAAGTGCGCCCGTGTTTCTAAACTCTTCGATGAATTCTTGGGATTCTTCTTCTGTAATTCCCATTCCTGCGAAGACTACTGCGAACTCCTTATCTCCTTTGATGTCGGCCTGTCGAGCGATCTGCATCGCTAGCTCATTGTGAGGTAGGCCTGAGCCTGAGAAGATTGGTAGTTTCTGTCCTCTAACTAGTGTGTTCATGACATCGATACTTGAGACTCCTGTCTGAATGAAGTCCTCTGGCAGCTCTCTTGAGGAAGGGTTGATTGCCTCTCCGACAATATCTCTTTCCTCATCTGGGATTACTTCTGGGCCATCGTCGATAGGCTCTCCTTTACCGTCTAGGACTCTCCCTAGTAGGTCTTCTGTTACAGGCATCTTGACATTTTCGTTCATGAAACGGACTTTTGCGTCCTGTCCGATTCCCTGTGTTTCCTCGTAGACTTGGATGATTACCACATCTTTTGAGGTTTCAAGGACTTCTCCCTGTTTGACATTTCCGTCAGGGGTTTCGATTTCTACGATGTCTCCGTAAGCGATATCCTCAGTCTTCTCGACGAAAACTAGAGGGCCTTTAACTTCGCTGATTGTCTTGTATTCTTGCTGTACCATCTTATCTTACCTCCTCGAACTCTTCGTTCATCTGGTTCTTGATTTCCTCCTTGACATCAAGGAAGTCCTCACTTGTCGCTAACTCACTGATATGGTTCTTGCTGCTCAGTGAGATAATATCCTCGACCATCGCTCCATCTTCTAGAGCATCGTAGGCCTCATCAGCCCAGTCAAGGATTGTCTGAAGTATATGATAGGTTTTTTCAGGAGATGAGTACTCATCTACTGGGTGGAAAGCGTTCTGCTGCAGGTAGAACTGCTTAACCATTGTACCAATTTCAAGAGTCAATCTCTCACGGTCAGGTAATGCGTCCTTACCTACTAACTGAACTGTTTCCTGAAGCTCTCCATCTTTCTGCAGAATGTCTCTCATTCTCTGAATGTTAGTCTGCCAGTCTTCGTCCACTTCTTCCTCGAAGTGGTCTGCTAGCTTATCTTTGTATCCTGAGTAGGAGTCGTCCCAGTTAATAGATGGGAAGTGTCTTTTCTCTGCTAAGTCTGAGTCGAGAGCCCAGAAGTTCTTTACAACTCTCAAAGTGTTCTGGGTAACTGGTTCTGAGAAGTCTCCTCCTGGAGGTGAAACTGCTCCAACAATCGAGACGGAACCTGGATCGACATCCGCAAGCGGATCTACTCTACCTGCTCTCTCATAGAACTCCGCAAGTCTTGAGGAAAGATATGCCGGATATCCTCTCTCACCAGGCATCTCTTCCAGTCTTGCCGATACTTCACGCATAGCTTCTGCCCAACGAGAAGTAGAGTCTGCCATCAGTGCAACATCAAGTCCCATATCACGGAAGTACTCTGCAATAGTTACTCCGGTGTAGATTGAGGCCTCTCTTGCTGCTACTGGCATGTTTGATGTGTTTGCGATTAATACTGTTCTGTTAATGATTTTATCTCCTGTCTGTGGGTCTTCAAGTTCTGGGAACTCTTCCAGTACTTCTGTCATCTCGTTCCCACGTTCTCCGCATCCAATGTATACGATGATGTCTGCGTCGGAAAACTTTGCAAGAGATTGCTGTGTAACTGTTTTTCCTGTTCCGAATCCTCCAGGTACTGCTGCTGTTCCTCCTTTTGCTAGAGGGAATAATCCGTCAAGTACTCTCTGACCTGTGATCAAAGGTACTTCAGGCTTCAGGTCGTCATCAGCAGGCCTTGAATCTCTGATAGGCCATTCCTGTCTCATAGAGATTTCCTCATCTGAGTCAAGCTCTACTACCGTCTGTTTTACAGTGTGTTCCCCGGAGTTTACTTTTTCTACTTCTCCTCCTTCAAAGTCCGGCGGCACCATTACTTTGTGCTTTCCGTACTCTACTTCAACGGTTCCGACTACATCGCCAGGTTCAACTTCGTCTCCTTCCTCGACTCTTGGAGAAAAGTCATATTCTTCGTCCATGTCGATTCCTGGAGCGTCTTCTCCTCTTTCAATGAAGTCTCCACTCTTTTTCTGTAATTCTACTAGAGGCCTCTGCAGTCCGTCGTAAATGCTTCCAAGTAGGCCTGGTCCGAGTTCTACGGATAGAGGCTGTTCAGTGTTCTCTACTGGTTCTCCTGGTTTTACTCCTGTTGTGTCTTCGTAGACCTGGATGTATGCTTGGTCTCCTTCGATCTGGATGACCTCGCCCATCAGGCCTTCTTCTCCCACAGATACTACGTCGTACATCTGTGGCTGCATTCCTGTCGCTATTACAACAGGTCCTGCTACTTTATAGATTTCTCCTTTTGACATCAGAAATCGCCTCCGCGATCTCCAGTTGTCGAAAAACTCTGTGTTTCGTGTTCCATTTTTTGTAATTTCACCATTAGTATTAGTTTTGTGTTATGTCTGCGCCAATCGCTCTCTTGATTTTTTCCTGAAGTCTTTCGCTTTCAGCTTCCTCTGAAAGACCGATAACAATCGGATCAACTGACCCATCGATCATGCTTCTTGTCTTTCTTGAGGCCTCCGAAATCATGTCTTCTTCAGCTACAATAATACCTAGATCGTCTCTTTCTAGAAGATCGCTGATTTTTTCATCGAAGTCATCCGGTACAAAGCTCTTTTTGATACCTGCTAGCTTGAACCCCAGAGTAAACTCCTCTGAACCTATTACTGCAATCTCTTTCTTTGTTTCCTGTTCCATTTTTTACATTGTCACCAAGTTCTTCTTGATCGTCTCGTTGTTTTGAATACCTGTTTCTTTGGCTCTAGCGATCATTCTCATATTTTCGATTTCGATCTCCTTTGCCACAATATAGCCAATCATAGACGAAAGGCCTAGAGGCTCTCTATGTAAAGCATTTAATGCTCTCTGAAGCCTGTCTCTATCCAGTTCTTTCTCAAATTCTTCCATATTCTCTGCTTCCAGCTCTGTCATTTCTCCAGCTAATTTGAGGGCATCTTCAAAGTTTTCTGATTCGAGAAGCTCTTCTAGCTCATCTTTATGATTGAACAGTCGTTCTAGAATTTCTTCTTTCTCAATATTGTACCTCTTCAATCTCAATGCAATCTTCAGATCTTGGTTGAATTGTTCATCTTTCACAAATTTCTGGAACTCTTTACTTCCAGAAGAATCTGCTAGATCTCTTAATTCTTCAGAATACAGTCTGTCAAGACAGGTCTCGATTTCTCCAACTGTTTCACAGTCTTCTATCTCAGCTTGATAATCTACTCTGGAGTTTTCAAAGTTTAGATCTTCAAGTATTTCTTCAACACTGTTTTCCCTAATTTCCTCAAATCCAAGGCCTAGTGTCCCGATAGGGTATAGAATATGTTCAATTTTTTCAGACTGATCGGTTTCTTTCCACCTAATAATTCTCTTGATATTAATTATATCGAATCTTCTCAAATATACTCTAATTATAGGTTTAGCATCATCTGAAGCAACCTTCAGCAAGTTTTCGTAAGTATTAGCAAGATTAAGGTTCAAGGCCTTCTCAATAAGCTCTGCGCCGTCGTACTCGCTTCCAAGTTCATTAATCTCTGTCTTGTAGCTTCCTTCCTCCATTTTTCTGGAGATATCGTTTACCTGCATCTTCAGAAAGTTATCGTAGTCTCTCTCGGTGTAAAGCTTCTTTTTCTTGGCTGAAACCCTGGCATACATGTAAGGATAATCTTTAGGGATCATTGATCGAATAATCGCTGAGCCACCTCACTTCTGTAATCCTTTCTGAACTCTTGGTGAATACGGTCGAAAGTCAAGTTGATTGATTTGCTGCCGTCATCAGATTCAAGAATGATTCCTTTCTGATCGATTTCCTCGAAATCTTCATCTACTACATCTTCAAACTCTTCAGAACCTTTGATAAGGCCTACCTCAAAGTTAGCGGACTCTTTACCATTCTCAACTAGTGCTTCTCTCTCAGACTTCTTAAGGTCCTCGAGGCCTTCTCTGAATTCTTCGAATACTTTTGTTATTTCGCCCTGTTTGGCTTCCTGAATCTTTTGCTTGGACTCCATCTTAGCCTTAGACATTTCTTTCTGCTTCAAGGCCTGTTTATCGTCTTCGATTTCCTCTTCTGCTTCACTGACTATTTCATCAGCTTTATCTTCTGCCTCAGAAATTATTTCATCTCTTTCAGATTCCATCTCTGATTTTATTTCTTCTGCCTTTTCTTCTGCTTCGTCCAAAATTTCGTCTGTTACCTGTTGAAGTCCCATAATATCTTTTTTCCTCTTTTCTTGTTGTTTGAATAAATTAAAGTAATTGAGGCCCCTTGAAAGGGCCTCTTTGGTTTTTTATATGAATCCTGCGATCACTAGTGCGACAACCAGTCCGAAAATTACAATTGTTTCCGGAATAGCCACAAGGATCAGTACATTACCGAAAAGACTGTCGTCTTCGGCTAGTGCTCCGATTCCTGCGGTTCCAATCTTTGCCTGAGCCCAAGCTGTTGCTAAGGCTGAGACTGCGATTGCGATTGCTGCTCCTAGTGCTGCTCCTAATTCTAGTGCCATTGGTTTAGGTTTTCACCTCGAAATATAGATTTAGCATTGAAAACACAGTCTATTCTCCTCCGAACGGACTGTATTTTCTTCCTCCTCCTTCGTAGAACCATCCGAACTGTTCTACATAATGGAGTCGTATACCTTGAAGGAAGCCTTCCATAATTTTAACAAATGTCAGTACTGTGTGACCGATAATCATAATCAGCACTCCGCCAGCAATACCCATCAGAGAGCCTGATGCAAGCATTGGATTAGCCATCTGATTGACTGTACCAGCCAGCGTGTAAGCCGCCATACATACCCCGAACAATCGTAGGTAAGACAGGATATTTGATACAAGGCTTGGTATTTCTACGATTCCTTCGATTCCTTCACCCTTGTAAAGCATCATTAAGGTTGGAATACCGATTCCGAGGCCTATTGCAAGGCCCGGAGTAGTTCCGTAGCTTGAAGCTGTCAGGTATCCTGCAAGTCCTGCGATCTGCAGTAGGATCCATGATCCTTTGGCGAACAATGCCTCCAGTATTCCATGATGTACATATTCATTGTATGCTCCAATCAATAGGCCTAAGTTGACATGCGCTACCCCTATCGCTATTGATAGGTAAAATATCTCCGTCCATAGATCTCCTCTGTAGAAAGGAGTATCAAGCACATGGAATCCAAAGAACTCTCCGTAAATTATTCCGAAGACCATTGTGGCTGCTGAGGTCCATAGTAGGGCCTTGAACAGCTTGGAGGCCTGAGGGAAGAACTTGATCCCTGCCAAAAATACTAGGCCTGAAGTAATTCCGTATCCTGCGTCCCCAATCATCATTCCAAAGAACAATGGGAATGTTAGTAGAATCAAGAAGCTTGGATCGACTTCGCCGTACTTAGGCCTCGCCATTAGATCTGTAAGTGATTCGAAAGGAGTTACTATCTTGTTATTATCGTGTTTGACCGGAGGGTCTTCACCCTCCATAGTTTCAATATGTACTTTATTGTCAGTAGAGGCTGTAATACTTTTCTTGAGCTGGGCTTCTTCCTCTGATGGAACCCATCCTTCTACTATGAAGCTCTTTTCAGTAGTTCCGAACTTCAGAGGTGCTTCAGCCTTCTCAATCTTCTCCGTTAGGAACTGTTCAACATGGTTGAACTTTGGTCCCCAAGTTGACTCAAGCCGATTTATTTTTTCTTTTTCGGACTCAATTGAGGCCTCAATATCTGAAATCTCAGAATTAATCTGATTTACAATCTGTTCAGGCGTTCCATCCTCTACAGGAATATCGAACTCTTTCTTGACTAAGCCTTCAAGAGACTCATTGACATGATCTTCTTCCTTGTTCATGTAGGCCAATACTGAAGCAGTTTTACCGTGGAAAACCTCATAATTCCTGGATCCATAAATCTGGGAGAACTCTTCTTCCTTGAAATCCAGTATTCTGTAATTTAATGTGTCTGTATCCTCTAATTCCCTGAGATTTACATCCGCGCTAAGTATCTTTTCAAAACTCTTTTTCTTATCTTTTAACTGTTCTTTTCTGCTTTTCAGAGAGCTGATCTCTGCTTCTGATTCCTTTAAACTGCTGTGAACTTCGGGAACTTTCTCTCTTACATCTTCAACTGTGGCTTGTTCCGTCTCATTAACATCTAGTTTCGATAGAATTGAACGGATATCAACTAATAATTGAGAGATCTCATCTGAGCCCTCCATTGGGCTTCCGGTCTCTAGTTCTCCTTCATAGTCATCGAAGTCCATCAGGCCTAGACTGTGTAGTGATTCCACTACATTCTCTAGCTGTGTCTTCGGCGCTGTTACTGAAACTTTGGTCATCTCTTCAGGCCTGATAATTAATCACCTAGAGAAACTCTTCTTCGAATCTGTCTTCCAGAAACTTGACGGCTTTTTCCCTGTTATCTGAAGCAGTATCTCTTAAATCCGAGGCCTGGTCTTCTGCATCTTCAAGAAGTTCTTCTTTCTCCTCTTCAAGCTCTTCTCTATAGTTCTTGAGCTCTGACTCTTTCTTCTCCTCTGCAGTTTCTTCAGCCTGTTCAATAATGTTCTCTGCTTTTTCCTCTGCTTTGCGGATCTCCTCTCGTTTAGTTTCCTCTGCCTCTTCAACTATATTTTTGGCATCGGTTTCCGCACTCTGCACTTGTTTTACTACATCAGCCATCGTACAAAAGAATCCACTTGAAAAGCTTATAAAAACAACCACGACGCTCGCTCAAGACTCGTTTAAAAAAGTTGTTGTAACCTCATGTCTCTATTACAACTAATAAGTATAAAACAAGAACTTCACGGTATGGAAGAACGAGGCCTGAAAATCTTTGCACCGGAAGGAGAGCCCAAGATGGACGATAAAGTCTTCTTCAATGAAGAAATGCTGGAAAACAGAGACCTATCTCTAATCGCGGCCAAGACCTTCTTTGAAAAAATAAATATAGAAGACCCAAATATCGGCGATCCATTGACAGGAACAGGGATCAGAGGCCTGCGTTACTCAGAGCTAGGCGACATCTATCTAAATGATGCCAACCCTAACGCAGTAGAATCAGTGAAAGAAGCGTTGAAAGAAAACGATGTCGAGGCCTCAGTCGAAAATAAAGATGCAAATGTATTCCTCTCAGGAAAACCCGGATTCTTCCATTTCATTGATGTAGATCCTTACGGACCGTTCACGCCTTTCCTGGATTCGACCGCTCGAGCAGCAAACTATAACTCCTTCGTAGGTTTAACAGCGACCGATAACTCGGCGCCGACCGGAAGCTACCCAACAGTATGCGAAAGAAGATACGGCAGCAAACCACTGAAAAACGGGTTCATGCACGAAACCGCATTACGGATCTACATCAAAGAGGCCTTCGAAAACTTTGCGCGTTACGACAAATGCTTCGACCCAAAATTCTGCTACCAATTTAAACATTATACGCGCGTAATGGGAAGAGTCACAGAATCCAAGAAAAGAACCAACAAGGCCTTAGAAAACATCAGATACCTAAGTTACTGCGATGAATGTGGGTGGAGAAAACTCGAAAGAGTCCAAGAATGCGAACACTGCGGAGAAGAAGTAGAACACGCAGGCCCACTATGGACAGGGAAAATAGCAGACTCAAGATTCACAGAAAAAATGCTGGAAAAAACACCGGACGAATGGGAAAGCTCAAAAGATATCTTAGAAAAAGTTCACGCAGAATCAGAAATAGTAACACCTTTCTACGATCTCCATGAGTTAGCTTCACGCCACGATGTATCCGTCCCGAAAAGAGATAAAGTCATAGAGGCCTTAGATGAAAAAGGATATCCAGTCTCAAGAACTCATTTCGGGCCTACAGGGATAAGGACTGATGCACCATTGGAAGATATTTTGGAAATTATGAAAAGTTAGCATATTCAGAAGAATTTGTTTTTGATTAGAATAATTTCGAGCTTAATTTTGCTAAGGATATTCAGAAGATATAACTTGTGATCTATTCTAGAGGAGTCTAACTCAATAGTTAGTCTAGATTTATGATCTTTGATAGCTTCAATAGCTCTATCAGATCTGTTCGAGAAAATTAATAGGTCTTCAGCATCGTCAAGGAAATCAGAATAGATATTTTTACAGGCCTTCCTATCTAGATCTTTCTCTTTTATTTCCTCTATATTTTTATCCCATCTTTCTCCAAATCTCTTGATTGAATCAACATCTTTTGGAGCCATAATAGAAAATTAAGAGAAAAATGTGGGGAGATTTTAGGCCTTTAGTTGCTTTTTTCTTCTAGTTCGTCTTCTAGGCCTAGTTTTTCTGCGAGTTCTTTGTAGCGGTTTCTGATTGTTACTTCTGTTACTCCGACTACATCTGCTACTTCTCTCTGTGTTCGTTTTTCTCCTTCAAGCACTGCTGCGATGTAGAGTGCTGCAGCTGCGAGGCCTGTTGGTCCTTTTCCGGATAGTAGGTCTCGTTCTCGTGCTTCTTTGAGGATGTTTCTTGCTCGTGCCTGGACTTCTCCACTTAGCTGGAGTTTTCCGGCGAATCTTGGTACATAGTCTTGAGGTTTGGCCGGTAAGATTCTGAGGCCTAGTTCTCTTGCTACGTAACGGTATGCGCGTCCGATTTCTCTTTTTTCGATTCCGGATGCGTCGCTGATTTCGTCCAGTGTTCTTGGTGTTCCTTGTTTTCTTGCGACGATGTAAATCAGTGCTGAAATAATGGATTCCATTGATCGTCCTCTGACAAGGCCTTGGTCCACTGCTTTTTCGTATAGTCTTGCTGTTTCTTCGTGGACTGATTCAGGCAGGTTCAGGTTTGAGATCATTGAGTTGAGTTCGCTTAATGCGAATCCTAGGTTCCTGTCTTTGCTCTTTGTCAGTCTTTTGTGCCATTTTCTTAGTCTGTAGTATTGGGCACGTTTGTTCCCTGAGACTTTGTAGAGTTCTCCGGAACCTTTTCCGATCTCTGTGCTGATTCCCATGTCGTGCTTTGTGTACGTCAATGGTTGTCCGGCACGGGCTTTCTTTTCTTTTTCTTCTGCGTTGAATGCTCTCCATTCTGCGGATTCATCGATTCTGTCCTCATCGATTACCATTCCACATTCTATACATATGAGTTCTCCTTTTGCGGAGTCTTCTTCGAATCTTTGTGACCCACATTCTGGACATGTCAGTACGGTATCGCCTTCGTCGGCTTCTTCCTGTACTACGTCGTAGCCTTCTTCTCCTTCTTCAGGCACTTCTGCTTCTGATTCTTCTTCTGTTTTTTCCTCTTCTTCCTCCTCTTCTTCTTTCCATTCTTCGGGGATATCGTATTCGTCGATCTGTCTCCTCGGAATATTCTCGGTATCTTCAGTCATTTTTTAGAATCGAACCTCGTAATATAATTTAAAGGTTTCCCTAATCTTTAAATATGTTTTCCTAGCTTGAATGACCTTTCGGTAGTTACAGTATCAGCTATGTGTTTTTCACCCATCCCGAGTAATTTAACTATCCAATTATAATTGGAAGACAATGGCTGAAGATCCATTGAGAGCAAAAAGAGAAATCCTGTTTGTAGCTATTCTACTCATACTAGGAAGCATCGTTATAATCTATCCATTCCTAGATGCTATAATTCTCGCGATCGTAACAGCCTACCTGCTCTCAATACTTCACGAAAATCTTACACACCATATCAAAAGCGAGTTACTATCTACAGTAATAATTATATCAGCGCTGCTATCAACGATATCAGCAGGCCTATACCTCTTCTTCTCCAACATCTTCGAGATAATTGAGAGACTGAACTCATTTACCAGAGATTTCGAGGAGATCCTACTTGCCTCACTTGAACCTTTAAACCCGCCACCCTACATTTCAGGAAACATCAGTGACTTCTTCAACCAGGCCTCAGGGTTTGCCACAGACTTCCTGCTTTCATTGTTCGCATCTATGCCTTACTACCTTATTCAAACCGGCATCTTCCTAGTAGCAGCAATTTATTTCTACAGAGACAGGCAAAGAATCTACGAAGCATTTAATTCTGTCCTGGAAGGCCTACCCGAGACAGAGTCAAGCATAATTAGATCTCTAGTTGAATCAACCGATAACATTTTCAGAGGAGTATTTATTACCCAGATAATGGTTGCTGGAGTCATGGGATTGCTCGCCGCCGCCGGATTCTACGCTATAGGAATTATAACAACCCCAATACCTCTTGTCCCAATATGGGCTTTACTAATTGCGGTAGCAGCAATACTTCCACTTGTTGCATCTTTCATGTTCTATGCTCCAATGACAGGATACTATCTCATGGCCTCCGAACCATTGAAAGCCACATTAATCTTCCTTTACGGAGTAATAGTGCTTCAGATCCTGCCCGAAGTCCTTTACAGACCATGGCTTGGATCCAAGAACTTGAATGAGCACCCTTTAATCATATTCATAGGGTTTTTAGCAGGACCATTAGTTCTAGGGTTTAAAGGCATCATTCTCGGACCATTGATGCTGATACTAACGAAAGAATTTATACTGAACTACACTGATCTAGTTTCCGAACAGGAGTAGTTCCACAGCTACACTCTCTTTTACCACAATTAGGGCAGACAACTTTCCAGGTCATCTTCTTATCCGTAACAGGATCTAGAAACCCAGAAACATCTACATCAAGATGAAGGCCTAAGTTCTGTAACTCTTTATCATCTGTTATCAACTCAATATCTTTCTCCATCGCCAATGCCAGAAGCTTTTGATCAACCTTTGAGGCCTTCGAATTAATTTCCTCAGCTTTTCCATTGACTTTTTCAATTGCTTCTTGAGATGGAGAGAAAGTATCTATCTGGAAGCCGTGAACTGAAGAACTCGCTTTCTCACTCTTTAACTCATCCATTACTTCAGGGACTGTTACTAGGTCTCCGTCTAGGCCTCTTCCATGTATGATTACATTTGCGTCTATTGCTTTCACAACAGGCCTAAAATTGGCTATAGTTAAAAAATGTTGTTCACTCAATGTTTATTGTGATTAACTATGAGTCTACCTAAAGCAGCAGTTGAAAGAATAATTAGAGGTGCTGGAGCAGAGAGAGTTTCCAGCGGCGCAGTGGAAGAACTAAGAGACGCAATAGAGGAGCTTGGAGAAGAAATAGCTTCAGATGCTTCAAAGTTTGCGGATTACGCAGATAGAAACACTGTAAAAAAGGAAGATATCGATATGGCGGTGGAACATTAAATGCCTAAACAGATCGAGGCCTCTTCCGTTAGAAATGGTTCAATGGTTATGATCGACGGAGAACCATGCGAAGTAAGATCAATGTCCAAATCCAGTCCTGGAAAACACGGATCCGCAAAATGCAAGATTAAAGCCCGTGGAATCTTTGACGACAAGGACAGACATATCACAAAGCCTGGAGACGCAACAATGATCTCCCCGGACCTAGACAAGAAGGTAGGCCAGATCGTCTCAAGAGACGGAAACATTGCACAAGTCATGGATATGGACACTTACGAGACCGATGAAATGGAGCTGCCTGATGACTTAGATGCTGGAGAAGGCGAAGAGATCAAGTACTGGGTAGTAGACGACCGAGTTCTTGTGAAAGGCAAGCGATAACATATACCCCTCATTTTATCTTTAATTTTCTACAAAAGGATTCTATGGAACTGGAAAAAATTAAGCAACGCGCAGTAAATGAATTCTACCCTGAAAAGGAAGAACTAGATTCATCGAATAGAATATTTGAAAAAATCCAGGCCTTCATACAAGAAGAATACAGTCTAGAGTCACATTTCGCAGGCTCAGCCTCAAGAGGCACCTGTATGACTGGTGACAAAGACATCGATACATTTGTCTTATTTCCAGAAGATACTACTCGTCAGGAACTCGAGAACAAAGGCCTGAAAATAGGAAAACAGGTGTTCGAGCAGTTAGGAGAAGAATACCATGTCGAATATGCAGAGCACCCTTACACTAAAGGTTTTGTAGAAGGACATGAAGTCGAAATCGTCCCATGCTACGACTTGGAGAAAGGAGAGTTAGAGAGCGCAGTCGATAGGACTCCTCACCATACAGAATGGGTTAAAAATAATTTAGATGAACAACAGAGGAAAGATGTCGTTGTACTTAAGGCTTTTCTACAGGCACAAGGCCTATATGGTTCTTCTCTGGAGATTCAAGGTTTTTCAGGATACCTATGTGAAATACTGATCGCTTACTTCGGAAGCTTTGAAGAATTAATTAGAGAGGCCTCAGAATGGAGAAGAGAAAAAAGGATAGACTATGGAGAGTCTGAAAAAGAGTTTGAATCGAACTTTGTAGTAGTAGACCCTGTTGATCCGGACAGGAATGTAGCCGCAGTGATGACAGAAGAAAATTATGCCAAATTCATATTCAAGGCGTATCGGTTGAAAGAAAATCCCAGCTACTCAATGTTCAGTAAAAAAGAAGATTTCTCAGAATTTGAATTGAAGAAAGAAATTGATAGACGAGCTGACTTACTTGTACTGGATTTTGACAGGCCTGACCAGGTTAATGATATTCTCTATCCTCAGATGCGGAAGTTGAAACGCCTGCTTTTGAAGAAGTTAGAGAAAAATGATTTCAGAATCTATTCTTCAGGCGAGTTTGTAGGGAATCAATGCAGAATATTCTTTGAAGTGGATCGTCATCTGCCGGATACAAGGATTGTGAAAGGACCTCAAGTTTTCCATAACTCTAAGCATATTGACCAGTTCACAGAGAAATACAGCAATATCTTTGTGGAAGAAGAAAGAGTTTGCGCAAAAATTGATAGAGAGTTTACAGATGCTCAGGCCTTATTAAAGCATGTATTGAGAGGAGATGTCTCTGAACTTAAGGAGCGCGGAGTCCCTAACCAGTTGTCTTCCTATGTAGAGGAGTCAAAGTTTGTGGACCCAATGGAGGGCGAGGATAAATGGTTAAAGTATCTTTTCACAGAGTTTAACTGTGAATCAAAATGAGTTTAAACATTATAGTTGGATTATCAGGAGTCGGTAAAGGAACAGTTCTGGAGGAAGCAATGCTTCTCTCCGATCAAGATTATGAAATCGTAAATTATGGAGATAAAATGATGGAGACTGCAAAGGAGCATGGAGTCAATTCCAGAGATGAAATGAAGGAGCTTGATGTCGAGACATACAAGCAGATTCAGAGTGAAGCCGCAGAAAAAATCTTTGAGATAGCAGAAGATAACGAAGTAATAGTCGACACACATGCAACGATTAAATCGCCTCATGGATACATTCCAGGCCTTCCAAAGTGGAGTGTAGAGCAGTTGGATCCAGATAAAATCATCATGCTAACTGCAAAGCCAGAGGAGATCTGGGGCAGAGTAAAGGACGATGATGATAGAGATAGGGAACATGACTCTCCAGGGAGTATTGCAGAGTACCAGCATGTCGCACGAGAGATGGCTTCTGCTGACTGTGTGCTGACTGGTGCTTACCTGAAGATAATTGAGAATCCTGATGGTAAGGCGGAAAAGGCTGCAGAAGAGCTTGTAGATACTCTTAAGGCCTGATTATTCTCATATTCTTATTTCTCTATTTTTCTATGTAGTATTTTGGACTAAGTGTGACTGTATAGGTTGATACTATTGAGGAAAGAATTCTTCCCAGAATAAATCCTGCAGCTCCTAGAATTTCCAGTGTTCCTGTCGCCCTATATGTTATTCCAAGCAGCACAAATGAGAATAATACTAATGCTGCGACTTCTCTCTTATTTTCTCCTGAGGCCTTAAATGATTCTTTGAAGCTGTCTAAAGCTGAGTTCTCTGTCAAGGTTATCGGGAGGAAATAAATTCCATAGACAATCATTCCTGCTGCTATCATTGTGATTGGAAGCCCTATAATCAGCAGAATATAGCTTCCATAAAGTAAGGCGACTCCAAGCCCTATGTATGCTGGGAGCAAGGCTGCTGTTAAGACTATAATTAGTATTAGGCTTGTGAGTAAAAGTTTTGGGATATAGTCAAGAGTCTGTAATACTCCTTTCTTCAATTTATAGTCATTTTTGATCATTTCTGCTACTATTACTGGGCTCAGAACCCCCAGGAAGAATATAAGCGGGAAAAATGCGAGGCCTAGAAGCATGTGAGACATGTTCATTGTTTTTGAAGCTTCAAGCAGGAAAAGCATCCATATGCTTCCTACAATGCTTGTCAATATCTTGGGCGCGAAAAGCGAAGGTCTTTCTCTAAGTTCTTCTGCGGATTCCTTGATCAAGTTTTGGAGCGCCATCTTGAATTTACATTGAATTTGCTTATTCATAAAGCCTTCAATGTGTTACTACTTTAAAGAAAATAATCTTTGATTGCTGTGCGGGCCGCTAAGCCTGTTTTAACGAAAGGTTAATAAGAATTAATATTTTTTATTACTTATATGGCGAGCCTCTGGGATATTGGAAAGAGCAGAAAAGAGAAGCTCGCCGATGAATGGGAAGACAACGGTGTTTTAGAAGATAAAGTTCAGAAACACAGGGAAAAATTTGCAGAACGATTCCAGAAAAATATGAACGAGGAAGTACCGACACACCCTTACAAAATCTTCCGAAATATAGTAGAATCTAACGAATTAACAGACGAAGAAAGAATTGCACTCGAAGAGATGAAAGATGAATTTTCAGAGGAGTGGCAGACACTCAAGCAAACACACTCGAACTAGATCTCATTCATTGGCGACTAAGTCTCAGGGGAGGGGACAAAAAGCCAAACCACTTTTTCTTTTTATTTTTCCTTCTACAAAAGCCCTCTAATGACGCTCCATATCACATACTGCACAAAAGAAAAAGACAGAACAAGGAAAGACCTCCCAGCTATAGAAAGATACGACTCGGAAAGAATCGATAGAATAAAGGCCTTAGCAGAGAAAAGAAATGAGGATTTTGCGATACTTTCAGGAAAATACGGTCTAATATGGCCTGAAGAGGAGATCCCGTTCTACGATGAGCTTTTACGGGAAAGAAATATTCCTCAGCTTATTACAGGAGTCAAAAATTTTCTAGAATCTCATAACGTAGACAAAGTAATTTATCATACTAGAAAGCTGGAGAATGAAAGAAAGCCTTACTTCAAGCTAGTAAAAAACGCCTGTCAAGGCCTCGATATAGAATTAGAGAAGAGAATAATAGAATATTAATCTAGATTCTTGACCATGTAAGGACCTTCCTTCTCATACCCAAGCTTCCGGTAATACTCCCTAGTTCCCACTGCAGAGATTACAACGACTTTCTCTTTTCCAAGCTCCTTAGCTTTTTCCTCGGCATTTTCCATTAACTTCGTGCCGTATCCCTTGTGCTGAGTGTCTGAACCCTCCGCACCGATATCAGTAGCAGAACCAAGCACCTTCAGTTGTCGGACGAGTAAAGCATCTTCATCAATTTCAGGTCTGTGAGACTCATCCGGAGCTCTTAACCGTGTGAATCCCAGAATTATGTCATTTTCAGTGTCCTCAAAGCTTTCAAAGTATTCTTGCCCTCCTGAGGCCTCGTAATCTCTCTCAATTAATTCGATATTCTCTTTGTGAGGTTCAAGATCGTGAGTTCTCTTCACATGCCCTACTTCCCTACATCTTATACATCTACACCTCTTTCCTTCTTTTCTAAGTTCCTGTAAGGCCATTTGCCTCATATTTGTTAGTTGTGGGCCGGCATCGACTTCAGTCGAAGGAATATCTCTCATAACTCTCTTCACTCTCACATGTGGAGGAATTATATCTTTCTGAGCCTTCTTCAACCGCTTTTTCGCTTCTTCATCATCAATTGGATCGAATTCTCCTTCCTCATACTGGCGGTAAAGCTCAGTTCCCTGAATAACTTCACAAGGATAGATCTTAATCTCGTCAGGCTGATAATCTTCGTTGCTGAAGACTTCTTTGAACTTTTCGATATCTTCTTCATATCCTTCCCCTGGAAGGCCTAGCATCAGATGGTAACATACTTTGAAGCCTGCGTTTTTCAATCGTTTAGTGGCTTTAATCACAGGCTCCATCCCATGGCCTCTATTTGTTCGCTCATGAGTCTCGTCGAATACTGTCTGAACGCCCATTTCTGTACGGGTTCCTCCCATCTCCAGGATTCTATCAATATGCTTGGTCTCCGCGATATCAGGCCTGGTCTCGAAAGTAACTCCCACGTTCCTGACCTCTGCAGTCTCGTTAATCTTTTTGGCTTCTTCCAGAGTATCGACTTTCTCGTTATCTGAGTCCTCAGGATATGTGTTGAATCCGTTGAAGGCCTCTGTTAAGAATTCCCTCTGATAATCTGGGTCCTGGAAAGGAAATGTTCCCCCCATTACAATTAATTTGGATTTATCAATTGAGTGACCATTCTTTTCGTACTGGCCAAGTCTGTCGTGGACCTGGTCATATGGGTCGTAGCCGTTCCTGATCGCTCTCCTTGTGGCTGGTTCCTTACCTGTGTAACTCTGTGGCGCGTCCTTTCCTTTAGGACAGTAAATGCATCCTCCGCCACAGGGTGCAGGCCTCGCCATGATCGCAATGTTAGCAATTCCAGAGATTGTTCGCATCGGCTTAGTGGTTAAAAGCTTCTGCGCCTTTTTCTCGTCTTCTTCAGCAAAATCTAGTATATCGCTGTTTTTTGGCATTCCTGGGAAACTTAACTCTCTACAGAGGTTCTTCTTCTCCTGCTCGATCTCCTCTTTAGATTCTAGTTCTCCGTTTTCTATCTGTTCAATTATTTTTCTTGATAGGGTTTTCAGTTCTGACATAATTACAGGTGAGTATGGAAAAGTTAAAAAGAAAAAGCAGGCCTCAATTGCATATGAAGAAAGTTATTGTATTTTTGGCAACTCTATTTTTGATTTCAGGGGCGGCAGCTCTATCAATTCAGGACTTACTCGATACTCAACAGGAAAATGGAGATGTCGCAGTTATCCAGCTCTCTGGAAATATTGTTCCGGAGGCCTCAGGATTTTCTACAGGTATAACTCCTGACCGTATCAGAAACCTGAATCGGCAGGCAGAAAATCAAAATGTGGATGCAGTTATCTATGAGATTAACTCTGGTGGAGGAGCTGTGGTTGCTTCCAAAGACTTGAGAAGAAATATTGAAGCGGTTGATGTTCCAACAGTCTGCAGATTTAGAGATACTGGCGCATCAGGAGCATATTTAGCGGCTCTAGGCTGTGATGAAATAGTGGCGGATTCAGCAACTATAACAGGAAGCATAGGAGTCACCAGCTCATACATAGAGTTCTCGGATTTAATGGATGAAATAGGAGTCTCTTATGTCAATGTAACTGCTGGAGAAAACAAAGAAGTCGGCTCACCTTACAAAGAACCAACAGAGGAAGAAAAAGAGATCTTAGCGGAGAAATCCCGGTTAATCGGAGATGAATTTCTGGGAGATGTAGTAGAGGCAAGAAATTTGACTGAAGATCAGCGAGAAGAAGTTTCTACAGGCGAAATCTTCTTAGGATCGGAAGCTCAAGATTTAGGCCTGGTCGATTCACTCGGTGGCAGAAATCAGGCGATTCAAAAGGCTGAAAACTTGACCGATATGGATTTGACTCCTGTAAGCGTAAGTCAGACTCAGGACTTCAATCTTTTCTCTCTGCTTTTCTCTGGAGGAAGTATTAACTCTAATCAAGGCTTGAAAGCAGTAATGTAACTTGGGTGTCAGTAGTGGACGAAATTGAACTTAAAATTCTGGAAATAGATAAGGAAGATGTTGAGAGAAGGCTATATGAGATTGGAGCATCTAAGATCTTTGAATCCGAGATTCATACGGAACTTTATAGATTCGAGAATAAAGATACTATTGACGATGAAGGTCTTCTAAGGCTTAGAGTAAGAGATGATGAGGCATTTGTAACTAGGAAGATGGCTTCTGAAAACCCCGATTCTGACCTGAAAATTAAAGAAGAGATAGAGTTTGATGTAGACAATCCTGATGAAGTTAGGAATTTTTTCAAATCAATTAGTTTGAATAAAACTCTTGAAAATAACAAGAAGAGAGTTAAATGGGTTAAAGATGACGTCGAAGTAGTCTTGGATAAGCATGAAGATATTCCGTGGTTTTTGGAAATTGAGGCAGATTCAAAAGAGAAGATCGAAGAAATGGTGGAACAACTAGGTTATAAGATGGATCGGACTGTGGCGTTGGGAGCTTTAGAACTCCTTGACAGATATAATGAATTAGAATAAATATAGGGAAAAATATTCGTTATTTATTTTTCAGGTCCCTTTGGCTTCTCTGGTGCTTGGTCCCAGATATTGTCGAACATTGGTTCAAGCATTGCTTCAGCCATATGATCTGACTTACTCCAAAGATGAGTATCCTGAGTAGAATGAACATCGTCATGTGTTAGTGAGATTGTGGCTGCATCGTTATCGACAATTGTAAATCTTCCGTCTGGTACAGCTGATAGTTCATTTTCGTCCATGTGTCGGACGTCTGCATGTTGTGATAGTTCTTCAAAGGCCTTTCTGTTATCTTGTGTGACTGGTGAAAGGACTTTTACATTGATTCCGTCTTCTCTAGCTTCTTCTAGAAGGTCTCCATGTTTTTCGTTTAGTTCATTGAGGCCTTGCTCGCTTGTAAGTATTTTGATTGAGCTTTCTGCGTCTTTGAACATTGTCCCCATGTGTTGGTGGACTTGTCTTGAGCCTTTGAGGCTTCCTGACATCTCTGCAGGATCAACAAGTTCTACTCCCTGATCGTACAGGTTCTCAAGTTCATTGACTGCCTCACTTTCTTTCATTGAGTCTAGCTTGTTTAGTTTCTCTTCTAAATTGTCTTCGTGCTGAGACTTCATGTTTTCGATAGCTTGCTGTGGAGGGATTGATACGTACTCCATTGGCTTGTTGGACTTAATTACTACGAAGCCTTTTTCTGCCAGAGACTCCAGAACGTCGTAAGCTCTGCTTCTTGGAACGTTTGTCATTTCGCTTAGTTCTCCTGCGGTCGAGATACCTCTTCCGAGAAGAGCTGAGTAAATCTTTCTTTCGTACATGTTCAGTCCGATGTCCTCTAATTTGTCAAGAGTCTCTTGGCTAGCTACCATTTTCTTCTATACACCTATGAGAATGTTTCCTTTAGAGTAGTTATAAACTTTTTCTTGGATTTTTCCCGTCAAACTCACAACTGAGTCCGTTATCATTAACAAGTAAATAATCGAGTCGAATATTTATAAACCCTTTCATATCCGGTCTTTCAACTTCTTAACAAGGCCTCGAAGCTTCTTAGTATAAACTTCTCTCTCCTCATGGATACCTTCCCACTCCCAGCCATCGAACACACTGCCAATTTGGTTTCCATATTCATTATAGAAACAAATCTCATTGAGACCAAATCTATCACTGGAATCTGTTGGGTTATCGGAATATGCAAAACTCAGTACTGCCAAGGGAATCTTGCTATCAGGACAATCAATCAAATTAGCGACAGCAGTACTATCAAAACCCATCACAAGATTAGTGCACAGGCCTTCACTGTTTGCCAAAATACGCATATTTTGAACCGAAGCAGAAACCTCTGCAAAACAGGCCTCCATCTCATTATCGACCCTTCTACTCATCCTGTTCGGATCGCAAAGCACAACTACAGAAGTCGGTGCTTTGTGAACTCTAGTATCTCCAACAACCTCAGAAAGATGATCAAGCTTTCCATGATCCTCTACTACGACAAACTCGACGGTATGAACATTTCCAGGAGAAGGCGCATGACGACCTGCTTCAAGTAATCTACCCATCTTCTTCCTCTCTATAACTTCATCTTTCGCGGTGTCAAAACCTTTGATACTATTGAAATCTTCCAGGCCTGCCATACTACATGTTTATTGGTCGGGACTGTTTAAACCTTTCAGGCCTATAAAATAGGTATGAAGTTTTCAAACCTAGTAGATTATTTAGAGGAAGTTGAAGACACACAGGCCTCACTAGAAAAAATAGATATTCTATCTGAACTATACAGTGAATCCGAGGACGATCTGGAAGATGTTGTCATGCTTTCACTCGGGCGTATATCGCCATCTTGGGAAGACCTCGATCTAGGGATCTCAAGCAAATCCGTCGTAGATATAATTTCTAAGGCCTCAGGCAGAAAAGAGGAAGAAGTTGAAGAAGTATGGAAGACCTCCGGCGATCTTGGTGATGCCGCAGAAAAAATGATTGAAGGAAAGACCCAGCAAAAGCTGATGACAAACGAATTAACGGTTGAGAAAGTCATGAAGAGATTGCAAAAAGTCTCGAAAATGGAGAAGGAAGGGATTTCCCAGAGTGTCAGCCAGGATAAGAAAAAGAAGCTTCTCGCCGATCTACTTTCAAGCGCCGAGCCTGAAGAAGCTCGTTACCTAGCAAGAATAATGCTGGAAAACCTGAGAATAGGCATAGGGGAAGGAACAGTACGAGACGCGCTTGATGAGGCCTTCCTAAACGGAGAGAACTCTGAACTAATTCAGGAGGCCTATGACTACTCAAATGACTTTAGAAAAGTGGCAATCGCTTCAAGGAAAGGAACAGAAGAACTTGAGAAAATAGATTTACAGCTTTTCAGGCCTGTAAACTCCATGTTAGCTAAAAAAGTTCAGAATATTGAAGAAGGGTTTGAGACTGTTGGGAAGCCTGCCGCAGTTGATTATAAATTTGATGGCATGAGAGCCCAGATCCATGTTAAAGAAGGAGAAGTCAAGATCTTTACACGGAGATTGGAGAATGTCACTTCTCAGTTCCCTGATGTTAAGAGATATGTGGAAGAAAACATTGAGTCTGATAACTGTATAATTGACTCTGAGATTGTGGGGATGAAAGATGGAGAGGTTATTCCTTTCCAGAGGCTCTCAAAGAGGATTAAGAGGAAGTATGATATTGAGAAGATGGAGAAAGAAATCCCTGTCGATTTAAGGCCTTTCGATGTCTTATACCATGAAGAGTCTGTTATGGAGAGGCCTTACGAGGAGAGATGGAGTATATTAGAAGATATTGTGAGTGAGTCCGAGGATGTTAGTTTGGTGGATAGGACTGTGACTTCTGAAGTTGAGGAAGTCAATGAGATGCAGCAGGCCTCGCTGGGCCAGAACCATGAAGGCGTTATGATGAAGTCATTAGATGCAGAGTATAAACCGGGTTCTAGAGTCGGTTACATGGTTAAATTAAAGCCGGTTATGGAGACTCTAGACCTTGCGATTATCGGAGCTCAGTGGAGCGAGGGCAGAAAGAGTGGTTGGCTTGGGAGATTAAAGCTGGGCTGCTGGAACGAGGAAACTGAAGAGTATGAGATGGTCGGTAGAATGAGTTCAGGCCTTACAGATAAGCAGTTAGAAGAAGTTACTGAGAGATTGAAGCCGCTTATCCAGTCTGAAGATGGCAGAGATGTAGAGTTGAGGCCTGAAGTATTGGTAGAAGTTGAGTATGAAGAAATCCAGGAGTCGCCTAATTATAATTCTGGTTATGCGTTGCGTTTTCCGCGTCTGAAAAGATTTAGAGATGATAAAGAAGAAGCAGATAATAAAAAAAGAGTGGAATCTCTGTATAGTTCACAGAGTTAGGCGTGTTTCTGGGTTCTGTGGATTTTCATTCCTCTTTCTGTATCGAATTCCTTTCCACAGTCTGGGCATGCAATCTTGTCTGAACTGTCTTGTGCTGCCTCTTTGATAGCCTCTTTATCGTTGTTGTCCTCTGTCTGAGGTTTGAGGCTTTGCTGTACATCGAACCCTCTATCTGAATCGTCTTCCATGTTCAGTCTCCATTCATCACTTTCAAGCCAAATGATGAATGCTCCTACTAATATTAGTAGAGGTCCGATAACTGCTTGTACAAAGTTTACCAGTTCTGAGGTGTAACTCAGTGAAGAGTAAACGCCCAATACTACCATTAAAGCTCCAAATGCTACTTTTATTGCTGGATGCATATTATCACAACTAACCAATGACAAAAAACTCTTATATTACTAACCATGCTATCTGATAGGGTTTATAATATTTACACCGCCTAAATGAATTAGAGCTGATTACCGGTGAGCTATTACAAATACGCCAGAGAACAATACGAACAACCTAAAGATAATCTGGATGAAATCTGGAAGAATAGACTTCAGAAATGGAGAAAAGAAGGAGTGATTGAGAGACATGAGAATCCTACAAGACTTCCAAAAGCTCGCCAGAAAGGATACAAGGCAAAGAAAGGCTTCCAAGTATACCGTGTAAGAGTAAATAAGGGAGGAACCAAAAGAAGAAGAGCAGACGGCGGACGAAAGCCTTCAAAGGCAGGACAGAGCCGATACAGCTCTAAGAAATCCAAACAAGTAATCGGTGAACAGAAAGTATCCTCCAAGTTTGAGAATCTAGAAGTTCTAGATAGTTACTGGCTTGCAGAAGACGGAAACTACAAATGGTTCGAAGTCATCACAGTAGATCCAGAACATCCTGAAATCCAGGCAGACGACGATATTAACTGGATTGCGGACAACAGAAACAGAGCCGAGAATGGTTTGACGCCTGCTTCAAACAAGAGCAGAGGCCTGAAAAACAAAGGAAAAGGCGCAGAGAAATTAAGGCCTTCAGGTAACGCAAACGACGGCAAGAACAAATAACATATCTTTCTATTAACTTTTCTATTCAATATCAGAATCTAAACTTTTATTTTCCTCAGTTTCATTGACTTCTCCAGATATAGCGCTGAGGCCTGTATTGAAGTCTTCATTCAAAGCTATTAGGCCTTTAATTGACTGTGCTATTAACCCGTCTCCTTCAGGTTCAGTTACTTCTATACTTTGTAGAACACTCTCATTATTCTGAGAATTATCTACAGCTTCTTGACCGGGATCGGATGATGTAACTGTCACAAAGAATACTGTTACAGCTGATAGGAACCCCATAAGTGCGAAAAGAAGGATTAGCTGCTGCCTAAATTTATTCATCAATTGTTATTAGTTCTGCAGGTTTAACAAGGCGCTCCCTTTTAAAAGAGTTTATTTATAAATGGTACTTAAAGAGTATATAAACCATTTAAACATCTACTCTTTAACCCTTTCCAACCTTAAGGTGAAAAAATACTATGGCAAATAATGACGAAATTGACAACGAAGAAATCGAAATTCAGAACGTGGTCGCATCCGCAACATTCGACCAAAGACTTCCTCTAGACCGAATCGCAATCTACCTCGAAAACACAGAGTACGAACCAGAACAGTTCCCAGGCCTAGTCTACAGGCTAGAAGACCCAAAAGCCGCAGCACTTCTATTTGGCTCAGGAAAAGTGGTCTGTACAGGAACCAAGTCTCCGGAACAGGCAAAAGAAGCAACCCACAAGATCATCGACGAGCTCAGAGAAGCAGACGTAGAAATCGCAACTAAACCAGAAGTAACAGTACAGAACATCGTAGCTTCAAGCCAGTTAGACGGAACATTGAACCTGAACAGAATTGCATTCGAGCTTGTAGGAACAGAGTACGAACCAGAACAGTTCCCAGGACTTGTTTATAGACTTGACGAACCTAAAGTCGTATTCCTACTGTTCTCATCAGGAAATCTTGTCTGTACAGGAGGCAGAACCTATGAAGATGTAGAAGAAGGAATCGAGAAACTAGAAGAGAACTTGAAAGAAATCGGAGCGCTTTAAAGACCTCCAAAACATTTTTCCCTTCATTTTTCTAAACATTATTCTATGACTGTCCATCTTGGAGCAGGCACACTGATAGAGAACGAATCAGGAGAAATACTGCTGATTCAGGAAGGAAAAGAACATGTAAAAGGTAAATGGAATCTCCCTTCCGGTGGTTACGCCAAAGAAGATGAGGATCACGATGAAACAATTGAACAAGCCGCTATAAGAGAGACAAGAGAAGAAACAGGCCTGGAAGTTCAACTCAAAGGATTGATTGGGATCTATACTAGAGATGCTGATAGGACTGATGCTAAAAATACATTGATTCTTTTTGAAGCAGAAAAGACGGGAGGTAAGATTGAGCCAGATGCCGAGGAAGAAATACTCGATGCAAAATACGTCTCAATAGAAGAGATTAGAGAGTTTGAAACCAGATTTGATCTCGATACAATACTAGATGATTTCAAAGAAAAAGGCTCTCAAGATGTGCCTGTAAGGCCTCTAGAATTCTAGCTAGAGCTCTTCTAATGCTTTCAACGCAGTTATTCTAGCATTCTCTGGCATATTTAAGTCTTCGCTTTCTAGCTCGTCTTTTGAGAACCATTTCATATCTTCATCAGAATACTCCTTTTCATCTATCTCATCTACAGTTCTAGCCAAGTACTGGAAGTCAAGATGCCAGTGACCTTCCTCAATCTGATGTAAGTTAATATTGAATGGCTGAGGCAGATCCTCAGACTTATTCTCGAAAGAAGTATCAGGCCTGAAATCATCCAAAACCTCTATTTTTAGGCCTACTTCCTCTATAGTTTCCCGTATAGCAGCTTCATCAGGAGTCTCCCTTTCCTCTACATGGCCGCCGGGCTGAAGCCACAAACCGTACTTCTTATGTCTCAAGAATAGGACTTTATTGTTTTCGATTATGAATGCTCCTGCTACAAAGTCTCTGTCAGCACTTTCTGGAACTCTCATAAATTTATTCCCAGTCGATGTCGCTTATTGAGTCTTCAATTTCCTTTGCTAATTTGAAGTCCTTCTCGGTCAGGCCTTCTACATCATGACTCCATAAGTCAATCTCTACTGCGCCATACTCTACTTTGACTTCTGGGTGATGGAACTCTCGTTCAGCCAGAGAGAATACAGTGTTAGCGAAGAAACAGGCCTCACGGTAGTTCTCAAACTCTATCCGTGTAACAAGTTTATCGGCTTGAATACTCCAGATTTTCAGGCCTTCGAGTCTTTCATCTATTTCTTCTTGCCCAAGTTTGTCTGTCATAACATTGTTTTGTTAGATTGTTTTTTGTTATTTTCTATCCATAAGTACATCATGGAGTATGGGGAGGCGGTCACTAAGTTCGAAGAGTTCTTCACTGAGAGGTATGAAGATGA
>JAWOFP010000022.1:0-4833 GCA_046497485.1 Candidatus Nanohaloarchaea archaeon | reverse complement strand
AGGTCGCCCGTATGTCCTACTAGGTCGCAGTTAGCGTAGTTAAGCATGATAAAGTTTTTCTCAGCCTCTTCGACAGCTTCAATCACTATGTCCGTTATCTCTTCTGCATGCATCTCAGGCCTCTCATCGAAAGCCCTGATTTTGTCAGATTCTATGAACTTCCTTTCTTCCCCCTCGAATTTCAGTTCTCGCTGGCCGTTGAAGAAGTAGGTGACATGCGGCTTCTTTTGAGATTCTGCTACTCTTAACTGAGTCATTCCTTTATCTGCGATCTCCTCACCTAGAGTATCCTCTACTATTTCCTTCTCAAATATCACAGGATTATCAAAATCTTCTCTGTAGGGTAGCATCGACGTAAAGTTAGGTCTAACCGAATTTTCGAACTGTTTGAAATCCTGTTTAAGGAAGGCCTCTACTATCTGTCTTTCCCTATCAGCTCTGTAGTTGTAGAATATTAGTTCGTCTTTCTGATCTATTCCTTCAAAATTCTGGCGTACTGATGGCTGAATGAAGTAGTCATATTCGCCGTCGTTGTAGGTCTTTTCAACTGCTTCTCTCGGGTCTTCGAACTGAAATCCTTCTCCTCGAGCCATTGCATCATAGGCTTTCTGGGTTCGCTCCCAGTTGTGGTCACGGTCCATGCTGTAGAACCTGCCCATGACAGTAGCTATCTTTCCTCCAGTAGTTTCAGCATGACTTTCTACCTCGTCAATGAACTTTTCCGCCGACTTAGGATCGACATCTCTACCATCTGTAAAGCAGTGAATCTCGACCTCCGCATCATAATTACTGGAGATGCTCATCAAGGCCTTCAAATGATCGATATGACCATGAATTCCGCCGTCGCTGATTATTCCAGCTAAGTGAACTGTCGAGTTATTTCTTTCCGCTCTTTGGAAGGCCTCTTTGACCGCTTTCTTTTCCTCTAATTCGTTGTTTTCTATTGCTTTATTGATTCTAGTCAGTCTCTGCGGGATAACTCTACCAGCGCCGATGTGAAGATGCCCGACCTCCGAGTTCCCGGTGTATCCTTCAGGTAACCCCACTGCCGGCCCCGAAGCCTCCAATTCTTGATAACCATATTCATCCATTAAGTAGTCTAGAGTTGGCGTATCTGCCTGCTTGAATGTGTTTCCCTGTTCTTCTTCTCTTAGGCCTAATCCATCGATTACAACTAGAATCTGCTTCATGTAATATGATTATTGGCGGTAGAATTTATTTCACATCGTTAATCTAGTTGTTAGTCTTGAGTGAATAATGCTTTTAAGTTTTCAAGTTTCATCTTTAGATGTGGTTTCATGGGAGAAAATGTAATCTTTGGAGGTGGAGATGACGACGATCAAACATCTCTATCAGACGGAAAAGAAGAGAAAGAAGAGACACAGGAAGAGCAAGAAGTAGAGGAAGTCTCTGAAGAACAAACTGAGAACTCTGAAGAATCACTCTCAGAGGAAAATGAAGAAGAGGAAGATAATAATACAGAAGATGACTCTCAGGAAACCGAAAAAGAAGATACAGAAGAAGATGAAGAGGCCTCCAAAGACCACAGCAAAGAAATGCAGAGACTTGAAAGAAGAGTCTCACATATGGAGTCCGAGCTAGAAAGCCTTGACTCAGAAAAGGATATAGAAGAAATTAAGGAAAGAGTAGCAGAAAAAACCAGTCTTATAGAAGATTTAAGAAACAAAATCGAGGCCTCAGACCAGGAAAATGAGACAGAAGAGTTGGAAGCCCTCAAAGATAGAGTAGAGGAACTGGAATCAGAAAGTCTTGAGGAAGAGTTCAACCAGTTACAGGATGATTTCGAGGACTTGAAGGATTTAGAGCAGAAGTTAGAAGAGCTTGATGATTCAAAGCTCGATGATAAAGTTGAAGATCTTGAAGGAGACTTAGAGCAAAGATTTGAAGAATTTGAATCCAAGATTGAATCTCTTGAAGAACAGAAAGAACTGGAAGATATTGAGGATAGGCTAGATAGTTTAGAGGACAAACTCGATTCAGATGAAGAATCTGAAGAACTTGAGAATCTAACCGAAAGACTTGATGATCTAGAAGACAAAATTGAAGAAAATAACGATCAAGACCTAGAAGAAGACATCAATAAGCTTAGAGAAGATCTAACAGACGAAATTGAAGGCCTGGAATCAGAATTAAGCGAATTAGATCAGAGTGATAGTAGTGAAGAACTTGATTCAATCAGATCAGATATTGAGAATCTGAAAGAATCTTCCTTAACCGAAGAAGATTTTGAAGAAATCAGACAAGACATCGAGGAGCTAGAAGAGAGTTCAGAAGTTGAAGGCCTAGAAAAGCTTAAGTCTAGAGTAAATGATTTAGAAGAGCGTTCCGAAATTGAGGAAGTTTCTGACTCATTAGAAGAATTAGAAGATAGTTTCGAAGAACTGACAGATAGAGTTTCAGAAGTTGAAGAAAGAGGATTTGACGATCTTCTGATTAAAGTAGAGAATGTTGAGAACCGTGTCAAAGAGCTGGAAGACTCAGAAGACATGGAGAAGTTCAAGGAACTTAAAGAAGATGTAAACGACTTGAGAGGCGTTGTATCAGACTTCAAATGGCTTTTCAATGATTTCGATGATCTCGCAGAGCTAAAACTATTATCTCATGATGAGTTCAAAGATCTTCAGAAAGACTCTGACGATACATCAAATGAGAGAGTTGAAGAACTGGCAGAGAGACTGGACAGCATTGACGAAAGACTGGAAGATGCAGAAAATTCTGATAACGATCAACTTATTCAGAGACTTGAAGGCCTTGAGGAGAGAACTGATAAACTATCCGGCCAGGTTGAGAAGGCTCAAAAGAGTTCAGGCCTAGAAAATAAGATCTCCAAAGTAAGGAATAGAGTGAAACAAGTCGAGAGAAAACAGCAGAACGAGCTTGAGACAAGAGTCGCAAGGCTTGAAGAGACTGTAGATGAAGAAGATCTTAGAACTATCGTAGGAGAGATGGAGCGCCAAGAAGAAGAAATAGAAGAGATTAGGAAAGGTTATGTAGAGATGGGAGAGATGATGGAGCTCTTAATAGAACAGTTAAAGAGCCAGACTAGGTGAAGCTTCCAAGGCCTGACTGTCGGCTGGAAGTCGCTTTCATCAAGTCCTTCATTTTTGATTCTATTCTATCACTTGAGAACTCATGTCTCTCAACTAGAATTTCTCTAATTTTTTCTTCATCAGGATCTTTAAACTCAAAGCTCTGATCCTCTACAGGAGGGTTCTTGAAGAAATCAAATATCGCATCAGGAGAGTTATCTGACTCAAACTCCACACCCTCGTCACCTAGTAACGAATCTAGAGATTCATGCTCCTTTACCTTTTCTAGGCCTTTCTTCGGCCCAATACCATGCACACCATCATTGAAATCTGTGCCCATCAACATTCCAAGCATAATCAACTGATCCTGAGTCAGGCCTAACTCTTCAAGAACTTCATTTCTAGTGATTCGCTCTTGACTGACTTCTTTTCTTTTACCAGAGGAAGTTTTTCTAGTTTTTCTTGATGTCAAGTTTCTCACCATGATATCGGCTCCGAAAAGCACACAGTCCCAGTCCTGAGATCCAACAGCATAAACATCATTTTTTCCGACCATATGAGCTGCCTGAGCTTCTCCTTCGCTCGGCGCCTGGACCCATGGAATACCCATCGCATCAAGCAATTCTTTAGATTCCTCAATCATATCCCCCGTCAATTTTGAACTCTGAGTCGCCTTTGAGTAGGCCTCAGAAATTTTCCCTTCTTCCTTCAGCTTTTTCCACTCCTTTTTGGCTTCCTCTCTCTTTCTTCTCCTGTCAGTTGTCTCCTTTTCTTTCAGATCCGGGATTGCGCCATCAAAAACATAGACAGGCCTAATATTCTTCTCCAACAAACCCGTGTTCCTGTAAAATAGGCCTGAAAGATGAGAAGTAATATTTCCAGAAGAATCCTTCAAAGGAGTTCCGTCCCTTTGCCTGATAATCGATAAAAACTGGTATAATGTGTTCATCGCATCGATTGCGATAACTCTATCATTCAAATCATCAAAACTTATTTCCTCAGGCTCAATCAGCTCTCCCAGATTTACTCCCATAACACAGAAAAATATAGGCCTACAACAATATAATTATGGCTATCTGCGATTACTGCGGTGAAAGAGAAGCAGTCACAACATGCGATGTATGCGGCTCCAAAGTCTGCAGCGAAGACAACTTAGATTACGGATGCAAGGCCTGTAACGGCGGAGAGAAAACTTTTTAGATTAATTAGGAAAATAAAAATAAGTTCAATATGTTGAGATCTTAAAGTTTGTCGAAGTGCTCTAGTTCGTAGCTCTGGACACCTTCTAACTGTTCCAGTTTTTCTTCTACTGCATCTGTCCCGCCTTCTTCATCTGTTGTGATGCAGGAAACTTTGACAGCCTTTAATCCGAATGCGACTTCTTCCTCACCGATATCATCGACATCAAGCAGTTCTCTTAACTGGTCCTTAATCTCTTCTAAATCGGTTTCAGCGTCTTCCGGCATAACTTTGTATACACAAGCAATATCTCCCATTTTATTTGATTCACCTTATAGAAAGTAGTTAATAGAAAAAAGTTAAAATACGGACAGGCCTATACAAATTTACTAATTTAGGCCTAGTTTTTCTTTGATCTTTTCGATTAATTCCATTTTGTTCACCTTTAAAACGGGTTTAACGCGCCGAGTATATAAAAGCCGGGCCCATTCTGGATTTAAAACCCTTCTCAAAAATAACTACTTGTAAGGCCCGCATGGTCTAGTGGAAAGACGGCACCTTGCGGAGGTGCAGATCCAGGGTTCAAATCCCTGTGCGGGCGAAT
>JAWOFP010000032.1:0-16793 GCA_046497485.1 Candidatus Nanohaloarchaea archaeon | reverse complement strand
ATTTCAGCTCCGACTGGAACCCGCTGCTCATCTTCTTGAGTTCGGCGTAGGTCTGGGTGAACTTGCGCACTGCATCCGGCAACTTCTCGGGCCCCAGCACCACGAGCGCGAGCAGCAGGATCACCACGATCTCGCTGCCTTGCAGATTGAACACGGCGGCAGTCTACGGGCCTGCCATCATGAGTCGGAGTGCAACAGCGTCTTCCCTCCCTCCTCGATCCGCCGATCACGTTCGCCCATCGCGGCGCCAAGGCCCATGCGCCGGACAACACCTTGGAAGCCTTCGAGCTGGCCCTGCGCCTGGGAGCGACGGGCCTCGAGAGCGACGTGTGGCTCACCGCCGACGGTACCGCGGTCCTCGATCACGATGGCGTGGTGCGCAACGGGCTCCGCAAGCGCCCCATCTCCACACTCGATCGGAGCGAGCTACCAGCCCACATTCCGACATTGAAAGAGCTGTTGGAGACCTGTGGCACCGGCTTCGCACTGTCGCTCGACCTGAAGGATCCCCTCTTATTTCATCGTGTTCATGCCGAAGCCAATTTTGTAGTCAAAATAAAAATCAAATCTAAACTCTGTTACCATATCCATCATCGCCTGGCCTTGAGCGTCTCCATCTAAATAAAATTGATCAGTCTTTCCCGTGAACTTTGCTATATCTTCTTTCACGCCTTCTAGCATCTCATTCTCATCTTCTTCGTCATCATCAAAGTCTAAGTCTAGAACATTCTGTAAGGCCTCATAATGGTGAATTGAGTAGTCTTCAATTATGCTTTCAGGATGATCTAAGCCGTCTTCAACACGCCTGATTTTCGAGGAGAACTCTATAGGGATTGAAGCATTTTCGAAGTCCTCTCCTTCATTTTCTAAGATATTTTTGTACTCTTCTTGAATTTTATCTCGTAGTTCTCTAACGGACATATCCTCTGCTTCCCTGGCTTCTTTGATTTCATCAGATTCGGGGTAGCCTTCAAAGTTCCCAACATACTTGTCATGCATTTCCTCTACCAGGTTATCAGCTTCCTTGATTTTAGGCTCGAAGAAGTTCTCGAAGACATGCTTGCAGACGATTGCAGGCCTCCAGAATACTACTCCTGTGCTGCTTCCGCCCGGCTGGTTCGGTTGTTCGCCTTTCGCTGTCACGACATGGACTCCGAAGACATGCATAACTCTGTAATGTGTCGGATCATCAGGTTCTTCCACTAGTCTGCCATTCTCCTTCTTGAAGCCTTTGTAGCAAATAAATTCTAGGTTTCTCTCCATTGAGGAGTAGCCCTTCCATTCGTAGTATTTGGTTAAATCATTCTGCTGGTCGCCCATCTCGTTGATCATTACGACATCCTTTACATAGGGCTCAAGCCAGTCTTTGGTCTTCTGAATGCTTTGCTCGATATTCTGCTGCTGGGACTTTAACTCTTTCAATCGGCGGTTCACTTCGCTTCCGTACATGTCCTTCCATTTCTCATACATCGTGAACTTTTTCCTGAGAATCGCCTTCTCATTTCTTGGAAGATCAGCAAGATGGCCGTCTTCATCTACATCGTCGTGATTATCTGCTTTCTTTAGGTCATCGACAGAGTCCATCTCCATGAAGTCTGCGACAATCGTCGGATAGATATTGTTATCTCTCAAGAACCTTAAGGCCTGTTCATCTGCTCCTTGTCCTCCTGCTCCGGCTCCATCTACTAACTGAACGAAATCTCCTTTCAAGATATCTTCATCCTTTGAATTGAAGGCCTCTGCACGGCTCCTTAACTTCCTGATATCGTGCTCAAGCAGGTGTTTCTGTTCAAGTATATCTGAAAAGTTTGAAAGCGTCTGATTCACTCTCTGCTCCGCCTGCTGCTTTCTCTGCATAAACTCATCATGCAACTGGCTTTGAGGAGAAACAAAAATTGATTCTGTAACTCGCTTGACTGTATAATCAAGGTCTTCATCATATTTGTCGGGTGCGGTCAAGACAACTCCGTAACCTGTTCCCTGTCCATTACCTTTAGCCTTCAATTTTCTGATAGGGCCTCCCATTATATCCATAAGGCCTAGGCCTCTATCTTGAAGTTCTTCATAACTGTTCAGTTTGCCCTTTCTAATGTCCTTTACTGCTTCTTTTGCTTCTCCTGAGACTCCGCCTTGGTCATCATAGTGGATGAATGTGTGGCCGAAGCTGCAGTTGTCAGAGTTTCCTCCTGAAGACATAATTGATAATTGGATTGGATTCTACTTAAAAATAGGCCGAGGTATTAAACCTTTCAGAAACCAAATTATTGTAGAGATGAAGTTCTTACTGAAGCGACGGCTCAACCCATTCCTGCTGCTTACAACGGTTGTAGGCCTCTCACTACTGGTAGGATTATCCATTGTTTTTCAGACCCAGTTTGAGGACATTGCAGGAGACCGGGCCGAACTAGAGACGGAGATAGATGAGTTAAACTCGGAAAAAAGAGCCTTAGAAGCAAACAATACTAAACTATTACAGCAGAACCGGAATTTACAGAATAGAACTTCGGAGCTCGAGCAGCAGATAGGAGACATCGAATCAGAAGAATCGGACTTAGAAGGAGAACTTGAGCGACTTAGAAACCAAACTTCTGAGCTTGAAAGTGAAAGAAACAGATTTAGAGAAGACTTCAGAACAATAAGAAATGATCTCGAAGACATCTGCAATGAAGAAGACTTGAACGATAATTCGACAGTTGTCTGCGAGACTTGGATAGATGACTATGAGAATTGAGACTCTGCTTAAAAGACTGAAAAGAGAATACTGGAAGATTAAGGCCTTACAGAGCAGTCTTGATACACTTATACTGGTTTTAGGCCTGAATTTTCTAGCTTTTCTGGCAAGTTTTGAGTATGATTTTCGGATACTTGGAGGGATAGCAGCAGTATTTTTCTTAGGGAACCTGATTTACAGGACTCGTGGCTACAGCGTGGAGATTTACGAGGATCAAAACGATGAGCTTCAGGAACTTTTGAGAACTGCTAGAGACAATCTTGATAAACGAGATACGGTTTCCGAGGCATTGTTCGGCGATGTAATGGAAAGAGCCAGGACAGTAAGTTCCGAAAGCATAATACCTTCAGAGAGAATTGTTCAAAAACTTTTCCTGGTTGGAGGCCTTGCGATTTTAACGACAGTTTCAGGCCTAATAGTGCCTGTTATCGATGTAGATGCTTCTGGCGCTTACGATCGTATATCTGATATAGTTGGTTCTCAGGATGATGGAGATGATTTCCGTGGAAATGCTTCAGATGTCTTAGGAGAAGAGTCTGATTTAGACGATACTGGCTCAGATGTAGACATTGAGATTGTTGGCGAGGGAGAAAGCTTTGAAGAAAGCGTTTTAAGAGGTTTTGAAGGAGATAGAGAGCTGATGTATGAGGCATCTCCCGAAATTGAGGAGGATTCTTGGTTGATGAGAGAGTACAGTCTTGCAATAAGGGACATTGAATAATTATTAATGAGGCCCGTCAATTAATGTTGTATGAAGTTATCCGATAAGAGCTCAGTAAAGTATGAAAAAGTGAATGAAAAACTGGCCGAAATCAAAAATGAAGTAGGGAAAGTAATTGTAGGGCAGGAAGAAGTTATAGACCAGGTTTTGACATGTATGCTCTGCGATGGAAACATCTTACTGGAATCAAATCCTGGAATGGGTAAGACAAAGATGGCTTCGACAATTTCTCAGACTATAGGCCTAGAGTTCTCAAGGATTCAATCTACTCCGGACCTGATGCCCTCAGATATTACAGGAACTCATATAATTGATGAGTCTTCTGGTGAAGCTGAGTTCGAGTTCCAGGAAGGTCCTATCTTTGCTAACATGGTTTTAGCAGATGAGATTAACCGTGCGACACCTAAGACTCAGTCTGCTTTACTGGAAGCGATGCAGGAGAAACAGGTAACGGTCGGAAACCGTTCATATGAGCTTGAGGCTCCTTTCTTCCTTATAGCGACTCAGAATCCGATTGAACAGGAAGGAACCTATCCGCTCCCGGAAGCGCAGAGAGATCGTTTCATGATGAAGATCACACTTGATTTCCCGGAGCATGATGAGGAAGAGAAGATTGTTAAACGGTTTACAACTGAGCTCGATTACAGTCCGGAGCTGAAAAAAGTTATTTCCAAGGCCTCTTTAATTAAACTTCAGGAGTTCACCAGGCAGGTACCTATAGCAGACGATATACTGAATGATGTGGTAAACATTGTCAGAGCTACTAGGAAGAAGAATGAGCTGGATTACGGTGCGTCGCCGAGAGCTTCGATAAACCTGGTTTTAGCGGCTAAAGGCCATGCATTGATTAATAATAGAAACCATGTATCTCAGAAAGATGTGGATAAGATGGCGAAACCTGTTCTAAGGCATAGAATCGGTCTCAGCTTTGCGGCGGAGAAAAAAGGCCTGAAAGAAGACGATGTGATCGAGGAAATAGTTGAAGGAGTATGATTGAAGCCGAGTTCCTTAACGAGTTAGAAAGATTTCAGATAGCGTTAGAGAAGAACTCTAACGAGATGAAGCAGGGAGAGCAGAACAGTGACTTCTCCGGACAAGGAATGATTTTCAAAGATCACAAAGAGTATGTTCCGGGAGACGACATTAGAAAGATTGACTGGAAGGCCTACGCGCGAACCAAAGAATTCTTTGTGAAAAGATTTGATGAAGAAAGGAGTGTTACGGTCCATATAATACTTGATAGAAGTAGTTCAATGGATTTTGGAGATAAAAACAAGTATGAGTTTGGAGGGCAGTTAGGATTAGGCCTGGCTTATATGACGAATAAAACTAATGACCGTTTCAGGTTTTCTGTTTTCTCCGAGACCTTAACTGACTTGACTTCTGCCCGGCGTAACGGTAACTTGATTCAGTTAGTTGATACTTTGAACGGTATGCGTAAGACGCCTGAAAGCAAGGTTGAGCACTGTATAACGCAGTACAGCTCCAGAATTAAGAATAAGTCAGTTGTAGTGATTATATCAGATTTCCTAACTGATTTAGATCAGATAGAGTCTAGTCTTCAGGCCTTGAAAGGCAGCCAAGTTATTTTGGTGAATGTCTTTGATGATGAGGAGCTTGATCCTTCTTTTTCCGGCGATACAATCCTTGAGGACCCTGAGTCAGATTCTACTGTAAGAGCTTATCTTTCCAGAAGCACGAAATCAAGTTACAAGTCTAAGTTGAAGGAGCATACTGAAGGGATAGAGGCCTTATGCGATGAGTACGGTGCTAACTATCAGCTTGTCTCGACTGACGAGGATTTCTTTGATTCTTTTATAGATATCTGGAAACTAGTTAACCAGTGACAGATTTCAAAATAATTGGAAATTACCCAGCAATCTATTTCCCAGAATTAGATTTGATTGCGATCAGTGATCTGCATCTAGGCCTGGAAGCAAGTATGACTTCCAGAGGGAATTATATTCCTGAGTTCCAATTAGATCAAGTTAAGGAAGAGTTGGAGGAAATTAGAGAATTAACCGGCTGTGATAGGATTCTGATTAATGGGGATTTGAAGAATCAGTACTCTACCAGTTACAGTGAGAAATCCGAGATTGATGACTTAGTAGGCTTCCTGACCGATAATTTTCAGGATGTGATCATAATCAAGGGTAATCACGATACTTTTATCGATAGCATACTGGAAGAACACGGGTTGAGGCCTCTTGAACAGTATGAAGAAGATGGCGTGCTGTTTACGCATGGAGATGAAAGGCCTGAACAGGATTGGAGCACGATTGTGATTGGTCACGAGCATCCGGCGCTTGCTCTCGAAGATGATATCGGAGTGACTGAAAAGGTCGATGCATTACTTCATCTATATTCCGAGAAAGAGATATTTGTTTTACCTGCATACTCCCCCATCTCAAATGGTTCAGAGATCAACAGGATGAGCTCTTCAGAACTACTTTCCCCGATTTTGAAGGATTTTAATTTAGGAGATTTTGAGGCCTATGCTATCTCCCGTGAAGCCGGAGTATTTGACTTTGGAAAACTTCACAATCTCTGAAGCTTCATCGAATAGCCTAACATCACTAGAGAGATTATTCCTGCGGCTGCGAAAGAGGCTGAAAGACTGAATGCAGAAGCAACTGTTCCCGCCATCGCAGGCCCTATAAACTGTCCTACATGTTTTGAGGTCTCCATAAATCCTACGAGTTCGCTCTCCACTTCTTCCGGCGCCCGCTGATCAAATACTGTATGAATTATAGGAGGAATTCCATTAGTCAGTAGAGCTGCTACAAAGAAAAATGCTCCAAGCATCAAAGGACCTTCAAGGAAGTACATCGCAAACAGTACAGGATTTAATGCTGCTGAAAGCAAAATAAGCATCCTATACCGTCCTATTCTATCCGCGAGATCTCCGAAAAATATTTGGAAGGCCTTAGGTAATGCAGCCAGTCCGAAAATGAATCCCATTTCCACATAAGTTGCTCCAGCCTCTTCTAGTGCTAGAGGTACTGCAAGCCAGAAAAATGAGAATATGATCGAATAAAGGAAAATCATTCCATAGGCTGGCGTGACCTTTCTCCAGTGCTCTTTCAAATGGTTGAAGTCGTTTGAGTAAGTCTTTGATTTGAAAAGCTCCTCGAACATCAGTACCTTGTCCGCCTTTGAAGAGATCCCTATGTAGGACAAAAATATACCGATTGAGATTATTGATGTTAATAGCCATAGGCCTAAGACTAGATTAAATCCGTTACTGAGGATCAAGTATCCTCCAATTATTGGGCCCAAGATTGCTGCGAGATTTACGCCAAGTAAAAAGACTGAAAGAGATTTTGATTCAGAGTCTTCATTCGAACTCTTCATTGAGAGACTCCAGCCACTGTTCCAGACTAGACTCTTTGTAACTCCTTCAAACAGTTTGCCAAAAGCAAGAGTTAAAGGGGTCGCTGCTATATAGGCAACTGCAGGGAAAGCACCGAACACAAGGCCTGTGAAGAACACGAATTTTTCTCCTACTCTCTGGACATAGTTACTCACTGGTATATCCATCAGTATACTTACTGCTGCAGGTATAGATGTCAGAATGCCGATTAGGAAAACTGATTCTATATGCATTTCGAAATAGACTGGTAGAAACTGCCAGACAGTATTCCTGCCGAGCCAGCCGAACAACATGACTACTGAGAGATACTTGGTGATTCGCGGTACTTCCTGTAAGGCCATTCAGTGAGTCACGAAACTTTCTCTGTCTTCTTCCTCTTCTTCCTTCTCTTTTTCCTTTCTTTCCTTCTCCTTCCGTTTCTGCTTCTCAATGTAGTCTTGCTTGGCTTCTTCCTTCAACTCTTCAAACCTTTTCTTCGCCAAATCTTCATCCTGTGTTCCAGCTTCTTCCTTCTTCAGTTTTTCATATCTCTCGCCAGAATCATCGTCTTTATCTCCGCTCTTAGAGTTTTTCGCTGCTTCTAGAAAGTCATTCATTCCTTACCACCTATGAATGGAAGAATTTTACCCCATCTAACTGATTTCTCTACGGCCTCTGCCGACTGCTCAACTGATTCAACTGACTTCTCCGCTTTCTGGATAAAATCCTGAAAATTCTTCATTAAGAACACGAAGTAGCCTGCGATAAAGATCGCCATAATCTTCAGTATAGCATCGAGCACGGCGTTTAGCGTTGCAAGTTCTATCATAAATATTCACTCGAAAGGCCTGTGTTTATAACTTGCGGTTTTCGACAAGAGTTAAAAGCCTGTAACCCGAATTTTTTGTGTGATAACATGGTTGAAGTACCTGAAGATACTGAAATAGAAGACTTACCTTTCACTCATGCAAGAGTAAAAAGAATGATTAGAGACGAGGCAGGCGAAGGCCAGTATGTACGGTCAAATGTCTACTTTGGACTTAATATCCTGCTAGGTAAGATTGCAAACGAAATAATCGAAAACATGATGGATACCGACGCAGCTTATGTCGAAAAACATCATCTTGATCACGCAGCTCGAAAGTATGAGAAAGTAGAGAACATCATAAAGGAGAAAGAAAGAGTCAGCAGAAAGCTTGAGGCCTTAAGCGCAGACATTGAGAAGCTCTCCAGAGAAGTTCAGCAGAGCGATCTCTAGTTAAAGTCTGACACATATTTTACCTCTCTTTTTCTTGTTCCATCTAACAACAGTATTTAAGAGTTATAACCCCGTTATAATTTTGTATGGATTTTGAAGCAGAAACCATTACCAGAGACTTTCTACCCGCGGCGCGTTCACTTCTAGCGGAGAAGTTAGCAGACGACTATGGCCTATACCAGAAAGAGATTGGGGAAAAAATGGATATCACACAGCCAGCCGTCAGCCAGTACCTAAACAAGAAACGCGCAAACAAGGAACTAATCAGAAAGTTTAGAGACGATCCACAGATCATGCTTCTGATAGACGAGGCAGCTTCGAATGCTGCAGCAGATGAAACTTATCTACATGAATTCAGGCAAGTACTCGAGACTGTTAGAGCGAAAGGCCTAATGAAGTCACAGTTCAGAAACACTGAGAAAATATAAGGAAAAATTAAGAAAATTTACTTGAACTCATACTCAGGCTCGTTTTCTTCTTCACCGTTTCTCAAGTCATCTACTCTATCCTTGATTCTATCGATAGCAGACTTTGAACCCTCTTCATCCTCTCCTTGTCCACTGTAACCTGAGTCAGTTTCTTCCTCGTCTTCACTATCTCCTTCTCCCCCAATGCTTAGATCGGAGAGAGACTCAATGTCGATTTCATACTCATCGCTGTAAAGGACAAATCCTGCTCCACCGCCTATCAACAGCAGTACTAAGAATAGGCCGGCTAAGATGTAACGGTTTCTCATTGCGGTCTCGTGTTCACTCTTTACCGTCTCAAAAGTTGATTCGGCTGACTGCCGGCTAGTGTTCAAGTTGCTGAGGATTTCATCCGCTTCATAGTATCTTCCTTCTTCTACTGCCTGCTCTGCTTCAGTAACCTGTGACTGGAACTCTTCATAGTCAGAGTCAATCCTATCTTTTCTCTCCTGTGCCAGGCTAGGCCTTAACTGTTCGACTCTAGAATTCAGATCATCTAAATTACTCCTATAGTTCTGAACTTCTTCATCGATTTCGTCCTGCTCACTGCTGTCAGCTCTAACCAATACATCTACAGAGTGAGAAGCATCAACAGTCGAGGCCTGAAGATCAACCGTGTACTCACCGAGCCCGTTTTCTGGGCTGAAAACTATATCTAATGTCTCGGATTCTCCGGGAGCCACATTTCCATAGCTTGCGGATTCCACGAAGTCCTCTGATCCTGAAACTTTTCCTTCAGGCACCAAAAGCCGCCCAGTATTCTCTAAATCAAGTTCCAAAGTGGTATCAGAACCGGAAGTCACATTCAACTCGGTTTCGCCTTCAAGAGTAAGTTCAGGGACTTCATCAGGATAGAAATCGAACTCAAAAGTTCTCTCATCACTTACTTTTCCAACATTGTCAACTGCCTGAGCCTGAACCTCATAACTTCCCTGCTCAAGATCTGAAGTATCAACAGTAAAGTTCCCGGAAGAATCTTCCAGCTGACTCTCATCTCCGTCTCCTACGCTGTAATCAATATAATCAACGCCGGAAACACTGTCAAAGGCCTCATAACTCATTTCAAAGTCTTCATTGAAAACTGAGACTCCAGTAATAGATTCCAGCTCTGAGATACTTGGTGCGCTAGCGTCAAATCCAAACTCATCAGACTCAAAAGTGAATTCATTAGTTGCTTGATCTTCGATATATAGTTCTAAATTAAATGTTTCATCTTCATAGTCATCTGAAATATCGCAAGTATAGGTTTCATCTCCAGCATCATCATTACTATCTATGGTAAAGCTATCAACATCATCGTCATTAATCCTGCACTCAACATCAAGATCAGTATCATCGTTATCTTCTTCAGTCTCTACATCAATTTCACGATCTGAGGAATCCTCAATATTAATTACGTCAGGTGAAGGATCAAAACTGAAATCCTCCGGACCATCATAACTAGTATCAACAGTAAAACTCCAATCGTCATTATCATTGTTTCCGATAGTGTCATAAGAAGCGGCTTCAACAGTATATTCTCCATCATCTAACCCCAAATTATCTACTTCACAACTTGAAGAATCACATGTATTAGAATCAATTTCCTCGTCACTATCATCTAAAACAGTCATAGAAATATTCTCCACACTTGAAACATCATCTGCTGCACTTACTTCAACTGAAGTGTCGTCATCATTTGTAGCGCTGGAAGGTTGCTCTAGTGTTAGATCTGGGCCTGATATGTCCGAAGTTGCTTCAAAATTTATTTCACTATCGTCTACCTCGGAACTGCTTGTGTTGGCTTTAAACTCTACATTATCTCCATTACTAGTTTCCCCCGTATTATCAAAGCTAGCAGACCATATATCGCCATCTTCAGATACGTCTAAACTCGTCCAACCTTCAGATTCTACATTGTAATAAATATCAACGCTATCTCCGCTTCCTAAGTCAGAGCCGTTTACTTCTAAATTAACATCTATGCCTGATGGCCCTAAATAATCTAAGTTTCCATTTTCGGGATTATCCCAAGAAAGTGCTGTTGTTGATCCGATTAGTAGAAGTGTTAATCCGAGTAGTAATAGGCCTCTAGCTTTGATGGTTAATCACTACTAAGGGTTTATAGATGGACATTTAAATTCTATTCCCGGGCATCCTCGAACCTTTCCACCGCTTTTTTCCTCTCTTCATCGTGGTCAACAATCGGTTCAGGATAGTCTTCTCCAATTATGCAGTTGGATTCTTTCTGGGCGATCTGGTTCATTTTTTGAGGCCTGTGGATGTATTCATCCGGCACATCTTGTAGTTCCGGCACCCATTTACGAATGTATTCTCCGTCAGGATCGTATTTCTCTCCCTGTGTCCATGGATTGAAGACGCGGAAGTAAGGCTGTGCATCTGTTCCGATAGAGTAAGCCCATTGTATTCCTCCAATCATTGAAGCGATTTCTGCGTCCACAAAGTTCTCGTTGAAGAACTGGTGCAGGTCTTTCCAGTCAAGCCAGAGGTCTTTACATGCAAAGCTTGTGACAACCATTCTCAGCCGGTTGTGCATCCAGCCAGTCTTCTTTAACTGGCGCATTCCTGCATCGACGAAAGGAAATCCTGTCTTTCCATTTATGAAGGCCTCCCAGTCATCTTTTGCGTCTTCTTTGGATCTCCAGTCGATGCTTCTGAACTGCTCTAGCAAGGCCTTATCTTGAGACTCTGGGTAGTTCCATAGCATCTGGAAGTAGAAGTCTCTCCAGGCCAGTTCTTCCTGCCAAGTCTTCACTCCTGAGGTATCGCTGTTGGGGTTCCGAGCTTTAATTCTCTCGGCTTCCCAGAAACATTCTCTGATAGAAACTGTCCCAAATTTGAGATGCGGAGAAAGTTTAGAAGTCGAGTCTTTCCACGCATAATCCCGATTTTCGTCGTAATCCAGAATTTTTTCTTTGAACTCTTCAATTCTTTTTAGGCCTCCTTCACGCCCCGGATTCCAGATCCATTCAAAGTTTTCCGGCTCCTCAAATCCTAACTTATCCAGCGAAGGAATTTCATCGCTTTCAACTGTTGGGACCTCATAATTTTCTGGTTCCTGAGGCCTTCTTTTCTCTTTCTTGAACCATTTCTTCGCGTAGTAAGTATAAGTTTTGTAAGGAGAGCCATCGTTTGTTAGAATTTCTTCTTTCTCGAACATTGTGATGTCTTTGAAGTCTTCTACCTCTACATCTAGGCCTCTAACTTTCTCATCTCTTTCTCTAGAATACTTGGAATAATCCTTATTGAAGTATATTTTATCTGCATTAGTTTCCTCTAATATCTTCTTGAGTTGGCCTACTGGATCTCCTTTTCTAACGACCAAGTCTTTACCTTTGTCCTGGAGACCTTCCCTTAATTCAATCAGTGATTCTCTCCAGAACTTGACCCTTGGATAACCTAGATCAGCATTCTCAAAGTAATTATCGTCTACAACATAGAAAGGGATAATTTCATTGTGTTCTTTGGAGGCCTCTACTAAAGCAGTGTTATCATGCTCTCGCATTGATCTACGGATCCAGACTATCGCGGTCATTGAAATATTTGAAGGCCTGAATGTTTATTGTTCTACTGGTTCTGGAAGAATTTGTCCAGAATTTCTTTGTCTTCAGATGGTCCTACTAAGATAAGCTCATCTCCTTCTTCTAGGATTGGATCATCCGATGCATCCAATGTGTCGTCTGATTTGAGAACAGTCGAGATCATGAAGCTTTCAGGGAAACTCGAGTCATTTTTTACCTGATCAACAGTCGATTCTATCAGATTTGAGTTTTCTCTAACTGAGGCCTTAAGCACCTCCCTGTCCTCAGAAAGATTAGAAAGCTTGACCAAATAAGGATGTTCTACTGCTGATAGGAACTCTGAAAGCAAGAGGTCTGTATGACCTATTGTCTGTGCATCAATTATCTGGAAAGCATCGAAGTATTCATCGTCTTCCATCCTGGAAATTACTTTTGGAACACCGTATTTCTTAGCGAGGGAGCAGACTACCATGTTCTCATTGTCTTCCTTCAATGTGGATATTAGAATATCTGCTTCTGTGATTCCAGCATCTTCTAACGCTGTAAGTGTTGATGGAGACTTGTTTATGACTGTCGCTCCTGATGAAGAGTATAGCCTATTGCATTTGTCTTCGTCTTCTTCCACGACTACTACATCGTGGCGTCCTTCGAGTCTTTTCACCAGTCTTCGGGACAATATATTGATCCCGGTGATTACTACATACATATTTTAGGATGAGAGAACTTCCCTATTAAAGATTGCCAGTACTGGAAGCATCTCCAGTCTTCCAGCAAGCATGATAAATGTCCAGATAAGCTTCACTGGGTCGGAGAGCGCCACCATATCAGTTCCTTCCATAAATACAGGCCCCATATTTCCTGCAGCTGAGACCGTACCTGAGAGTGCGGCCATAAAGGTCATGTCTTCGATCGCCATTACTAGGCCTGTTCCAGCGACTATTATCATAATCCAGGTGAAGAATAGTACGCTGACCGTTCTGATGGCCTCATTTTCCAGTATCTGGCCGTCAATCTTTACCTCATTAATAGCTGTATCAGGGAGCGAATAAGCTCTTAACCGGGTCTTCAGGAGCTCTATTAATGTCATGACTCTGAAAGTCTTGACTCCTCCGGATGTTGATCCGAGTGAGCCTCCCATAAACATTAATGCGACAAGCATGAACTGCATGAAAACTGAAAGGCCTAGAAGCCCCATAGTCCCGTAGCCTGTTGAGGAGAGGACTGCTATTGACTGGAAGACTGCATCAAACCAGGTGGCCTCAAGGCCTTGCCTCCAGATATCCAACATGAATAATCCGGCAAATGCTAGGAATACTTTGCTGTAAAGTCTGAACTCCGAGTTATTGATTATTGAGGTATCGAGGTTCAGGCCTTTGTATATTAGTACGAAGTTCATTCCGCCCAAGAACATTAATCCTACTGTAACTACCTGAATCCCTTGGTTGAACGCCATCATGCTAGCGCCTGTTGTCGAGAACCCTCCTGTAGAGATCCCTGAGAACGAATGGGCTACAGCATCAAACATTCCCATTCCCAGTGCTGCATAGAGTGCGATGAACAGGCCTGTAATGAAAATATAGACTTTCCAGAGTTCTAGTATCGATTTTTTGAGTGAAGGCCTGATGCTTCCTGGATCTGTCTTATGTGTCTCTGCGGAGAAGAGTTTCCTTGAGATTCCTCCAGATTCTCTAATAACTGCTATGAAGAATGTTAGTACTCCTAATCCTCCTACCCACTGCATCAATGCTCTCCAGAACAGCAGCGAGTTCGGAAGGTTTTCAGGCCTCAAGAAAATCGATATTCCTGTGGTTGTCAGTCCTGCAGCCGATTCAAAGACAGAGTTTGTTATCGATACTTCGACCATGAACGGTATCGCGCCGAGAACAATTGCTATCATCCATCCTGTGACTGTGGCTATCATCGCTTCTCCCACTGAGGGCTCCCGGTAGTGACCGATTTTATTCAGTGAAAGAGCTAAGACTAGACACCCAACTGATGCATAAACAAATCCTAGAAGCCCAGTCCACGACTCACCGTAATAAAGGCCTACAGGTATAGGCGCCGCAATTATCCCTGTGAAGGCCTTCAAAAAGTGGCCCTGGATCGCTGCGACTACCTGTCCTCTCATAATATTATTGAAAGAGTTTCAATGGCATAAAAAGCTGGCAGGGGTTAAAAAGATTTTTCTCCATTAATTAATTGTTCGGTTAGAACTGAGCGTGATTAAACAATGCAAATTAACTTTGGAACACAAGACGGCGAAGTACACCAAGTAGAAACTGAAGCTGAAAACTTTACAGGAAAACAGATCGGAGATACTTTCAACGGAGAAATTCTAGGCCTCAACGGCTACACTCTAGAAATTACCGGAGGAAGCGATAAAGCAGGCTTCCCAATGAGAGAGAGTATTGAAGGATCCGAAAGAGAAAGAGTAATGATCGAAGACGGATCAGGTATCAGAACTCAGAAAGACGGAGTAAGAAAAAGAAAGTCCGTCAGAGGAAACACAGTCTCAGAAGATATCGAACAGTTAAACGCAAAGGTAGTCGAAGAAGGCTCCAAAAGCGTAGAAGAAATTCTTTCAGAGGACGAAGAATGAGCAAAGTCCCTGAAGTCAATATAGGCCTTGTAGGTCATGTAGACCACGGAAAAACCACTTTAACTCAAGCCTTGTCCGGTCAGTGGACTGATAGACACAGTGAGGAGTTAAAGAAAGGAATTACTATCCGATTAGGATACGCAGATGTTACTTATTACGAGAGCGATGAAGGCCTAAATGTTGACAGAGAGGGAGAAGAAAAGAGAACGGTTTCGCTTGTCGATGCTCCGGGACACGAAACCTTGATGGCAAATGTTCTTTCGGGCGCAGCCATTATGGACGGAGCCATCTTAATGGTATCCGCAAACGAAGAATGTCCGCAGCCTCAGACACATGAACATCTTGCAGCACTCGAGATCGCAGGAATTGAAAACATTGTAATTGTACAGAACAAGATTGATCTCGTAGACGAAGAGCAAGCCCAGAAAAATTATAAGCAAATCAAAGAGTTCATCGAAGGCAGTATAGCGGAAGACGCGCCAATAATTCCAATGTCTGCGCAGCACGAAATTAATGTCGATGTGCTTTTACAGGCCTTAGAAGATGAGATCCCGACTCCAGAAAGAGATACTGAATCAAGTCCAAAGATGCTTGTCGCCAGATCTTTCGACACTAATAAGCCGGGAACAGAGCCTAAAGGTCTCCTTGGAGGAGTCCTTGGAGGAAGCTTGGTCAAAGGAAAGCTTCAGAAAGGCGATGAAATCGAGTTAAAGCCCGGAATCAGGAAAGATGGAAAGAAATGGGAGAAAGTCACAACAGAAATCACGGGGATAGTTCAGGGAGATTCTCCAGTAGATGAAGCAGTTCCAGGAGGGCTTTTAGGCCTGGAAACTGAGCTAGATCCTTCGCTGGTTAAGTCCGATGGACTGGCAGGAAATGTTTTAGGTAGGAAAGGAGAACTGCCTGAAACAACTGAGGAACTCGAGCTTGATGTCGAATTAATGGATACGCTAATTGGTTCAGGCGAGGAGATGGAGATTGAGAACATTAAGGAGCATGAGGCCTTAATGGTCAATGTAGGTACTACTAAGTCTGCTGGTGTAGTGACTCAGGCAGGAGACGATGTAAGGTTGAATCTGAAGATGCCTGTCTGTGCGGAAGTCGGGGATAGAGTGGCTATTAGCCGGCAAATCGACTCGCGCTGGCGTTTGATAGGTCACGGAAAAATTAAAGGTTTATAAAAACGGAAAACCCTTTCTATCTTACTAAAGGTGCAATAAAGCCTTGGCAATTCTATCTCAATTAGCAGGTTTTCTAACCGCAGAAGCATTACCAATCCGTCTAACTGTAGCTCTACTCATACTTGTACTAGGGCATCTAGCAGTTAGAGTCTATAGAAGAGGAGCGACTTCATTCCTGATTGAAAGGAAGGAAGACGCTAATAGAAAAACTTTGCAGAGAATCAGAGGCAAGATCCAGTACTCAGTATATGTACTGAACGCTTCAGTTATTGCAGCAACCTTATTTTACCTGAACGCGGATGTCAGCCGTGAAATATACGCAGGCTTTATCGATGCACTTCCAAACATACTATCAATAGTTCTAATTTTAATACTCGGAGTAATAGGAGTAAACATAGTTACAAAGCTTGCTACAGACTTCTTCAAAACAGTAGGGTTTAGAAGCTACATTAGAAACGCTGGGGTAAGCCAGGAAATTCTTCAAGTCAGCGAAATGATCCTAAAAGGAATACTCTACCTACTAATCCTACAGTTCATACTAACACAGGCAAATCTTGCTGAAAGCACCATTCAGGAATTTGTCACAGCAGCATCATGGGCTTTAGCCTTACTACTTGCAGGCCTACTATTCTACGGGTTCAAAGATCTTTTCCAGAATCTGGCAGCAGGCCTCTACCTGAAGAATAGCCGGGCAGTTAGGCCTGGAGAACAGGTCAAGTTCGGTGAAGAGACAGGCGAGCTTCAGAATGTATCAACTTTCTCAACCGAGATCGATACTCAGGATGGTTATTCCTTAATGGCTCAGAACCGAGAGATTATGTCATCGCATTTCAAGTTCAAGAAAAGCAAGAGCGATCTCGACACACTGGAAGAAATAATTCAGTACTTTGTAACAGATAAAGACGGTTTCAGTGGGCCAGCAAGCATGGAAATGGCATTAGATATCCTTGGATACAGTGTTAA